>JAUUPT010000045.1 GCA_030843315.1 Bacteroidaceae bacterium | reverse complement strand
TGTTGGTCAGCTGCTGTACAATAGGCAGGAACTCGTGTCCCGGTATGTAAGTATCGAACGAGCTTTTCAACGTAGGATCGGTTGCCATATCGCTGTAGCTGACTGGATCTTTCACCCCTTCGGTGGAACGGCGGAAGGTGCCGTGTTCCTTGAGTTGTTGCAAGCGGCTACTGTCGTAGAAGAAGCCCCAACGGATGAGGTCGAAGCCCCGGCCAAACTCGCATCCGAATTCTTTGGGACGCTCTACGTTGGCAATCTGCTCAAAGAGTTTGTCGGCCGTGTCGAAGTCCGAAAGTTTTAAATCGGGCAAATCGGCGCGATTGCGCACTTCGTTAATCCAGTCGATAGCCTGCTGTGTGGGGCCATTGACCTCGTTTTCGCATTCGGCAGCGCGGAGCAGCACATCGGAATAGCGCATCAAGCGCAGGTTGATGCCATCGTGTAAACCCGTAACCACAGTACTATACAGGCCTGTACGGAAATTCGTGAATTTGGCAATCGGCAGGCCGCCGTAGGTGTTGTTCGTCACGATATTATCGGTGGCCGAAAGTTCGTGGGTGTAAGCTACGTTACCATACTCAAAATTTGCCCAATCAGTCTCGTAAGTACCGATGGTCCAATAGAGTCTTGGGTCGAGTTTGCCATAGGTGGTACGTTCACTTTTGAAGAGCTGATAGAGCCAAGGCGAAGCCGAGATGTCGGCCCATCCGCCATAAACACCCGGAGCAAAGTTGCTCTCGATGGCCGATCCTTGTGTGGCATTGGGGCTTGTGTTCACAGGCGTCCACTCATCGTCGGTACCCTGCGAATCATAGTCGAGGAACTGCACCTCGAAGAGGCTCTCTGCGTTGTTCTCGTAGGCCGAGCCTTCGCGGAAATTATCTCCATAGTTGTCCATCAGCCTATAAGTACCATACTTCTTACCGATGATGTCTTTCAACACCGGGAGTGCTTCGTTGTATTTTTGGCGCATCATGAGGGCGCGGGCATAATAGCCTGCCGCAGCACCGCTGGTAGCACGTCCGCCGGCCCATTCGCCGCCTTCGTCACGAGAAGGAAGCAATTCCATCGCTTCGTGGAAATCTGCTTCCACCTGGTCGAGCACATTGTCATAGGTACTGTTGGCACCATAAAGTCCATCGAGCGAGGAGTAGGTGGCGTAATCCGTAATGAGGGGCGGATTCTGATAATAACCAACTAAGTTATAGTAGGACAGTCCGCGCAAAAAGAGCACTTGCCCCTTGATGCGTTTCATTTTCTCCGAGAGTTGGCTGTTGTCTTCATCGCAACGGGAGATGGCAAAGTTGCATACGTTGATGGTGTAGTACCACTCGCGCCAAGGCCACCACGTGATGTCCGAGGTAACTTCTGCGTTAAGGTCATCGAAAGGCATGTACCATACTTGTGAAGAGTTCCATGCCTCGTCGCCACGACACACATCGATGTTGTAACCTACACGGGCGTAGGATCCTTCCATGCGGATGTGGTTGTAGGCGGCAATAACACTCTCCTCCAAATCATCGGCATCGAAGCCGAAAGTACTTGAGGTTTGCTGGTTGGGATTCAACAGATCCAATCTGTCACTGCAAGAAGCCAGAGTGCTAAATCCCAAAATGAGAGCAAGTGAATATTTATTTAGTTTCATAAGATATGTTTTTAGTATTTAGGTACTAGATAGTAACGATTAGAATGTAAAATGAACGCCACACATGAAAGTGCGTGCAGTAGGATAAGAACAGAAGTTGTATCCCGGGGTGAAAGTTCCTCCCGCATAGTCTACATTATAACCATGATAGCCGGTAAATGTGTGGAGATTCTGTGCTGAAACGTAAAAACGTACATCGGACACATATTTGCCGAACCACTCGTTAGGGAAGTTGTAGCCCAATTCTACATTGGCAATCTTCCAGTAGGCTGCGTTCTGAATTTTGCGTGAACTGAAGAGGTCGTTCCAACCCAAGCTGGCATTGTTGGTGATATAGGTGCGTGGCACGTTGGAGAGATAAGTGCTGCCGTCTTCGCTAAAGCGGTTGGCATCGAGCACACCCACCTCTTTGTTTCCCCAGCCGTAGCAAGAGTTAAGCGAGTTGTAGATGTCGTCGCTGACGTGATAGTTCAGTGCGCCGAAGGTAGCGATGCTCAGGTCGAAGCGCTTGTACTCAAAACGAGCATTGAGACCGAAATGAATTTTAGGCATACCGCTGCCCAGCACCACTTGGTCGTTGGCGTCTACTTTACCGTCGGGTTCACCGTTCGGTCCGCTCACGTCCTTATAGAGGCAGTCGCCAATCTGGGCACCCTCTTGGGTGGCATGGTTGTCCAAGTCTTCTTGTGTGCGGGCAATACCTTCGTAAGCCCAGCCGTAGAATTGACCTATTTCTTGACCGACTTTGGTAATGTATGCTCCAGAGATGTAAGAGTCGGTACCGAAACCTAACGAGGTTACACGGTTGCGTACCGTACTAAGGTTGGCCGATATTTCATATTTGAAATCATGATCCCGGTTGCGGTAGGTGGCGGAGAATTCGAAGCCGGAGTTGTTCATTGAGGCGGCATTCATCGTAACGGTGGTATTGGATACACCGGCTTGTTCGGGAACAGGAACAGCATACAGCAAGTCTTCACTGATGTTCTTGTACCATTCGGCCGTAAACTCCAGGCGGTTGTGGAACAAGGCGAGGTCGATGCCCACATTGTAGGTCTTCTTTTTCTCCCATGCCAAGTTATTGTCCACGAAAGTGGAAACGGCAGAACCGGTCACTACGTTACCGTTGAAGTTGTAAGTCATGTTGTTGCGCGACATGACAGCCTGATACATATACTCACCGATATTCTCGTTACCGAGTTCACCATAGCTGGCACGTACTTTGAACATGTTCACGACATTCGTATTGAAAGGGAAGAATCTCTCTTTGTCGAAGCGCCAGCCTACAGAGACGGAGGGGAAAGTTCCCCAACGGATATTTCTGGTCAGGCGGGAGCTGCCATCCCGGCGTACTGTTGCCGAGAATAAGTATCTGTCATCGTAATTGTAATTGATACGACCGATGTAGGACGAGAGGGCATGCTTGTATTCGTAGCTTTCAGAATACGTGTTGGAAGCATTCTGGAGTTGTAGGAAATAAGGCTCGGTGAAGTCGATTCCCCATCCGGTCAGCAGGTCGGTGTTTTCTTCTTCGTAAGTCTGACCTGCCACTACGTTGATGTGGTGCTTGCCTATCGTACCGTCGTAAGTAAGCACGTTCTCTATCAAAGCATCCGAATAGTCGCGTGACCCCTTGGTGAGCCGTTCGTTGCTTTTGGCCAAGTACACGCGGTTACTCTGCACCCATGCAGGTATCCAAGTAAAGTCCTTACAATGGGTTTTGCTGTAAGAAAGGTTGACTTTATAGTTGAGTTTGTGGTTCTTGCTGTTGATGCCAAGCATCTTGAAGATGTCTACATCTGCCGAACCTGTTCCCACGAAGCGATCCACGCGGGTGTTGCGTTGCAGCAGGTTATTAACCAGCAACGGATTGGAAGCGGAGATGTCACCATGCACGGTATCGTAGTATACGCCATAGCCGTAAGCATCATAATTGAAGTTGTTGGCGATTCCCACCAAGTTATCAAGTACCCATGTAGAAGAATCGTATGCCTTGATGGTGGGCTGCATCAGCAAGGTGCCACGCAGCACGTTGGTTACGTCGCCATACAAACCTTGAACGTATTCGGAAGCATTCGACAAGCCCATGTTGTCTTGGTCGGAGTGAGAGTAGACAAGGCTGGTCTGGAACTTTACGAACTTGGTGTCCATGGTGTTGTTGACACGCGCAGTGTAACGTTCGTAGTTAGGACCGGCACCTTCGAGAGTTCCTTTTTGGTTGAAATAGTCTAATGATATATTATAGGTGTTATGTGCACCACCTCCAGAGAGGTTCACATTGTGGTTTTGGCGGATACCCGTTTTGAATACTTCGTCAAACCAGTTGGTGTTGGTGGCATCTTGGAAATGATATTTTCCGGTTTCGCTGTCAAGCTGGTATCCCGATGGTAACGGAGTGTTGGAGTTTGCGCACGCCTGGCCGATGTACTGGCTGTACTGGTCAGCATCCATTACATCATAGACACCTTTAGGAATATAATCCATACCGAAGTATCCATTATAATCCACTTTCAGCGGTTGGTCTTTTTGTCCGCGTTTGGTGGTGATGATAATCACACCATTGGCCGCACGTGAACCGTAGATGGCAGCAGCCGAAGCATCCTTCAGTACCTGGATAGTTTCAATATCGTTTGAAGAGAAATCGCGGATGGAAGTTCCCATGGGAACACCGTCGATAACATAAAGAGGAGAGGTGCTGCCGAAAGACCCGACACCACGGATACGAACGGTAGGATCTGCGCCGGGCTGTCCGTCGGAGGTGATTTGTACGCCGGAAACCTTACCTTCGAGCATGCTGGAGATGTTGGAGTTTGATGTCTGTTTCAAGGCTTTCGCATCTACTACAGCCACAGAACCGGTTAAGTCGGATTTCTTCTGTGTACCGTAACCCACGACAACCACTTGATCAAGCATCTGATCATCGGCTTGCAACTGAATGGTTTCAATGATGGCACGATTGCGAACGGCCACTTCACGTTCCTTGAAACCCACATAGCTTATTGAAAGGATAGCGTTTCCAGAAACCTCCAGTTGGAAGTTTCCGTCCAGGTCGGTAATGGTTCCGCCTTGTCCACCTTTAACCCTGACGGTAGCCCCTGGCATGGGTTCACCTTGTTCGTCGACAACTTGGCCACGAACCTTGATAGTCGGAGATTGTGTCACGGTAGCCATGACAGGTGTAGGATACACCGCCATGCCGCCAAAGGCACACAGACTAAGCATTACGGAAAAAAATAAATGTTTCCTCATTTTTAAAAGTATTAAGGTTATTAATTTAATAGATTGTTGCTTGGCTATGAAAGTTGGATTTTAGTCAATTCCATGTACGATGTGATAGTTGTTCTTTTGTTGTTCTTCATAATATTTAAGATTAAAATTAAACTTTAAATGCATGGTTCTCTTCCAAAGGATTGAGTACCGATTGCATGGCAAAAGTAGGGCTTGTGTCGTAAATGAGGGTGGACAAATGTGTTTTAGAGGTGGATAAACGAATTTTTAAGTGTAAAAAATACAGTTTATTGTGCGGGTTTATTGTTTTTACCCCTGTATGTAACGTCGTTTACATACAGGGGTAAAGAGTATTCTCTCCGAGGTAAGACTATTCTTCCTCGTTAAGCAGTGAACTCGGTGTTATATTAAAGTATTTGGTGAAGCACCTGGTGAAGTATTTAGGGTCGTTGAATCCTACTTCATAAGCAATTTCCGCAATATTCATACTTTTGTTTTCCCGGTTTTTCAGCAACAGTTCGCGGGCAATGTTCAGGCGGTAGTTGCGTATGAACTGTCCGGCAGACTGCCCGACGAGGCTTTGCAACTTTTTGTTCAGCAGGCTCTTGCTCACACCCGCCATTTCGCAGAAATCGCTGACCTCAAAATAGGAATTTTTGTAATTCTCCTTAATGACATCCATTATGCGGTTGAGGAATTTCTTGTCACTTGATTCTTCTTCCATATTCAGAGCGTCTACATCCATGGCTATGGCAAACTTCTTTTGGTAGCGTTTGCGGTTCTCAAGGATATTCTCTATGCGGGTAAGCAGCAGCGTTTCGTCAAAAGGTTTCAGCAGATATTCGTCTACTCCTGTACGGTAACTTTCCAGACGTGACTCTTGCGATGTCTTGGCAGTCAGCATAAGGAAAGGGATATGAGAGATAGCGAAGTTTTCTTTTACCCGGCGGGACAGTTCAATGCCATCCATTACGGGCATCATCAGGTCGCTGATGATAAAGTCTACTGCATGCGAGTTCAGTATATTCAGGGCTTCCGCGCCATGGGCGGCTTCAAGTACGTTGTATTTGTCCCGCAGGATAGAACGGATGTATCCGCGCATATCCGCGTTGTCTTCTACGACCAGAATGGACAAGCTTTTCCCGGCAGCATTGGGCGTTTGTATCGTATCGGCGACCGCAATCTGCGGACTGCTTTCGGCTATTGTCTCCGTCGTGCTGTCTTCCGGAGCTACAGGCAGGAGAATACGCAGTGAACACCCTGCAGTATGGTTGTTCCGGGCATAGATTTCGCCACCATGCATTTGTACGATACGTTTGCACAGGTAAAGTCCGATACCGCTTCCCGCCTGTCCGTACATAGGATAGTTGGTTTGTCCTTTCGACTGGTAGAACCGATTGAATATCTTGCTGATATCATCATCGGGAATACCGCTGCCGGTATCGCTGATGCAGATGTAAAGCGTGGATTTACGGTCATTGGCAGGTGGCAACAGGGCTATGAATAAAGACACGTTTCCGCCGTTGGGCGTAAATTTGATGGCATTGCTCAGCAGGTTCGTCAATACTTTGTGCATCGCTTCTTCATCATAGGAGATTTCCGGTGAAGGTATCCGGTAAAACCGTTTCAGTACGATATTCCGCTCTTGGGCAAAGACTACGAACGGGGCGAGCAGTTCGTCGACGAATTTCAGAAAGTTGCTCTTGGTTTTAACTATATCCAGCTTGCCCGATTCTACCTTACGGAAGTCCATAAGCTGATTGACGAGTGATAGCAGATATTTGGAGTTGCGTTCTACAAAATGTAATTGCTCGATGACTTGCGGATTATAGCTTAATTTCAGTGCGCGCTCTATCGGACCCATAATCAGCGTAATCGGTGTGCGGAACTCATGTGTAATATTCGTGAAGAAAGATATCTTGTCCAAAGTCAGTTCCTGCACTTTTCGTGCCATCCGCGCCAACTGAACTTTCTGCCGGGTAATTTTTTCATTCTGCTGTTTCAGTGTTTGGTTCTGGCGTGACAACTCTTCGGTTTGTTTCTCCAGTAATAGCTTTTGTTCTTTGAGCTCGTGGGTGCGCTGCTCCACTTTGCGGTGAAGAAGTTCTTTCTGGTGTTTCAGGTTGCGTATGCGCCATTGGTAGAATTGCCATACGATGAGCGAGGCGAGAACAATAACCAACAGTACAAACCAGATTGTCTTATAGAAATAAGGCTTAATCGTAATCTTCAGTTCGGTAATCTTCTCTTCCTTTTCTCCGTTGTACGGAGTATATTTTACCTGTAAGGTATAAGTGCCGGGAGAGAGATTGGTGTAACTGGCAAATCGCCTGTCATTGGGCACTTGTATCCATTTCTTGTCAAAGCCCAGGAGTCGGTAACTATAGGTTGCTGCGTCATCTGGATCGAAATTGAGTGCCGAGAATTCCACAGAAAAGGATTTCTCACGTTCATGGATGCTGATTTCTTTGGTAACGGAGATATCCAATGGCAGCAGTCCGCTGCCGGGGAATATTTCTTCATTTCCCACCTTCAACCGTGTGAAGCGTACTTGTGCCGGTTGAGTGGGTACGGTGGGCAATTCGGGCTCAATAGCAACGAGCCCTGCCACAGTGCCGAAGTAAAGTTTATTTTGAGCGGAGCGATAGGCAGCATTCCAGTAAAACTGTGTATCGGCTAACCCATCTTGTTGGGTATAGTTAATGAAATGGTTTTCTGCCGGATGAAAACGTGAAAGCCCGTTATTGGTAGCTATCCACAAACAACCTTTGTCATCTTCTAAGATACTGCGTATACTGTTATTGGGTAATCCCTGCGAGGTAGTGTAAGAAATAAAATGCTCCTTTCCCTGTTCATCTATCACCCGTTTGTAGACGCCATAGCTATTACTGCCTAACCATAGAGTGCCGTCTGCTGCTTCATAAAAGCAACAAATCTTCTCTATTAATCCGGATTCCGGTTCATCCAGTTTGTACTTAAGATGCCGGTACTGGAAAACACCGTTGGCGCGGGAATGAAGGTCTATAATGTAAACACCCTCCAGGCAGCCTATCCATAGATTTCCATCCTTATCTATAATAGAGCCGATACTTCCACGGATATTTTCAGAAGCATGATTGGCCAAGGGGGATAGTATCTTTTGTTTTTCCATGTCATAGAAGAAAACACCTTCATTGGCTCCTATCCACATTCCATTGTTTATAGAATCGTAGGTCAGCGCGCCGATAAAATAGATAGGGAAGTTGCCTTCGCTTTCCGGTGACATGACTTCCAACAAGTGCCGGGGATTTTTTAACTCCAGAAGATTGATTCCGCCTCCCCAGGTACCCACCCATAAGCGATCTTGCGGGTCGGCGGTGAGGGCGCTGACAGAGTTATGGCTGAGCGAACCGTTTTCCGAAGTATAGTGGGTAAAGCTGTCGCTGCCCGGCTCCTTCCGGTTCAATCCTCCTTCTACCGTTCCTACCCAAAGGTTCCCGTCACGGTCTTCGTAAATGGCATTGACCGGATTGTGTGATAGAGTCAGGGGATTTTTTGTGTCATTCTGGTAATTTTGTATGGACAGACGCTTGGATGACAGTTTGTTGAGGCCTCTGCTTTCTGTTCCTATCCAGATATGCTGGCCTTCTATGGCGATGCAGTTAATGAAGTTGCTGTTCAATAAGCTGGTTCCGGTATTGGAGTATTGGTCTCCTATACGCTCAAAGTTATCTTTGATGGGATTATAGATGTTGATTCCTTTGAGGCTGGCTATCATCAGTTGCTTGTCGTTTGTAATGGCAAGGCTGGTCAGATAGTTCTGTGAAAGAGAGTGCGGGTCATTGGGATTATACTCATACCGTTTGACGATATTCTCGTTCTTATTGTACCGGTATAATCCGAGGCTGGTCGATATCCATATCTCATTCTCTTTAGTTATGAAATCGCTGAAGTAGGTATCCAGGGTAAATGTCAGGCAATCTGCCACCGGTACACTTTCCAGTTCACCGTTCGCAGCTACGCCTACCTTGCATAATTTGCCATTTAGTCCGATCCATACTTTTCCGTCACCATCTATATCTTTGAAGATGACATCATTCTGAAACAAATCGGGAACATCCAGTGAATGAATTGCTTCAACATCACCTTTATCGTTGAAGGAGATTCGATGAAGCCGTTTACCGCAATGCAGCCAGATGCATTTCTGTGTATCCTGTATTACGTGTGTGGCGGGCTGATTGATAAGTTCGGCAAGCTGCCCTTGCGCATCGTAGGGGACAACAGGCTGCATGGTCGAAAGGTCGATGATGTCCGTTCCTCCTTCCGATACGATCCAAAGTCGTTGAAAACTGTCTTCGTAGACATTGCGTATAAAATTGCTTTTGAGTTTGCAATGCGGAGTACTTGGGGTAAAGTTGATAAACTCATATCCGTCGTATCTGGAAAGCCCGCCGCCAGCCATGGATATCCAGAGGAATCCCCGACTGTCTTTGTAGATATCATCAATGAAGTTGTGAGGCAGTCCCTCATTCATCGTGATATAGGCTACGTTATACCGGTCGGCAAAATATTCTTGTGCCCTGAGCGGAGAGATACTTATTATGGTATATATAATAAGGTATAGTAGGGTGTGTGTCTTCATATCATTCCGTATTAGTGAAAGCAAAGTTAATAGATTACTTGTAATTGTAAATCGGATTCCGTGGGCTTTTTCTGCCGATTGGCTAATTGTCCACCTTAAAAGTCCATTTATCCACCTTTCGATACTTAGACTTGGCGTATTTTTGTGGCATTATTTGATATTCACTGATATTATGAAGAGACTGTTATACATTGCTGTTCTACTGGCAGGCGGTTTATTTGCCTGCTGCACTCCATCTGCGTTTACTCCGGTTGCATCGCCCAATCCCTGGCAGGATGATTATACCGGCTTATCTTCCATGAAAGACTATCAGTCGTGGGGCACTTATAATGTGCACGACCCGTCATGCTGCAAGCTGGGCGACTATTATTATATGTATTCTACGGATGCTATCTATAAAGAGAATCGCAAAGAGGCGGAAGAAGAAGGAGTGCCGTTGGGTTATATACAAGTGCGTCGTTCCAAAGACCTCGTTCATTGGGAGTTTCTTGGTTGGGCATTCCCTGAGATACCACAGGAAGCCGTTCAATGGGTAAGGGAACATGCCGAGGGACATGGAGCAACCAATATTTGGGCTCCTTATATTATTCCTTTCGGGACTAAATACAGACTATATTTTTGTGTTTCGGCTTTCGGGCGGAAAACTTCATATATAGGACTTGCCGAGTCGGATTCTCCCGAAGGTCCCTGGACGCAAGTCGGGTGTGTGGTCAAGACGGACGATACTACTCCTATGAATGCTATTGACCCTACTGTTATTGTCAGCCCTGTGGATGGGAAGTGGTGGATGCACTACGGTTCATTCTTCGGCGGTCTGTATTGCGTGGAACTGAATCCTGCTACCGGACTTCCCCAGACGGAAGGTGATAAAGGGCATTTGGTAGCTCGCCGTGCCAATTATCAGAAAGATAATCTGGAAGCACCTGAGATTGTGTACAATCCCCAATTGAATCAATATTACCTGTTTGCTTCTTATGACCCGTTGATGACAACCTACAATGTACGCGTCGGCAGGTCGGACAAGGCAGAAGGTCCGTTTACCGACTTCTTCGGCAAGGAACTGAAAGATACTACGAATAATTTTCCTATCCTTACCGCTCCTTATCGTTTTGAGAATCATCCCGGTTGGGCAGGTACGGGACACTGCGGAGTCTTTACTTCGGATGACGGACAATATTTTATGGTCCATCAAGGACGCCTTTCGCCCAATAACCAGCTGATGGATCTCCATGTGCGTCAGGTATTTTTTACGGAAGACGGTTGGCCGGTCGTATCGCCCGAACGTTATGCCGGTAGCCAACCCAGGAAATTCACTACGGCGGATATGGTAGGAGAATGGGAGACTATTCGGGTACAGGAACCTTTGTACGAGCGGCGGTTGGAAGCCGGGCAAATCATGTGGGGTGAAGGTGAACTGCTCTCGGAAGAGTGGAATCAATCCCAGCCTCTGAATTTACAAAAAGGCGGTTCATTAGGAAATGGTGAAGGACATTGGGAGTTTGCGGAAGCAAAACAGTCCTTGGAGTTGGTCCTCGAAGGAGACACCGTGAAGAATTTGGTTGTCTTTGCCGGGCATGATTGGGAAAATGAAACGGAAACTGTCCTTTTTACCGGATTGGATGCCCGTGGCAGGTCTGTATGGGGAAAGAGAATTAAGTAATCATATAAATATAAATTAGAACCATGAGAAAATACACTGGATTATTAGCAGCGTTAGCCCTGGCTACGGGTATGACGCTCCAAGCGCAGACTAACGAATTGGTGGTACAAACCAAGAAACAGGGAGCAGAGATACAGCCCACCATGTACGGGCTTTTCTTTGAAGATATCAACTATGCAGCCGATGGCGGCTTGTATGCCGAATTGGTGAAGAACCGCTCTTTTGAGTTCCCGCAGCACTTGATGGGCTGGAAGGCATTCGGTAAAGTTACTGTGATGGATGACGGCCCTTTCGATAAGAATCCTCATTATGTACGTTTATCCAATGCCGGCCATCCGCATAAGCAAACCGGACTGGATAATGAAGGTTTCTTCGGTATCGGTGTGAAGAAAGATGCTGAGTACCGTTTTTCCGTATGGGCACGTATCCCGGAGGGCGGAGCTGCCGGTAAAATCCGTGTGGAGTTGGTAGATACTAAGTCTATGGGCGAGCAGCAAGCCTTTGCCACTCAGAACTTGACGATTGATTCGAAAGAGTGGAAAAAGTATCAGGTGATTTTAAAGCCCGGAATGACAGAACCGAAAGCTGTACTTCGTATTTTCCTGGCTTCTCCTCAGACAGTCGATCTGGAACATGTTTCTCTCTTTCCCGTCGACACCTGGAAAGGACATGAAAACGGTCTTCGCAAGGATTTGGCACAGGCTTTAGCTGATATAAAGCCGGGCATCTTCCGTTTCCCCGGCGGATGTATTGTAGAAGGTACCGACTTGGCTACCCGTTATGATTGGAAGAATTCGGTAGGACCGGTAGAGAACCGCCCGCTGAATGAAAACCGTTGGCAATATACTTTCCCGCACCGTTTCTTCCCCGACTATTACCAGAGCTACGGTCTTGGATTTTATGAATTCTTCCAGCTCTCCGAAGAAATTGGTGCAGAGCCTCTGCCGGTATTGAGTTGCGGCCTGGCTTGCCAATTCCAGAATACGAATGCAGATGCCCATGTAGCTGTTTGCGATCTGGATTCTTATATTCAGGATGCACTCGACTTGATAGAGTTTGCCAATGGCAATGTCGATACAAAGTGGGGAAAGCTGCGTGCCGATATGGGACATCCGGCGCCGTTCAATCTGAAATTTATCGGCATTGGTAATGAGCAATGGGGCAAGGAATATCCCGAACACTTGGAACCGTTTGTCAACGCTATCCGTAAAGCATATCCCGAAATAAAGATTGTAGGCAGCTCCGGTCCCGATTCCGAAGGAGAACAGTTTGATTATCTGTGGCCGGAAATGAAACGTTTGAAAGCCGATTTGGTAGACGAACATTTCTATCGTCCCGAAACATGGTTCCTCAGCCAAGGAGCACGTTATGATAACTATGACCGCAAGGGACCGAAAGTATTCGCCGGAGAATATGCCTGCCACGGCAAAGGCAAGAAGTGGAATCACTTCCATGCATCATTGCTGGAGGCTGCATTTATGACCGGACTGGAACGGAATGCCGATATTGTACACATGGCTACCTATGCTCCGCTGTTTGCCCATGTAGAAGGATGGCAGTGGCGTCCGGACATGATTTGGTTCGATAACATGAACTCCGTACGTACGGTGAGCTATTATGTGCAACAACTTTATGGCATGTATAAGGGTACCCATGTACTTCCTTTGACGATGAATAAAAAGCCGGTTACCGGTGCCGAAGGGCAAAATGGGTTGTTTGCTAGTGCCGTACTAGATAAAGATGCGAATGAAATCATAGTAAAGGTTGCCAATACTTCCGACAAGCCCCAGCCGCTGTCTTTGAAGTTCGACGGAATGAAGAAGAAAGAAACCTTCTCTGCTGCCCGTTGCATCAAGCTCAGCTCCATGGATCCGGACAAGGACAATACGCTTGAAAATCCTTCTGCCATTACTCCGCAAGAAACATCGCTGGCTGTGGACGGACAAGCCTTGGACGTTGAAATAGAGCCGAATACATTCGCTGTTTATATCCTAAAGAAATAAGGCAATGAAGGTGTATAAGACTGTTTTTATGATGATGACTTTTATGCTGGCAGTCCCCTACATGGGACTGTCGGCACAAAAGGATACTACTTTTGTTGCCGACGGGAATCCGGTTATCAAGTATAAATATACGGCTGATCCGGGTGCAATGGTTTATGATGGAAAAGTGTACATCTATGCCGGACATGATGAATGCCCACCTCCGGCAGAACATTATTTGCTGAATGAATGGTGTGTATTCTCCTCTTCCGACCTGAAAACCTGGACAGAGCATCCTGTTCCTTTGAAAGCAAAGGATTTTTTGTGGGCGAAAGGAGAAGCATGGGCGAGCCAAGTGATTGAACGTGATGGCAAGTTCTACTGGTATGTAACGGTGGAGCACAGCACTATTCCGGGAAAATCAATAGGAGTAGCCGTGTCCGATTCTCCCGTCGGACCCTTTAAGGATGCCAGAGGCTCTGCACTGATTACTAATGATATGACGACCGAGCGTAGCAAAAGCTATTGGGATGATATCGATCCTACCGTGTTTATCGATGACGACGGACAAGCCTACTTGTATTGGGGAAACAGCCAATGCTATTATGCCAAACTGAAAAAGAATATGATAGAGCTGGACGGACCGATTGTTCCGGTAGATTTGCCCCGTTTTACCGAGGCTCCCTGGTTGCATAAGCGTGGCGACTGGTATTATTTATCTTATGCTTCGGAGTTTCCCGAAAAGATATGTTATGCTATGAGCCGTAGTGCCGCAGGGCCTTGGGAATATAAAGGCGTATTGAATGAACTGGCCGGTAACTCCAATACCAACCACCAGGCTATTATCGAATTCAAAGGGGATTGGTATTTCGTATATCATAATGGTGGGATTAATCCCGCTGGCGGCAGCTTCCGCCGTTCTGTCTGTATAGACCGTTTGTTCTATAATCAGGATGGAACGATGAAGAGAGTTCAAATGACGACAGAAGGGATATGGTAGATTAAATAATTGGGTTAGAGTTTTTGTTAGTTAGTTAAGTTGAAAAAGGCGCTTCCGGATTTCCCGGGAGCGCCTTTTCATTATAATAAGAGATTTCTTTATTCCAGTCTGCGTGCACCATCGCTGATGACTACATCGTAGATCTTCGGGCTTCTTCCGAATTTGTTCTTGAATTCTTCTTTGGCCTTTTCGGTAAAGGTATGGTACAATTCATCTTTTACCAGGTTGATAGTACATCCGCCGAAGCCGCCACCCATGACGCGTGAACCGGTAACACCACAGTCGAAAGCAAGATCGTTCAGGAAGTCGAGCTCTTCGCAGCTCACTTCATACAACTTGCTCATTCCGTGATGCGTTTCATACATCTTCAGACCTACAGTTTCGTAATCGCCTCTTTCCAAAGCATCGCATACATCGAGTACGCGCTGGATTTCTTCAATCACATATTCTGCACGCATATAGTCTTCTGCGCTGATGTCAGCCTTAGCTTCTTCCAGCATTGCCATAGTACAGTCACGCAAGAATTCTACATGAGGATGTTTCTTCTGGACAGCAGCAACCGCAGCCTCGCAGCTTTGGCGGCGCTTGTTGTAGGCCGATGATGCCAACTCGTGCTTAACTACTGAATCTACAAGTACCAGACGATAGCCTTTCGGGTCGAATGGGAAGTATTGGTATTCCAGCGAGCGGCAATCCAAACGGATGAGGCTGCCTTGCTTGCCGAATACGGAAGCAAACTGGTCCATAATACCGCAATTAACACCGCAGTAGTTATGTTCGGTTGCCTGTCCTACCTTTGCCAATTCGAACTTATCAATCTTGTTGTCTCCGAATAAATCATTCAAAGCATACGCATAAGTACTTTCCAGTGCAGCCGAAGAAGACATTCCGGCGCCCAGAGGCACGTCGCCCGAGAAAGCCGTATTGAAGCCTTTTACATCTACACCGCGTTTCATCATTTCACGGCATACGCCGAAGATATATCTTGCCCAACTGGCGCGGGGAGCATCTTCTTCATTTAAACCGAATTCTACAAAGTCTTTCAGGTCGATGGAATAAGCCCTTACGATGTCTGTTCCGTTAGGTTTAATTTCAGCAACCATTCCTTTGTCAATCGCTCCGGGAAATACAAAACCACCATTGTAGTCGGTGTGTTCGCCGATAAGGTTGATGCGTCCCGGGGAAGCGTATACAGCTCCTGTAGTTCCGTCAAAATGCTTGATGAAACGGTTTCTTACGTATTCTATATCCATGTTCTTTATGTTTTAAGTGAGAAAAATATTAATCAATTTTAATATCCTTGTTTACGTTCTTGCAGCCGATGATGCTGTAATACAAAATGTAGGCCAGCATGGCAATAACCAGCCAGTAGCTCGCGATGGGGCTGGTGGCCTTGGCAATGAAGTCCTGGATGAGTGGCATGATACCACCACCTACTACCATCATCATAAAGAGTCCGGAAGCAACTTCGGTATATTTGCCCAATCCCTCTACGGCCAGGTTGAAGATACCGCCCCACATTACAGAAGTGGAAAGACCGCAGGCGGCAATGAGGAAGCACTTGGCAGGAATGCTGTTGCCTTGGAAGTTCACTACCAGGCTATCCGGCATGAAGATGGCAATGGCCAGCATGGCGATGGCGAAGACAGATACTACCCGGAGCTGCATAGCTGTGGATACCTTGCCGCTGATGACGCTACTGGAAGCACGGCCAATCAGCATCAGGAACCAGTAAGCGGCGGCCAACGTACCACCCACAGCGGCAGAGCCTTCAAAGCCCAGACCGGTAATGTAGAAATTCAACTGTGCCGGAATACCGATTTCGATACCTACATAGAAGAAGATGGCGATGATACCCAGTAAGCAGTGGCGGAATGCCAATGGGCTGCGTTCGAACTTCTCGCTCTTGCCCACTGATTTCGGTTCGGGAATGCTAACGAACATGATGATGAAGAACGACAATACGAATACACCGATACCGATGAACAGCAACGGGGCAACGTCGGTCATACTGGTGTTCTTCGTTACTTGGCCAATCAGTACACCTACGAGCAACGGAGTCAGTGTGCCGGACAAGGAGTTCAGCGAACCACCAATCTGAATGAGCTGGTTACCCTTGTTGCCGCCACCACCCAGGGTGTTCAGCATCGGGTTCACCACTGTGTTCAGCATACATACGCAGAAACCGCAGACAAATGCACCCAACAGGTAAATAATCAGGTTCAGCATTACACTTTGGCCACCGTAGGTAAATACGGAAGTCTCTGCACCGAAGATACTGGAAAGGTATTGGATTACCAAACCTATGATGCCCACTCCCAGGGCAATCAGTGCCGTTCTCTTATATCCTAACTTCACCAGCATTTTGCCTGCGGGGATACCCATGAACAGGTATGCTGCAAAGTTCATCATATTTCCCATCATGCCTGCCCAGCTGTAAGTGTTTCCCCAGATATTTCCGAAGGGGGCTGCCATATTGGTTACAAAAGAAATCATCGCAAAAAGAAAGAACATGGTGATAATCGCGATGATATTACCATTCTGTTTTTGGTGTGTCATGGTTTAAAAAATTATTAGTTTATAAATGGGTTAGTTATTTTCATTCTTGTACGTCGAACTTGTATACAGTTACTTGCTGGTATTCATCGCCCGGTAGCAGTACTGCTGATGGGAAATGAGGCTTGTTGGGGGTATCGGGGAAGCATTGTGCTTCAAAGCATACGGCACTGCGGGCAGGGAAAGTAGCTCCATGAGCACCGGCAAAACCGCCTAACCAGTTGCCCGTATAGAGCTGTACACCGGTCTCTGTGGTATACACTTCCATGGTTCTTCCGCTCACTGGGTCTGTACATGTGGCAGCGAGGCTCAACTCTCCGTTTTCGGTCTTGTTCAGCACATAGCAATGGTCATATCCGGCGCCATTCACCAGTTGCTGGAACTTGTCGTCAATCCGTTCGCCGATAGTGTGGGGCGTGCGGAAGTCCATCGGAGTACCTTCTACTTTCAGGATTTCTCCGGTAGGGATGGACACTTCGTCGATGGGGACATATAAATCTGCGTTGATGGTAACGATGTTATTCAGAACGGTGGGGGTAGGGGTGGCAATGCCGGCGAGATTGAAAAATCCGTGATTGGTCAGGTTTACAACAGTTGCCTTATCGGTGGTAGCCCGGTATTCTATTACCAGAGCGTTGGCTTCGTCTTCCAGGCGGTAGGTCATTTCCACTTCCAGATTTCCGGGGAATCCTTCTTCTCCGTCAACCGATGTGTAGTTGAAGATGACGGTTGAAGGGTCGGGCTGCGTTGCGTCCCATACGCGTGTATGGAAACCGGTCGGTCCGCCGTGCAAGGCGTTGGGACCATTGTTGATTGCTAATTGATGTTCTTCGCCGTACAAGGTGAATTTTCCTTTGGCTATTCGGTTGCCATATCGTCCGATAGTGGTATTCAGGAAAGGTTCGGGACTGTTGATAACGTTATCGATGCTATCGTGTCCTAAAACGACATTGGCGTATTTCCCATTCTTGTCGGGCACCATGATGGAGAGGATTGCACATCCGTAATTAGTAACTGCGACTTCCATTCCTTGAGCGTTCTTCAAGATGAACAGATCTGTCTTCTTGTTATTTATGTCCTTTTGAAAGTCTTTTCTGTTCAAACCGGACAGATTGCTTTCCGTTGGAGTTGTGTTTATCATAACTTCATGGATTAATTAATTTCTTGCAAATAAAGAGAATTTCTTTTGTTCTCCCAAGTAATTAGAAGGAAATGTAGGAAACATTTTAGGAAAGTTTAGCGTTTAGCAAATGGAAGACAAATTGATATTTTTTGTATGTTTGTCCCCAGAATATAAAAAAATCATATCATTAACTGAACGTTTTAATTAAAAACAACGAATGTATCCTCTAAAATTTGAGCCTATTTTGAAGCAGACGCTTTGGGGAGGCGACAAGATTATTCCATTCAAACATTTGAATGATACCCTTGCCAATGTGGGTGAGAGTTGGGAAGTATCGGCCGTAGAAGGCAGTGAATCTATTGTTGCGAATGGAGCTGACAAAGGATTGACACTACCGGAAATGGTCAGAAAGTATAAGGAAGACCTGGTAGGTGAAGTCAACTATGCCCGTTTCGGAAATAAATTTCCGTTGTTGATAAAGTTTATCGATGCAAAGTTGGATTTATCTATTCAGGTGCACCCGGGCGACGAGCTGGCCAAGAAACGCCATAACAGCTTTGGTAAAAATGAAATGTGGTATGTTATTGCCGCTGATCAAGGTGCTAAACTTATTTCCGGCTTTTCGGAGCAGATCACTCCGAAAGAGTACAAAGAGAGAGTGTACAACGGTACATTTGCCGAAGTACTGCAAACTTGTGCCATAAAGCCGGGAGATGTGTTCTATGTTCCCGCCGGCCGGGTGCATGGTATCGGAGCCGGTGCTTTTGTTGCCGAAATACAGCAGACCTCGGACATTACCTACCGCATTTTCGACTACAATCGAAAGGATAAAGATGGTAAATCGAGAGAACTGCATACCAGCCAGGCTATTGATGCCGTGAACTTTGCTGATGTGCAGGATGATTTCCGTACTGAATACGAGCAAGTACCGAATGAGCCGGTAGAAATCGTGGCAAGTCCTTATTTCACTACTTCTGTTTACGACATGACGGAAGAAATCACTTGTGATTATTCCGAGCTGGACTCATTCGTCATCTTCATCTGTGTGGAAGGTTCTTGCCGTGTCATCGACAACGAGCAGAATGAAATCCCATTGCAAGCCGGAGAAACGATTCTGCTTCCGGCAGTTACCCAGGAAGTGACGATTGTACCCGACGGTGCAGTGAAGTTGCTCGAAACTTACGTCTAAGGTCTTAGTTTATAGACTAACATAAAAATCAAGGGGCGCAATTGTACTGCGCCCCCTTGATTTTTATCTTTATGGCTTATCTTCTTCTTACCCCGAACAGCATTCTGAATTTTTTCATCAGCTTCACGCCCAGCATCACTCCGTCAAAGACTGCCATGCCGGTATTGAATGCTCTCATCATGGCGCTTGCCTTGTTGGTGGCAGGAGCGAGGGGAGCAAAGATTTCCTGTGTCAGGTCGGTCATTGCCTCTTTCTGTCCACGGATTTGTTGCAGCAAGGCTGCTTTTCTTTCGGCTATGCTTTCTAGAGTGGCGGGGAAGGTGGCGGTATCGGGAGTATTATCCATGAGCATTCGGTATTTAGTGGGATGAGTCTAAGAATAGTCCCGCAATGAATTTTACGGTCGGGTCTATAATGAGCTTCTTGCGGAATAATACAAGCAAGACAATGAGTAGGACATGAAAAAGGGCGATGAGGGCAAAGCTTGCCATCAGTCCGCCTACCAGTGGTGCCAGGATATAGACCAGCGTAAAGGAGAGGTGAAACAGAACCACTACGCCGAGGATTACAACCAGTAATACCAACAGGAGTGTGGAGAGCAACTTGGATAGTTTCTCCGTAACTTCCAGCTTGGTATATTCTTTTTGCAGTTCCAGATATTTCCTGAACTCACGGAATAGCTGCTGCATATTTTCGATACTTTTGTCGTCCGCAAACATGGTGGTTCTGTATTAAGGGTCTTATTCTGCTTCGCCTTTAATCTCGGCAGCAATTTCATCTACCAGGTCTTCCATCTCGCTTCGGTTCAGACGGATGCCTTTCTTGCGAAGTATTTCTACGATTTTACTACGGGTGTCCTCGCCCTTTTCGGGGGCAAATAAGATACCAAGGGCTGCACCAACTGCGGCACCACCCAAGAAAGCTGCTAATACATTCAATCCTTTCATAATGTTGTTCCTTTCTTTTTTAGAGGTTCATGTAGCAAAACTAACAATTTTTTTTGAAAGATTGTTCGCATTCCCTGTTTTTTTTCTGCTTTATGTCTTTGTCTCCCATGTTTCTACGCATTCTATCATCTTGTTTGCAGTATGTTCGCGGTTTTCTGTATGTAATACCTCGTGGTGAAGTAGAGTTTTTCTCGAAATGAGCCTTGTTTGTCACCTTTATCCTGCATATTTTCCCCGTAAATGCCCTGTTTCTATTCTGCAAAAGCCTTATGTTTGTTGCGTAAAAGCCTTGTCTTTGTCTTGTTAATGCCTTATGTATATTAGTTACCCACGACTGTGGGGAAGATGAATCACAGTTGTGGGTAAAGCGAATCACGTACGTGAGTAAGATGAACCACGAACGTGGGCAAGAAATAAAGAGAAGGCTTTTACGCAACAAACATAAGGCTTTTACAGCATGAATACAAGGGATAAACGTAACGAATACAGTTGGTTAGCGGGGAAAAGGTGTGTGGTTTGCACCTAAGAGGCAGAGAGGTTGATAGAGGGAACAGGGGGAAATAGTCAACGCCGATCGGGTATGAGGGTAAAAAGTTACTCTCATACTGCCCTCAGGGTTCCTATCATAGCGCTATAGCCGATGAATAAAGGAACACAGAAGAAGTATGAGAGTATGAGAGTAAAATGGATGAAAACTTTTTTTTGGATTTAGCTTCTCTTCTTGGCCTCGCCTTGCGGAGTCTGCTTCTTTCTTCTCCAGAAATCGCCGTTGGAACGGCTGCCGCGGTACTTTTTGTTCTCTTTCGCTTTGGCTTTTATCTCTTCGGTTTTTACCTCCTGCGCCTTTGCACCTGCAACGGTGACGAACGGATGGTCTTTGATGACCGGGATGGTTTTGCCTATCAGCTTTTGGATATCCTTCAGATACGGCAGTTCTTCCGATTCGCAGAAGGAAAGGGCGATGCCGTCGTGTCCGGCGCGTCCGGTACGTCCGATGCGGTGCACGTAGGTTTCGGGGATGTTGGGCAGTTCGTAGTTGATGACGTGGGAGAGTTGGTCTACATCGATGCCGCGTGCGGCGATGTCGGTTGCTATCAGTACACGCAGCTCGTGACTCTTGAAACCGTTCAATGCACGCTGGCGGGCGTTCTGCGACTTGTTGCCGTGGATAGCTTCTGCTCCTATGCCCGCTTTGTTGAGGGTGCGTGCCAGTTTGTCCGCTCCGTACTTGGTACGGGTGAATATCAGTACGGATTCGATGGTGGGACTTTTCAGCAGATGGATCAGCAGGTCTTTCTTCTCGTTCTTTTCTACGAAGTAGACTGCCTGCGAGATGGTGTCGACGGTAGATGAAGCCGGTGTGACTTCCACTTTCTCGGGATCGGTGAGCATGGAGTTTGCCAGCGTCTCAATTTCGGGCGGCATGGTTGCCGAGAAGAAGAGCGTCTGCCGGCGGGCGGGAATCAGCTTCAGGATGCGGCGGATGTCGTGGATGAAACCCATGTCGAGCATGCGGTCCGCTTCGTCCAGTACAAAGAATTCGAGTGCTTTGAGGTTGATGAAGCCCTGGGTGATTAAATCCTGCAAACGTCCCGGAGTGGCAATCAGTATCTGTACGCCACGCTTCAGTTCGTCGGTTTGCGGTTTTTGGCCTACACCGCCGAAGATGACGGCATGTCTCAGTCCGGTGTACTTCCCGTATGCTTCGAAACTTTCGCCTATCTGTATAGCCAACTCGCGGGTGGGAGTCAGTATCAGGGCTTTTATGCTTTTGCGATTATCCGTCTTGTATAACTTTTGCAGGATGGGGATGGAGAAAGCGGCAGTTTTGCCTGTTCCGGTTTGAGCACATCCTAATAAGTCTTTTCCTTGAAGCAATATGGGGATAGATTTCTCCTGAATCGGAGTGGGGGTAGTGTACCCTTCTTCTTGAAGAGCCTTCAATATCGGCTCTATCAGTTTTAAATTTTCAAATGTCATGTAATCAATTAAGTTGAGCCTCACGCTCTGTTTATATCTGACAAAGATACGGTAAGTCTTTCGGGAAATCTCTTTTTATAGCGGGCTTTAATTATATTTAACTAAGGTAACGGGGCGATAATTGTGCGTTATGGTGTACTTTTGTTGCATATTTGAAAAACCTAAGATAAAGAGGTAGGAATAGACACAGAATTTACTAACAAAAAAACAATAGGAAAGATGAAAAAATTAATTGTACTGGGAATGGGAGTCTGCATTGCTTTGGCATTCTCTTCTTGTAAATCAAGTGAAAGTGCTTATAAGAAAGCATACGAGAAAGCAAAACAGCAAGAGTTGGCAGAGCCGCAAACGACTGCTCCGGTAGAAGAAGTTTCTCCGGTAGTGTCTGCTCCGGTAGAGGCAAAGGTAATAGAAAGCGCTCCGGCAGGTGTACGCCAGGAGAAACTGACGGTTGTTTCGGGTGTTGATGGCCTGAAGGCTTATAGCGTTGTCTGCGGTAGCTTCGGTGTGAAGGCGAATGCTGAGAACCTGAAGAACTTCCTGGATGATGCAGGTTACGATGCAGTAATTGCATTCAATGCAGAGGCTGCTATGTATCGCGTTATTGTGAACACCTTCGACGACAGAGCTTCGGCTGCTGATGCACGTGATGCGTTTAAAGCTAAATACCCCAACCGTAAGGACTTCCAGGGTGCTTGGTTGCTCTATCGCATCCATTAATAGAATTCTTTTTGGTAATTCATAGAAAGGAGTATTCCTTTCAAAACTGGGCAGTAACTGGGAAGTTACTGCCTTTTTTGTGTCCGGTGGGTTGAGGGTGTGAAAAGTACTTATAAACATCTCCCTTTCGTATAAAAGAAGTTATAAAACGATATGCGGAAACTTTCAGACGAAGAAAAGTTTTTAATTTTGCGTTACTTCTATAAGAACAATATAGTATGGAACGACGATATATGTTAAAAGCGATGGATGCCGCCCTGCGTGCCGGCGAGAAGATACTCGCCATCTACGAAGATCCGGCATCCGACTTCCAGATAGAAAAAAAAGCGGATAACTCTCCGCTTACCATTGCCGACCGCATGGCGCATGAGACGATCAGCCGATGCCTGGGCGATACACCCTTTCCGCTGCTGAGCGAAGAGGGCAAGCACTTGCCTTATCAAGAACGGCGGGAGTGGGAGACATTGTGGATTGTAGACCCACTGGATGGAACAAAGGAGTTCATCAAGCGGAATGGCGAATTCACGGTGAATATCGCTTTGGTACGGAATTCGGTTCCTGTAATGGGAGTGATATATCTGCCGGTGAAGCGTGAACTCTATTTCGGTGCAGAAGGATGGGGTGCTTATAAACTTTCGGACATAACGGTGTGTGGTGAAACGTCGTTGGATGGGCTGATAGCCGCTGCTACACGGTTGCCGGAGATGGGAACGCGTAACAAGTTTGTAATTGTAGCTTCCCGCTCGCACCTGACTCCCGAGACGGAAGCCTATATTGAAGAAATGAAACATCAGCATACGGATGTTGAACTGATATCCAGCGGAAGTTCTATTAAAATATGTTTAGTGGCCGAAGGTAAAGCAGATGTATATCCTCGCTTTGCCCCTACGATGGAGTGGGACACTGCTGCCGGACATGCCATAGCGCGTGCTGCCGGTATGGAGGTGTATCAGGCAGGAGGAACAGAGCCTTTGCAATATAATAAGGAGAATTTGCTGAATCCGTGGTTTATAGTGAAGTCCAAGTATACCAAATAAAACGACGATCCGTATGACATTCGAAATACTGTTTGTGCTATTGGCGCTGCTGGGTATGGTGATTGCACTGGTGCTGGACAAGATGCGTCCGGGCATGGTGCTGTTTTCGGTAGTGGTGCTATTTTTGTGCGCGGGTATATTGACGCCTAAGGAGATGCTGGAAGGATTCAGCAATAAGGGGATGATTACGGTTGCCTTGTTATTCCTGGTGAGCGAAGGTATCCGGCAGTCGGGCGCATTGGGACAGATTATAAAGAGGCTGCTTCCACATGGTAAAACTACGGTTTTCAAGGCGCAAGTGCGTATGCTGCCGACGATTTCTTTCATTTCCGCTTTTCTGAATAATACGCCGGTGGTGGTTATCTTCGCTCCTATCATCAAGCGGTGGGCGGAATCGGTGAAGCTTCCGGCGACTAAGTTTTTGATACCTCTTTCTTACGTGACGATTCTGGGCGGTATATGTACGCTGATAGGTACATCGACCAACCTGGTGGTGCATGGCATGATATTGGATGCCGGGTATGAGGGCTTCACGATGTTCGAACTGGGCAAAGTGGGAATCTTCATCGCTATTGCAGGTATCGTTTATTTGTTTGCTTTCTCTTCGAAGTTGCTGCCCGATGTTCGTACGGATGCTGCCAATCAGGAAGAAGAACCGAAGGAAGAGGGTGATTTGCATCGCGTGGAGGCGGTGCTCGGTCCCCGGTTCCCGGGTATTAACAAGAAGCTCGGCGATTTTAACTTCGAACGCCATTACGGGGCTGAAGTAAAGGAAATCAAGCGGGGCGGACAGATTCTTTCGCAGAATCTGGAGAATGAATATCTGCGCGAAGGCGATACGCTGGTAGTGACGGCGGATGACTCCTTTGTGCAGACATGGGGAGAATCATCTGTATTCGTGCTGTTGGCAAATGGAAAGGATACAGAACCGGTGCCCGGAAAGAAGAAGCGCTGGTTTGCACTGTTCTTGCTGATTATGATGATTACGGGAGCTACGGTGGGTGAACTGCCTGCGGTGAAGGAGGCGTTTCCGGGCATTAAGCTGGATATGTTCTTCTTTGTTTCTATTACGACTATCATCATGGCGTGGACGAAGATATTCCCTGCCCGCAAATATACCAAATACATTTCCTGGGATATTCTGATAACCATTGCATGCGCTTTTGCTATCAGCAAGGCGATGGTGAACTCCGGGGTGGCGGATGTGGTGGCACGGTTTATCATTGGTATGAGCGACCATTACGGGCCCCAGGTGTTGCTGGCGGCGATGTTTATCATCACAAACCTGTTTACGGAATTGATAACCAACAATGCGGCTGCGGCTCTTGCCTTCCCGCTGGCGCTATCTATTTCGGCACAGATGGGAGTCAGCCCGATGCCTTTCTTTGTGGTAATCTGCATGGCGGCATCAGCCAGTTTCTCTACGCCTATCGGTTATCAGACCAATCTGATTGTTCAAGGTATCGGTAACTATAAGTTTACTGACTTTGTGCGCATCGGACTGCCGCTGAATATTATCACATTCTTGATATCTATCTTTTTAATCCCTATAATTTGGCCTTTTTAATTAAGTTATGACAGAGAATAATATATATCCTATTTTTGATAAGATGCTCTCCCGAAAAGAGAAGGAGGCATTGCTTGGACAACGTGCCGTGATGGTGTGGTTTACCGGACTGAGCGGTTCGGGTAAAAGTACCTTAGCCATTGCACTGGAGCGCGAGTTGCATAAACGCGGTTTCTTTTGCCGCATACTGGATGGTGATAACATACGCAGTGGCATCAACAATAACCTGGGTTTCTCGGAAGCCGACCGCGTAGAGAATATCCGCCGTATAGCCGAAGTCTCTAAACTTTTTATCGATACAGGCATTATTACGATTGCAGCTTTTATCAGTCCCAACAATGAGATTCGAGAAATGGCGGCTGATATCATCGGGCGGGATGACTTCCTGGAAGTTTATGTCAGCACTCCGCTCGAAGAATGTGAGCGGCGAGACGTGAAAGGATTGTATGCGAAAGCGCGCAAAGGGGAGATTAAGAACTTTACGGGTATTTCCGCTCCTTTCGAAGCTCCCTCGCATCCCGACCTTTCGCTCGATACTTCGGTGTTGAGCGTCAAGGAATCAGTAGACAAACTGCTTGAACTGGTGTTTCCACGTATCTTTAAAAGACCACCGATGCCTGACTATAAATTTTGATTGATAATGAAAGAAGACTATAAATTAAGCCATTTGAAAGAACTCGAAGCAGAGTCCATTCATATTATCCGTGAAGTGGCGGCGGAGTTTGAGAATCCGGTGATGCTGTATAGCATTGGAAAGGATTCTTCGGTGATGGTGCGTTTGGCCGAGAAGGCGTTCTATCCGGGTAAAGTGCCGTTTCCGTTGATGCACATTGATTCTAAGTGGAAGTTTAAGGAGATGATAAAGTTCCGTGACGAGTACGCTAAGAAGTTCGGTTGGAATCTGATTGTGGAGAGCAATATGGAAGCTTTTCATGCAGGAGTAGGACCGTTTACGCACGGCAGTAAGGTGCATACGGACTTGATGAAGACGCAAGCTCTGCTTCATGCGTTGGATAAATATAAGTTTGATGCCGCTTTCGGAGGTGCCCGCCGTGATGAAGAGAAGTCGCGTGCCAAGGAGCGTATCTTCTCCTTTCGTGATAAGTTCCATCAATGGGACCCGAAGAACCAGCGCCCGGAATTGTGGGATATCTACAATGCCCGTGTGCATAAGGGCGAGAGTATTCGTGTATTCCCGCTGAGCAACTGGACGGAACTGGATATTTGGCAATATATCCGATTGGAGAATATTCCTATCGTGCCCTTGTATTTTGCAAAAGAACGTCCTTGTGTAGAGATTGACGGAAACCTGATTATGGCCGATGACGACCGCCTGCCCGAACAGTATCGCGATCAGATAAAGATGCGTATGGTGCGCTTCCGTACCTTGGGATGTTGGCCGTTGACGGGTGCTGTAGAAAGTAGTGCCGATACGATTGAAAAGATCGTTGAGGAGATGATGACGACTACCAAGAGTGAACGCACTACCCGCGTAATCGACTTCGACCAGGATGCAAGTATGGAGCAGAAGAAGCGCGAAGGGTATTTTTAATCATCAAATTAGTAAGAAGATGGATAATAAATTAGATATAAAAGCCTTTCTGGATAAGGATGAACAAAAGGACTTATTGAGGTTGCTGACGGCCGGTTCGGTAGATGATGGAAAGTCTACGTTGATAGGGCGTTTGTTGTTCGATAGCAAGAAACTGTATGAAGACCAGTTGGATGCTTTGGAACGTGACAGCAAGCGGATGGGGAATGCAGGTGACCATATAGACTACGCATTGTTGCTGGACGGACTGAAGGCGGAACGTGAACAGGGTATCACCATTGATGTGGCTTACCGCTATTTCTCCACGAATAATCGCAAGTTTATCATAGCCGACACTCCGGGACATGAACAATATACGCGCAACATGATTACCGGCGGTTCTACCGCTAATCTGGCAATCATCCTGGTAGATGCCCGTATGGGTGTTATCACACAGACGCGCCGACATACTTTCCTTGTATCGCTGCTTGGTATCAAGCATGTGGTGCTTGCCGTCAACAAGATGGATTTGGTGGATTTCTCGGAAGAGCGTTTCAATGAGATAGTCGATGAATATAAGAAGTTTATAGCCCCGTTGGGGATTCCTGATGTGAACTGTATACCTCTGTCAGCCTTGGATGGTGATAATGTGGTGGAGAAGTCGGAACGCACACCGTGGTATAAGGGCGTTTCTCTGCTTGATTTCCTGGAGACGGTGCATATCGACAATGACCATAACCTCGAAGACTTCCGTTTTCCGGTGCAATATGTGCTGCGTCCCAATCTCAACTTCCGTGGTTTTTGCGGTAAAGTTGCTTCCGGCATTGTGCGTAAGGGGGATGAGGTGATGGCATTGCCTTCCGGCAAGAAGTCTCATATCAAGAGTATCGTGACTTATGACGGAGAACTGGACTACGCCTTTCCGCCCCAGTCGGTAACGCTGACGCTGGAAGATGAAATAGACGTGTCGAGAGGTGAGATGTTAGTGCATCCGGATAACCTGCCTATCATGGACCGTAACTTTGAGACCATGCTGGTGTGGATGGACGAAGAGCCGATGGATGTCAATAAGTCGTTCTTCATCAAGCAAACTACTAATTTGAGCCGTACGCGTATTGACAGTATCAAGTATAAGGTAGATGTCAATACGATGGAGCATCTGTCCATAGAGAACGGAAGGCTGACAAAAGAAACGCTGCCGATGCAACTGAATCAGATAGCCCGCGTAGTGCTGACTACTGCCAAAGAGTTGTTCTTCGATCCGTATCAGAAGAATAAATCCTGCGGTTCGTTCATTCTGATTGATCCGATAACCAATAATACCAGTGCTGTCGGCATGATTATCGACCGGGTAGAAGATCGCGACATGCATCTTTCTGCCGACCTTCCTGTGCTCGATTTACCCCAATTGGGCATCGCTCCCGAACATTACGAGGCTGTGGAGAAGGCTGTGAAAGAACTGGGACGTCAAGGTATTGAAGTCAGAATCAATAAATAACGGATACAATGGGTTTACTCGAATTCAACAAACTTCCGATAAACACCCTGGTGGGTGCCGATTGGAAAACATTCAAAGATTTCACGGGAGGCCGTGAAATAGACGCTGCTTATAAAGGTAAGTACCGTTTGACGAAAGCGGTTTGTCGCCTGTTGTCTACATTGGTGCCTTTGCAAGACAGGCGCTACGAAAAGATGTTGGCTGATAAGCCGTTGGAGCATGATCCTGTATTTATCTTGGGGCATTGGCGCAGCGGAACGACGTTTGTGCATAATGTCTTTTCTTGCGACAAGCATTTCGGCTACAATACCACTTATCAGACTGTGTTTCCGCATCTGATGATGTGGGGACAGCCATTCTTCAAGAAGAATATGAGTTGGCTGATGCCGGATAAACGTCCTACTGATAATATGGAATTGGCAGTGGATCTTCCTCAGGAAGAGGAGTTTGCATTGGCGAATATGATGCCTTATACTTATTATAACTTCTGGTTTCTTCCCAAGTACCAGCAGGAGTATGCCGATAAGTATCTGCTGTTTAATGACATTACGGAAGCTGAACTGAAAGTGTTTGAAGAGACGTTTGTCAAACTGATAAAGATTTCTCTCTGGAATACGAACGGTACCCAGTTCCTAAGCAAGAATCCGCCTCATACAGGGCGTGTGAAGGAACTTGTTAAGATGTTCCCCAATGCAAAGTTCATCTACTTGATGCGCAATCCGTATACGGTGTTCGAGAGTACCCGTAGCTTCTTCACCAATACTATCCAGCCTCTGAAGTTGCAGGATATCAGTAGCGAAGAGCTGGAAAAGAACATTTTGTCCATTTACGCAAATCTATACCATAAGTACGAGGCGGACAAGGCAAGTATCCCCGCAGGTAATCTGATAGAAGTGAAGTTTGAAGACTTTGAGGCGGATGCAATGGGGATGACTGAGCATATCTATGACGCTTTGTCTATTCCCGGCTTTGCAGAGGCGCGTGCTGAGATCGAGAAGTATGTCGGCGGGAAGAAAGGCTATAAAAAGAATAAGTATAAGTATGATGAACGCACCGTGCAACTGGTTCAGGATAACTGGAACTTTGCATTGGAGCAGTGGAAATACGAGGTATGACAATAAATATGGTTCAAATGAAAGCTTGTATGTTAGGAATGCTGTCCGCCATGCTCTGCTGTGGAAGTGTATCGGCGCAACAGCATGAAACAGAGGTGATTCCTTTCGGAAATATGGATCAATGGATTGACCGTCAAATCAAGGAATCCGGTATTATCGGCGGGGCAACGAAGAATGTATATGCCATCGGTCCTACTGCTACAATTCGCGAAAACAAGGAATATAAGAATATGGGAGGTTCTCCGTGGGGGACATCCAATGTAATGGCACGGGTAGCTGGCATTACCAAAACCAATACTTCTGTCTTTCCCGAGAAGAGGGGAGATGGTTTTTGCGCCCGTTTGGATACCCGTATGGAGAGTGTAAAGGTATTCGGGATTGTAGATATTACCGTATTGGCAGCGGGCTCCATGTTTTTGGGTGAAGTACACGAACCTATTAAAGGGACTAAAAATCCACAGAAGATGTTGAATTCCGGTATCCCTTTTACCAAGAAGCCCATCGCTATTCAGTTTGATTATAAAGTGAAATTATCTGACCGAGAGAAGCGTATTCGTGCCACGGGATTCAGCCGTATTACCGATGTGGAAGGAAAGGATTTTCCTACTGTTGTTTTATTTTTGCAAAAGCGTTGGGAAGATGAAAAGGGTAATATTTATGCTAAACGTGTAGGTACAATGGTAGTTCGCTATTACAATACTACCGATTGGCGCAATAATGCCACTTATTCCATTCTGTACGGTGATATTACCGGTGATCCTGCATACAAGGCACACATGATGCGGCTTCAGGTTGATGAACGCTATGCTGTCAACAGTAAAGGAGAAAGCGTTCCTGTTAGAGAGGTGGCTTGGGGAACCAAAGATGATGTGCCCACTCACTTGTTATTGCAGTTCGCTTCCAGCCATGGCGGCGCTTATATCGGTTCTCCGGGAAACTCGCTGTGGATTGATAATGTGAAGTTGATATATTGATAATTTTCTCGTCTCTATATAAAATGAATGCCTCGCGTTTGCCTTTGAAACGTGAGGCATTTTTCTTTTATTTGCTGTTGTTATTGGCATAGAACCATTGTGTGATTCATCAGCTGTTTGTTTGAAATCCGGACAATATCCCTGTTTGTTTGAAGAGAGCTTTTTCTGTTTACTAAAAGTGCTTCGGAGTTTTACTAAATTTCCAGGAAGAATTTAGTAAATCTCTGGGGAGAATTTACTAAAATAAAAATCACCCCCTTGGAATATGTCAGAGGGGGGATAGATAATTGTTATATTGTGTTTGAAAAATATATACATTTTCCTCTTGCTTGCCAAATATTCTTTTCCTGCTGATAAAAAGTTTTCTATATGTCTTTTCCTGCATGTTATATCTAATATGTGTATTGTTGTTGCATATTTATTCTTTATCCTGTAGCTAGCTTTTACTTTCGCCTATTTTATGGGGGTAAGGGCGTGTTAGCAATATTTGGTAAAAAGTAACTATTTGACGTAAAAAAGAACAATCTATGTGGCAAATATGCATATCTCTTTTTATTTGTTGATAGCAATTAATACGTTTATTGTAGCCTATTCTATGTATTTGTTGAGCGTTTTTGAAGAAAAAGCCGCATGACTTCATTTTTTTGGATAAAAATCTTTGGTATTATTAAAAAAGTGTCTATTTTTGCACCATATTTTGTGCCATACGGATACAAAAATGGTTGAAAAGATGAGGAGCAAAAACTCTAACATAAGAAAGTTCCTAAATACTAAAACAATAGCACGATGTGCGGCGTTCTTTTTATACTGTTTGCTTCCTTTAAAAGGGTTTTGTCAAACGGGGGAAAGTACCGTTAATACTTTAGTAGAGATGGGATTTGAAAATGTAGGGTGGACGGAAGACGGCAATGAACGTATATATGTTCTGCAGAATTCCGCATATCGTCTGGAAGGTGTCGGCATAGGTAAGGCGGTGGATGTTATTCAAAAAATGGGTCTGCCGGAACAAAAGCCATGTCGGATTATTGTTTTGAATAACAATGTGCCACAGATTTCGCTTTATTATCATCCTATGAAGGGTGATACCGTTCCTCAAGTTGAACGTAAAGACTGGGATGTCAGTTACGAACTTGGTGATGCATGGAAAGAGGCGCGGAGAGTAAAGTTGAAAAATAGTTCTTTGTTTAAGGTTGATGTATTGGTGTATCCTCAATTAGCATTCAAGAACTTGATTCTTACACAGATTTATCAAGTCTTGTTTGATTTGAGTCCTGCCATAGAAGTTTCGCTTTGGAAGGGAATGAAGGTTACCGGACAATTGAAAATTCCCGTTTATAATGATGGGTATGGGAAGTTGGAAGATAAAATTCATCCGGGACATATTACGGTATCGCAACGCTTTCGGTTGCCATATAATGTGTTCGCTAAAGCTACTGTCGGCTTTTTTAATGCCGACCGATATGGCGCTGATATAGAGTTCTTTCATCCTTTCAAAGATGAACGGTTCTCTGTGATGGCTCAGATTGGATATACTGGAATGGGGTATTGGGATGGATTCCGCTATGCTTATGATCCATCAACAGCACTCATTACGTGGACAGTAGGTGGTAGCTTTTACTGGCCGCAATTTAATACCCAGTTTAATCTGAAAGCAGAAAGTTATCTGCAGAAGGAGAAAGGTGTTAAGTTTGAAATGATTCGACATTTTCGATATTGTTCTATAGGCTTTTATGCAATGAAAGCAAAAGATGCAAAGGCGAATGGCGGGTTTCGATTTCAAGTGGCATTGCCTCCTTACAAGTATAAGAGGAAAGGATATATACCACGTGTGAATACTTCTGCCAACATGGGTATTATTTATAATGCAGGTAATGAAAGATACTATTACAAGCAATATAAAGCAGAAGCGAGTGATAATATAATGGAAGAAAATAGTTTTAACCCATATTTTATTAAGTCAGAATTGTTAAATTTTTAATTAATTTATTGAGATGAAGAAGATTAAATTCTTAAATGGCATGAGTGCAGTATTTGCGCTGGCCGTAGTAGCATTAGCTACAACTTTCACTTCTTGCGAAAAAGAAGAATTCAATGTGAAATTTGAGCCAAACCCTGCGATGGTTTGTTTCACTCCGACTGTAATTGATGCAGCAACAAATGTAAATGTAACAGCAAAGGTTGAGATTACTGGTGCTGAGACTATTACATCTACAGCAAGTGATAAGGCTTTGCCTAGTGGTAAAGCTACTATTACTGCGACCTTCAAAGATGCTGATGGTAAAACTGCTACAGGAACAGCTACGGTTGACTATCCGGCTGTTGCTGCTGGTCAAACATTATCCTACTCACCGGTTATTTTGTTGAGTTCAGTATTTAATATTGAAGCTGGATCTGCTGTAAATGCAGGTGCTCCGACAGTGGAATATGGTAATGCAACTGTAGGTCATTCTCACGCTGGTATTACTTGGGCTGAGAATGCATCAGATTATTTGACTGACTACACTGCAACTTGGAATAAAACAGCTGATGCTACGAAAGTTAATGCTGAAATATTGGTTACTTCTGTCGAATTGAATGCTGCAATTAAGGATAAAATGGCTGTTAAGAATGAAAGTACTGCAGAAACTGAAGGTAAATTCCAGGCATCTGCATGGTCTTTGTATACTGCAGAATATACAATTCAACCTGCTAATGTTGTTTATACTTTCACTTCAATCGCTTCTGGTGATTTAGTAGCTAAGGTTACTTATTATAACCCGATTTACTCTATCTCTGTTCAACCTAAGGAAATGCCTTTCCCGGGTCATGAAGGTTCTTATGAACACGGACATGGTCATGGTGGTAATCCTAACGCAGGTGGTGGTATCTCATTGGCTGACTAATCATCGGTTTTGAAAATTAACTGATAGTATAATCTAAAAAAGTAAAAACGAGAATGAAAAGTAAATTAATAATAGCTTCATTGTTGCTGGCAGGTGCCTGTGCAACAGTGAATGCGCAAGAAAAGACGAAATATTATACCGATAAGGCATCGGATAATATTTTTGTAGGATTAGGTGTTGGGGGTATGGCCGTTATCAATGATGGTATTAATACTCCGACTATGAACTTTAATATCTCTGTTGGTAAGTACATTACTCCGGTATGGGGCGTACGTGGCCAAATAGGTGGAATCTGGCAAAGCCTTGATGATCAGGATTCTGGTTATCATCGTTATTGCAAGAAGTTCGGTGAAATTAACTTGGACGCTATGCTGAATCTAATCAACTTGTTCGGTGGCTATAATCCTAACCGTGCATTTGATCTTTATGTGTTCGGTGGTCCTACAATGAACTTAGGTAAGGCAGTAGATACAGATCTTACTATTGATGCTGCTGGCAAACAGACTTCTACTTATACTGAAGACGGTTTGAAAGCTCGTTTCGGTGCAACAGTAGGTTTGGGACTGGCTTACAATCTTAGCTCAAAGTGGGCTATCAACTTGGAAGGCCGTCTGGGTGTAACTCCTTCTATTTTCGGTGACGCAAGCGACTGTCGTAAGGCTGAAGCTACTGCTCGCGTGAATTTAGGTGTTGCTTATACTTTCGGTGGCAAGAAGTTTGTTGCTGCTTCCAATATCGACGAGGATGCTATCAATGCAGAACTCAACAGATATAGAAGAGAACTGGCACAAGCTCAAGCTGACTTGGCTAACTGCAAGAATGCATTGGCTAACGTAAAACCTGAAGTAAGAGAAGTAACTA
>JAUUPT010000044.1 GCA_030843315.1 Bacteroidaceae bacterium | reverse complement strand
CAAGGAATGTGCCATGTTGCTGACCGGCAAGAGGTTGCTGATCGGTACCATCAAGCAATGCCGCCTGACTGCCGTAGCTTCACCTGCCCTTTGTCCCGAAGTGAATGTAACTCTCAACCTTTTGCCTACCGACAAAGGATTCATTGTTACAGCCCGGATAGCGGATGCCGAAAGGACGTATATGGAATATAAAGGAGAAATGATTGTATGACACAGTTCTGTATTAAGATTTACCGTTATTTCCGCAACCACCGTGCCGTCTTTTGGCTGTCGATGATTGCTCTATATGTCTTTTTCGGATATTTTGCCTCGCAGATATATCTGGAAGAGGACATAAACAAACTGATGCCTTCTTCGAAAAACGAAGACGGAACCACTAAGCTGGCTTTTGCCAACTTACGTATCAAGGACAAAACCTTCCTGCTCTTCGAGGGTAAGGACGGGGCTTCTGTGGAGCATATTGCCGAAACGTGCGATGCTTTCATTGATTCGCTGGAAAGCCGGAATGCAGCCATGGATTCGACGCGGCAGATGATTGGGGATGTTTTTTATAAACTGCCCGATGACCTGATGCTGGATGTGATAGATTATCTGAGTGCCCACCTTCCGGCTTATATCGACACTGCCGTCTATAGCCGTCTGGACACGATGCTCACCTATCAGCACATGAGCCGGCAGATGCGTGCTAATCATGATGATCTGCTGAGTCCGGTAGGAAGTATGTTCCCCGAACTGATACAGATGGACCCTGTGGGATTGCGTAGTGTACTGATGGAACAGTTGAAACCTCTGACGGATGGTGGGGGCGGCAGTTATAAGATTATTGACGGGCACATCTTTGTCCGCGACTCCACGGTGTGCGTGGCATTTATCACTCCCATGTATTCGGCTACCAACACGGGGCAAGGCTCGGCCTTATTCAAGGTGCTGAATGAGCAGATAGAGCAGTTCTCGGCTTCTGCTCCCGATGTGAAAATCTGCTATCACGGCACTCCTGCAAGTGGATTTTATAATTCATCGCGGATAAAGTCCGATTTGAAAGGGACTATTACCGGTTCGTTGATACTGGTTCTGCTCTTTATCTTCATCTGCTTCCGCAATTACGACACTATACCGCTGTTGCTGCTGCCGATAGTGTTCGGCACGCTTTTCGGGCTTGCCGCCATGTATTTTATTAAGGGGCAGTTCTCGCTGCTGGCACTTGGTATCGGGGCGGTTGTGCTGGGGGTGGCATTCAGTTATGTGCTGCACATCATGACGCACTATAAATATGTCGGCGATCCGGAACAAGTGTTGCGCGACCAGGTCAAGCCGGTCTGCCTGGGATGCCTTACCACTATCGGTTCTTTTATGGGGCTTATCTTCATCCGGACGGAACTGTTGCAAGACTTTGGACTGTTTGCTGCTTTTGCCATTGTGGGTACTACGGCTTTCAGCCTCATTTATCTGCCGCAATTCCTGAATCCGGAGAAGAATAAGGTGAACCGCCGCGCATTTGCCATCGTAGACCGTATCAATAGTTATCCGTTCGACCGCAAGAAGCCGTTGCTGCTCGTGATACTTGCTGCCGTAGTGGTATGTATCGCGTTCTACATTGTAGGAGGCACCCGGTTTGATGCCGATATGCACAATCTGGGCTATAAGGCCGGGAACGTTTCATATTCGGAGGACTTACTTCGTGCCAAGACTCATACGGGCGACAAGCAAAAGTATTTCGCCAGTTCGGGGGCAACGATGGAAGAGGCCATTGTGAACTTCGACGAGATGGAACACAAACTGGATTCGCTGCAGAAAGTCGGACTGGTGAAGAGCTATACGCATACCAATCAAATCTTTGTATCGCTGCAAGAACAGCAACAACGCATCGATGCCTGGAAGAATTTTTGGACAGAAGAACGTCTGCAATTGGTACGTAGTCTTATCAACAAGACAGCTCCGCAAGCCAATCTCCGTCCTGATGCGTTCGATTCCTTCTTTGACTATGCCACAGCTGATTATAAACCTGATGCCTTCTACGAGGCAGGTATTATTCCGAAAGGGTATCAATCGACGTTGATGGAGCAATCCTATAATGGAGACTATCTGTGCTTTACTTCCGTCCGGTGTGCAAACGACTCCGTACGCAGTAAGGACAGCGACTATCACCGCATTTGCGACGCTGTGGTATCTTCTCCAGGTCTGCTTGTGCTCGACACCTATTATTACACCACCGATACGCTGATTCAACTGAATGAGGACTTTAATGTGCTGCAATGGGTTTCGATGCTGTTTGTGTTCATAGTCTTGTTCTTCAGTTTCCATTTCAATATCAAGCATACGCTGCTTGGTTTTATGCCTATTCTGCTAAGTTGGCTGATAGTGTTGGGCTCGATGGTGATTTTCGATGTGCGGTTCAACCTTATCAATATCATTATCTCCACCTTTATCTTCGGTATAGGTGTGGACTACAGCATCTTCGTCATGAGCGGACTTATTGATGGCGGGAAGAATCAGCGCTTGTTGGGATACCACAAGACGGCCATATTCTTTAGTGCGGTGATTCTGATTGTTACCGTGAGCTCCATGCTGTTTGCCGAGCATCCTGCCATCAAGTCCGTGGGATTCTCCACGCTTGTGGGTATGATTGCTGCGGTGGTGATATCTTATGTGGTGCAGCCTGCCATTTTCAGAATGATTAATAAGAATAAAGAATGAAATACGAGGTAGTCATCATAGGCAGCGGACTCGGCGGACTGGAATGTGCACATATCCTTTCCCGTGCCGGCATGAGCGTCCTTCTCCTGGAGAGGGGAGCGCAAACCGGCGGGTGCATCCAGAGCTATAAGCGCCGTGGATTGGCTTTCGATACGGGACTCCACTATGTGGGAGGACTTGATGAAGGACAATCTCTGCATACCGCTTTCGAGTACTTGGGACTGCTTCGCCTTCCGTGGCAACGGCTCGATACTGACTTCGACCGGGTGACTATCGGTGATCGTACCTTTGCTTTCACGCAGGGGTATGACGAGTTTGTGAATACGCTGGCTGCGGATTTCCCTGCCGAACGCCAAGCACTGACCCGCTACACCGAGCTGTTGAAGCGGGTGGCGCAGGAGCGCCCGGATGCGCCGGGGATCCCGTCCGCAGGGCGGGGGATACCATCTGCCGCACTCATTGGAACCAGCGCCTATGGCTATCTGACGAAAACGTTCCGTGATCCCTTGCTGATCAATGTGCTCAGTGGCACCTCGCTGAAGATGGAGTTGCGGCAAGAGTCACTCCCGCTGTTCACATTCGCCCACGGCAACAGTAGTTTCATTGAAAGCAGTTGGCGGTTGAAAGGTGACGGTTCATTGATAGTAAACTCATTGACGGACGATATCCGCAGTCATGGCGGAGAGATTATCTGCAATGCCGAGGTACAGGAGTTGGTGGAGAAGGATGGGAAACTTGCGTATGCGGTCTGTTCAAACGGTGAAAGCTATGGAGGTGATATCTTTATCAGCGATATTCATCCTGCCGTCACTTGCCGGTTGGTGAAACAGAGCGACCGGATGAAGAAAATCTATCGCCACCGCATAGAGCGTATGGAGAACACCTTCGGTATGTTCACCGTATCACTTTGCATCAAGCCGGACACTCTCAAATATTTCAATTGGAACCAATATTTCTACCGGGAGCCCAATGTATGGACTTTCTATCAGACAGACGGTCCCGTAGGGGGAATATTGATAAGTTGCCGTGTGCCGGAGGGGAACAGTGAGTATGTGCAGCAGATTGATTTGCTCACTCCGATGCCTTGGAGCAAGTGTGCAGCCTGGAAACATACGGCCGTAGGCCATCGTGGCGACGAGTACAAAGCCATGAAGGACTGCATTGCCGATGAGTGCATTGCACTGGCGGAACGGTTTATCCCCGGCCTCAGTGATATGATTACCGGACGCTATGCCAGTACTCCGCTCACTTACCGCGATTACACCTGCACCCCCGAAGGCTCAGCCTATGGTTTGCGTAAGGACTTCAAAGACCCGGTGATGACTCTGCTTTCACCGCGTACTCCTATTCCCAACTTGTTCCTTACGGGACAGAACCTTATGTTGCATGGGCTGCATGGGGTGACAATGACAACGCTCTTCACTTGTGCAGAGATACTGGGCAAGGAGCAAATATGGAATATAGTAAAGAATTAAAAAGAAACGAAACAATGAAGTATGCATTAGTAACCGGAGGCAGCCGTGGTATAGGCCGCGCTGTCTGTGTGAAACTGGCCATGATGGGCTACCATATCATTATAAACTATGCGAATAATGTTACAGAGGCCGAAAATACCCTCGAACTGGTACGGCAAGCCGGTCAGGATGGCGAGATATTGAAGTTTGATGTAAGCAACCGTGCACAAACCCACGAAGCTATCGAATCATGGGAAAAGACCCATCCGGAGGAATACATCGAAGTGCTGGTGAACAACGCCGGCATTCGTCGAGATAACGTCATGGCATTTATGCCCGAAGAGGATTGGAGCCGCGTGCTCGACATCACTCTCGGCGGCTTCTACAACGTGACGCAACCGCTGCTGCAACCGATGCTGGTGCATAAGTTCGGCCGCATCATCAATATGGCAAGCGTAAGCGGCCTGAAGGGAATGCCGGGACAGACCAACTATTCCACGGCAAAAGGAGGCGTCATAGCCGCCACGAAGGCCCTGGCACAAGAAGTGGCACGCAAGAATGTGACCGTCAATGCCGTTGCCCCCGGCTTTATCAAAACAGATATGGTGGATGGACTCGATGAGGAGGTCTTGAAGAAAACCATCCCTGCCAACCGCTTCGGCACTCCCGAAGAAGTGGCGGAGGCGGTAGGCTTCCTGGCTTCGCCCGGCGCCGGCTACATCACCGGCAGTGTGATTTCAATCAATGGAGGACTTTATACTTAACTACACATGAAAAAACTATTTATTCTGTTCATCACTGCTCTTTTCTCGTGTGTCCCTCTGTTTGCCCAGGATGCTGAGATGCAGAAAGCAGTGGACCGGTACAAAAACATGAATACGCTGACTGCCACCGTCATTCAGACCAAGCACAATGCCGCCGTCACCCAGGATGTCGCCAGCCGTGGATATTTCTATTTCAAGAACCCCGCCCGTATGTGCATGACGTTCAATGAAGGAAGCGAAACGCTGCTGATGGATGACAACACCTTTACTATGGTGACCGATGGCAAGAAGAGTGTTGCCAAAGGCAAAGGAAACAATCAGTTTGAATCTCTCCTGGCTGTTTTTAAGAATATCACTGCGGGCGAGGATGCCGCCGTCGACCTCTCCGATATGGCAGACGTGGAAATGACAAAGCATGACAACATTTGCACACTGACCGTCATTCCGATTGTCTCGGACGAGAAAGCAAAGCGGAAGATGATGTTCACTTCGTTTGTATTGACCATCGACCTCAAAAGCTCCGAACTCAAAAGCCTGCGCATGAACGAGAAAGGGAAGAACTATACTCAGTACGACTTTTCCAATTATGTGTTCAACGGCACGGTCAGTGATAGCGTTTTTAATCCTCCGGCTTTATGAAAGAGATAAACGGCCTGGAAGATATTTGCCGAATACAGGTAAAATTCAGTGAGATAGACTCGATGCAAAGAGTGTGGCATGGCTCGTACATCACTTATTTCGAAGATGGTCGTGAGTCGTTCGGGCGCCATTATCCGGGCATAGGCTATGCCGACATGCAACATTCCGGTATCTACGCTCCCATTTACGACATCCATATAAAGTATCATGCACCGCTTGTCATCAACGATGTGGCAATAGTACATACCCGCTACGTCTATAAACTTGGTGCAAGACTTGACTATAGCTATGAAGTCTATCGCGAGAGTGATAATAAGCTATGTGCCGTGGGGAACACTATCCAACTGTTCATTGACGCCCAAGGTCAGTTGATGTTGGATAAGCCTGATTATTATCAAGCGTGGCAGGACAAGTTTCTGCATCCCCCAAAAAAATGAAAGGACAGGAAATTATGATAAGGAAAAAGATTGTTTTTTTACTGGTGTCCTTGCTCATAGCATGGACAGCCAATGGACAAAATATAACAATAAAGGGCCTTGTAACCGATTCGATAACAGGCGAAGGCCTGCCTTATGCATCCCTCATATTGAAAGGGACAAGTATCGGGACGGCTACCGACGGAGATGGAAATTTCTCTTTCTTCGCTCCGAGTTCGGGCGGGCTCTTGCAAATATCGTATTTGGGATATGACGTCAAAGAAGTGAGGATAACTCCGGGAAAGACGAATGTTTTGAAGATAGAGCTGGCTCCGAGCGGAATAACATTGGGTGAAGTCACCGTCAAGCCGGGGAGGGAGAGATACAGCAAGAAAGATAATCCGGCCGTTGAGTTTGTTAGGCAGGTCATTGCCCGGCGGCAAAGCAACGATCCCCGCAATCATGACTATTTCCACTACGACCAGTATGGGAAGATGATTTTCGCAATGAACGAATACCAGCCCAAGCCTAAGAAAAACGGCAAGTCGGGTAAGTTCGATTTCCTGGTTGAGTTTGTAGATACGCTTGACGCCGGAACAACCATTCTCCCGGTTTCGGAAAGGGAGAAAGTGGAAACGGTGTATTATCGCAAGAGTCCTAAATCGGAGAAACGCGTCGTAAGGGGAAGCCAGTCTTCCGGTGTGGACGAAATCTTTTCGCGCGACGGCATCCAGCAGTTCCTGAACGAGGTCTTCCGCGAAGTGGATATCTTCCAGAACGACATCCCGCTCTTCCTGCAACGGTTCGTAAGTCCGCTGTCCACGATGGGTCCCAACTATTATAAGTATTATCTGCTGGACACACTGAATGTGAATAAGCAGCCGTGTGTGGATTTGGGCTTCGCCCCCTTCAACTCGGAGACATTCGGCTTCACCGGACATCTGTATGTGACGCTCGATTCTACCTATTTCGTCCAGAAGGTAATTCTCAACGTCCCCAGGGACATCAACCTGAACTTTGTCTCCCGCATGACCATCGAACAGAACTTCAAGCGGATGCCGGACAGTACCCGCATCATTACGAAAGATGATATCGAGGTGAACTTCAAACTGAGCGAAAAGTCGAAAGGAATGTATGCCCGGCGCCTGAATATTTATAGTAACCATTCTTTTGAAGAACCGGATGCGGAACAGGCGCGGATATTCAAAGAAAGCGCGCCCGTCATTACGGAGAAATACGCTTACCGGCAACCTAACGATTTCTGGATAAACAGCCGTCCCGAAGAGGCTGTCAGGAGGAACCCGCATTCGGTGGGCGACCTGATGTCAAGACTGCGCTCCGTACCGGTCTTTTACATCACGGAGAAAGTGGTGTCGACCCTTGTCTCAGGCTATATCCCCACGAATCAAGACCCGGAGAAAAGTAAGTTTGAGTTCGGGCCGATGAATACCACCATCAGTGGCAACAATATCGAAGGTGTCCGCCTCCGTGCAGGAGGCACCACGACGCCCGCCTTCAACAAACGCCTGTTTCTCGACGGATACATGGCGTACGGCACGAAGGACGAAGTGCTGAAGTACGACGGTCTGGTGGAATATTCCTTCAACGACCGCAAGGAATACCGCAAAGAGTTCCCCGTACACTCCATCCGCCTGGAGTATATGTACGATATCAATCAGTTGGGGCAGCAATACATGTACACCAACAAAGACAACTTCATGCTCTCCATCCGGCGCATGAAGGACACGCGTGCCACCTACCTGCGGCGGGGCGAACTGACGTACTATCGCGAGCATTACAACGGCGTGGGTTATGGCGCCGTTGTCCGGGCGTTCCGCGAATATTCCACCGAGTATTCCGAGTTCCACCGTATCAACCCCGATGCTACCGTCACCCCCCTCGACCACTATAACATGACGGAACTCGAATTCAAATTCCGCTACGGCCGCAACGAGAAGTTTTATCAGACGCGCAACGAACGTATTCCCATCACGTACGACGCCCTGATTTTCAACTTCAGCCACACCCTGGCGGCAAAGGACTTCCTGGGTTCGTCGTACAACTATCAGCGCACCGACATCGGCGTGCAGAAACGCTTCTGGTTCTCCGCCTTCGGTTATCTCGACCTCATTACCAAGGCCGGGAAGGTGTGGACCGAGGTGCCTTATCCCTTGCTAATTCTGCCTAATGCCAACCTGACCTATACCATCCAGCCCGAGGCGTACACCAACATGAATGCCATGGAGTTTATCAACGATGAATATGCGTCCTGGGACTTGACCTACTACCTGAACGGCAATCTTCTGAACCGCCTGCCCTATATCAAGAAACTGAAGTGGAGGGAAGTCTTTTGCTTCCGCGGACTGTGGGGACATCTGACGGACAAGAACAATCCTGCCAAGGGGGGAGACGGCTTGTACCTTTTCCCTGCCGGTTCTTTCACAATGGGCAAAGCTCCTTATATGGAAGCCAGTGTCGGCATCGAGAACATCTTCAAGTTCCTCCGCATTGACTATGCCTGGCGACTGAACTACCGCAATAATCCGGGTATCCAGACGGGCGGCATACGCTGCACGATGCGGCTTTCATTCTGATGCCGTTGTACCTTCACACCACGGCACGCTTACACGTGCGGCAGCTTCACCATGAACGTTGTTCCCTCGTTCTGCTGCGACAGCACGGTGATTTCGCCCCGGTGCAGGTGGATAATCTTCTGCGTCAGCGCCATGCCTATCCCGTGTCCGGGGGCGATGTCCTTGTTCTCGCCCCGGTAGAAGAGGGTGAACAGCCGCTCCTTGTCCCGTTCCGATATGCCGATGCCGTTGTCCGAGAAGCGGACGATCGCCCATTCTTCCCAAAAGGAAATCTGGATGAACGAGGTCTTGTTGGCGGAGTACTTGCAGTTGTTTTCTATCAGGTTGACAAAGGCGGTGGTCAGCAGATAGATGTTCCCGGCTACGGTCAGCACGTTGTCGCTCTCGGCTTCCTCGCTGAAGATAAGTTCTACGTGGTAGTCGGGATGCGCTTTCAGAATCAGTTCCCGGGCGTCGAGCAGCAACTCGTCGAGGCGGGTTTCCTCAATCTTTATCTGTTCCGGCTGATAGTCGGCTTTGGCAAGGTTCAGCAGGCCGTCTATCAGGCGGATGATGCGGTGCGCGTCGTGCAGGGCATTGCCGATGGCGGTCTGATACTGCGCCGGCGTGCGCTCTTTGAGCAGGGCGAGGTCCAGCTCGGCGGTCAGTGCGGCGAGGGGAGTGCGCAGTTCGTGGGACACGTTGCTGACGAACATCTTCTGCGAGTTGAACGATGTTTCCAGCCTGTCCAGCAGGGCGTTGAAGGCGATGCTGAGTTCGCCCAGTTCGTCCTGGCTGTTCTTTACGGGCAGGCGCTTTTCCATTTGCGAGGCGGTGATGCTTTCCGCTTCCTTCACAATGCTGCGGATGGGGCTTAGCGAAATCCACGAGAGCAGATAGCCCACGATGAACAGCACCGACAGCCCTGCGATGAACAGTATCAGCAGCGTCTGCCTCAGTTCCCGCAGCGTGGCGTATCCGTACCCGTCGTAGGCGGCGGCAGTAACCACGTATTCCCGCCCGTCGAAGGTGTAGACCATGCCTATGCTCTCGTAATCCTTCTCGCGGAATTCTATCTCCCGCTCCCGCATGATGCGGTCTATCATCGCCCGGTCCTCCTTCACGATGTCGTTCTCTATGGCGTCGTGGTAGAGCATCTCGAAGCTGGGCGTGTAGATGGCTACTTCCACTTCGTTGATAAAGTTCCGGTTGTTGAGGTAGATGGACTGCATCACCGCGGCGTCCACCTTGTTGCTGAGGAAGAGGTGCGCCTTGGTCACCGCCTCGCTTTTCAGATTGTGATAGAAGGTGCTGCTGCGCGTGTGCTCGCTGACGTAGTAGATGGTGGCCATGAACAACAGGAACACGGTGGCTATGATGCCGGTGTACTTCAGGCTGAGGGAGGTGCGTATCTTCATGGCTTATAACTTATCGGTCAGTATGAAACCCATGCCCGGCTTGGTATGTATCAGCCGGGTGTCGAAGTCCCTGTCTATCTTCTTTCGCAGGTAGTTGATGTACACGTCGATGAAGTTGGTGCCGGTGTCGAAGTGGGTGTTCCACACCCGTTCGGCTATCTCTATGCGACTGATGACGCGTTCGGGGTTCTCTGCCATGTAGAGCAGCAGGTTGTATTCCTTGGGCGAGAGCTTGATGGGGATGCCGCTCCGGCTGACGTTCTTCCCCAGGAGGTCGATCTGCAGGTCGGCGTAGCAGATGTGGTCGGGGGCGGAGGTGGCTGGTTCGGCACCGCGCTTCAGCAGCACTTTGATGCGGGCGTTGAGTTCGCGGAAGTCGAAGGGCTTCACCATATAGTCGTCCGCCCCGGCATCGAAGCCGTCCAGCTTGTCGTCGGTGGAACCCAGTGCGGTGAGCATCAGGATGGGGATGCCGGGATTGGTGCGGCGTATCTCCTTGACAAGGGCGAACCCGTCCAGCCCCGGCAACACCACGTCGGAGATGACGAGGTCGAACGTGTGGGACTGGAACAGCCGCAGCCCCATTGCGCCGTCGTACGCCACCATGGTCTGATAGCCGTTCTCTTCCAGCCCGGTCTTTAGCAGGTTGGCTACTCGCTGCTCGTCTTCGATAATGAGGATTGTATGCATCGTTGTTCAGTTATGGAGCAAAGATACAAAAAACACGGCGCTGATTACAAATAGTTGCGGCAGAGATTTGTTAATTGCTGCTTTTCAACTGCTTCTTGTATTCCGCCGGCGTCATGCCATACCTTTCGCGGAACAGGCGGTGGAAGGTGGAGGTGTTGGGCAGGCCGCATTCTTCGGCGATGTAACTTATGATGTATCGGGGATGCTCCCTGATGAGGCAGGCGGCGTACTCGATGCGCAGCCGGTTGATGTAGACGGCGGCGGTGCAGTGGGCGTATTGCATGAGGATGGTGTTGAGGCGGTTTCGGTTGACGCCTGCCAGTTGCACCAGGTCGCTGGCGGTGAAGTTGCTGTCCAGGTAGATGGGCTGCTCGGTGAGGAGGGTTTCCAGGCGGTCGAAGACGCAGATGTTCTCTTCTCGGTCGATAGAAACGGCCTCGGTGTTGTCCGTCGTGGTGGCTTCCGCTTGCAACTGTTCTATCTGCCGGTGCAGTTCTTCGGTAGCTTGGCGGCTTTCCTGCCAGCGCATTTTGTAGTCCATCTGCTCGTTGATGCTCTGCATCAGAGTGTGGTTTTTGCGGCGGATGATGCGGTTGTATCGTATGGTGCGCCACAGTCCGGCGGCGAGGAGCAGCAGTAGCCCGGCGGCGGAGAGGAGCCAGATGTTGCGTTCGCGCAGCTCGCCGGACTGCTGCTGCAGGAGGATTTCTTTTTCGTTGGTGTCGTAGAGGGCGGCGAGTTCCAGGGCGGCGCTGTGTTGTTCGCGGTTCTTGATGCTGTCGTGCAGCAGGGCGAGCTGGCGGAAGTAGGTGGCGGCGCGGCGGAAGTCGCCGCGGGCTTCGTAGGCTTCGCCGAGGGAGCGCTTGATGGTGACCATGTGATAGGTCACGGTGTCGCCCTGCTGTTGCAGGAAGGCTTCGCGGGCGGAGTTCATGCGGATGATGTCGTCGTAGAGGTGGCGGTCGGAGAGGTAGGGCACGATGAGGTAGTTGTCGCGGTCGTGTATGGAGCCCAGGGCGAGGAAGCGGCGGTAGTACTGTTCGGCTTCTTGCTCGCGACCCAGGCGTTGCAGCACCACGGCGCGGTTGGCGTAGAGGGCTTTGAGTTCTTTGTTGTCGAGGCCTTCGATGTGGGGGGCGCCCTGCTGCTGGCGGGTGACGATGGCTCCGAGGTCGTCGAGGGTGCGGAGGGCTTCGGGGTAGAGCCGGTCGCGTTGCTGCAGTACGAGCAGGGTGTTGTAGTTGTAGCGCAGGTTGTCGAACTTGTATTCGTAGTCGGTCTGCTGCATTTCGCCGATGGCTTGGTGCATGTGGCGGTAGCCTTCGGATTTGTTGCCTTGGTAGTAGAGCATCTTGCCCAGGTTGAAGAGGGCGATGGAGTGCATGGGGCGGTTGTGGGTGGCATCGGCTTTGCGGAGCAGGAGGTCGATGTAGTGGGCTTTCTTGTCGTCGTTGTGCAGGCAGTCGTAGGTGGAGATGAGGCGGTGGAGCTGGTCCATGTAGTCGTTGTCCAGGGTGGGGATGGAGGTTCCGGCGGGGCGGAGTTTCTCTATGGCGGCCAGGGCGCGGTGATAATGCTTCAGGGCGCGGTGGTAGTAGCCGTTGTTGAAGTAGAGGTCGCCTTCAGTGATGTCCAGTCGGTGGGCGGGGAGCTGGGCTTGGGCGTGCAGGCGGTCCATGATGCGGCAGGCGAGGGGGAAGTTGCTGAAGGTGTAGCGGTAGACGCAGTCTTCGGTGAGGAGGCTGTCGGGCAGGGGGGCCGATGCGGGCAAATCCGCCGATACGGAGGATTTTAAATTTGCCGGGCCGGCGGGCAGGAGGGTGCAGATGCACAGTATGCAGGTTTGCAGTAGTTTCATGACGCGGATGTATTTTGGTTTTGTGCGGGCAAAGGTAGGCGATGGAGGGGAGAAAAGCAAGCCCGCCCCGCAAGTTTTTTCACTGCGGGGCGGGCGAGGGGATTGGTATTGGCGTATCGGCGGATTTCAAATCCGCCGGGACTGGGTATCGGCGCGTAGGCGCCGGGCGCTTTAGGGCGCCGGGGTGGCGAGCTCTCCCTCGTAGTTCCACCGGATGTGGGGGGGGACTTGGCTGGTGGGGGTGCCGGTGGGGAGGTTGCTGCCCCAGATGCCGGTGGCTGACCAGGTGCGTGCTTTCACGTAGATGCCGCCGGGGGGGATGATGGCTTCGGGCACGATGCTGCCGCCGCTGCTGTTGGTGATGGCGGCCTGGAGGATGCTCTTGCCGGTGGTGTTGACGCGGACGGTGCGGACGCCGGAGAGGCTGGCGTGGCTGACATCGCTACCACTACCGCTACCGCCGCTGCCACTTTCCGTGAGGGCGGTGGTATTCGTGAGGGGCGAGTAGCCGGCGGTGGCGCCCCAGTAGGTGATGCCGGTGGTGCCGGTGGGTTCGCTGCTGCTACCGCTGCCACCCTCTTTGAGCGGGGAGATGCAGGCGAGGATGGTGGCGCCACTGATTTCGTCTATCAGCAGGGTGGCTTCGACGGGGGTGGCATCGATGGTGGTGACGCCTGGGGAGGGCGTGCTGCCAGTACCTGTGCGGGCATAGCAGGAGATGACGCTGCCGTCGCTAAGATAGCCTGCGAGGGCACCGGCATAGGAGTTGCTGCTGCTATTGCCCGTTACTGTAGCTTTCGCGCCGGTGGCGTAGCAGCCGTAGAGGGTGGTACCAGTGTTGTAGCCTGACAGACCACCGGCGCGGGCACCAGTGTTGGTGTTGGTGGCGTTGGCGGTAGCGGTGCAGTCGGTGCTGTAGCAGGCGAGGATGCTGGTGCCGTCATTGCTGCCTGTCAATCCGCCTGAATAGTAAGTGCCCGTCACTGTGCAGTTGGTGGCATGGCAGCGGGTGAGATGGGCGTTCTCAGTAAAGCCTATCAGCCCGCCGATATAGTTTTTGCCTGATACCGTGCAGTTGGTGGCGCTGCACAGGGCGATGTTACTGTTGATAGCCTGTCCCGCCAGGGTGCCGGCATTGGTGCTGGCTTCGGATGTGGCATCCGTCACGGTGGCGCCCTGGAAGTGGAGGTTGTAGATGGTGGCGCCGGAGAGAGAGCGAAAGAAGCCGATATAGGCGTCGTTGCTGCTGCTTACCTTCATCCCCTTGATGGTGTGCCCATTTCCGTTGAAGCGGCCGGTGAAGCTGATGCTCGTGCCGCCTATCGGCGTCCAGTTGGCGGCATCGGTGGGGGCGTTCGAGCCGGTGGCCGGGGTGGCTGCGAGGTCGATGTCTGCCATTAGGATGTAGTTGGCGGAGGGGGAGAAGGTGAGGGGGGCGGTGCCTTCGCCTGTGCCGTCGGCATTGGCTTCCTTGTAGGTGTAGCCGTTGACGGTGGCGGGGTAGTAGGCAGGGGAGCCGGAGGTGCCGGAAGAAGTGTTGACGCCTATCTTCTGCAGGTCTTCTACTGTGTAGAGGGGGATGTAGCCGGCGGGGACGGTGGGGTCGCGGTGGGCGTCGGTCCACTCGGGGCCTTGGGTGTCATCTTGCAGGATGGCGGTGGCGGAGCCGGGGAGGAGGAGGAGGCGGTAGGTGTAGCTCCTGCCGTAGGAGAGGTCTTTGCCGTACTTTCCGCTGAGGGGGATGGTGAGGCTGGTGGTGGTGGCTTTGGCGTCGCTACTACTTCCGAGGGTGAGGGTGAAGCTCTTTAGATGGTATTCTGCGCTAGCGGCATAGTAGCCATTGGCAATGCATTGCCACTCGCCGTCGCCGTTGCTTTCGCTGCCGTCGTGGATGAGGGGGATTTCGTTGTTGTTATGGTTATTGCTGGCGCTCTCGACGTTGGCGATGACTTTGATAACGTCGTATCCCGTGCCCAGCCTGTTGTCGATGGAGGAGATGCGGATGAGGGCATGCTGGTGGGCGAAGGTGATGGCGAGGGTGCCACCGGTGATGGTGACGGAGCCGCCATGCTGGTTGTCGTAGTTGTTACCGTCTGCTATCAGCACATCGCTGGGGTCGGCTTTGGCGGCCTCGATGTATGCGCCGCCCAGGGCGGCGTCGGCATTCTCATATGCCTCCTTCACGCCATTGTAGAATGCCGTGATTGTCTCGCCGCTGTTTAGGTAGAGGGCGGGGCTGATGTCCCAGTTGCCCTGAGCGTTGAGGGTGGCGGTGGAGTAGCGCTTGGGACTGTTGCTGCTAAATACGATGAGATGTATCACATCCCCCTCCACGAAGCCGGTCTTCACCGCGCCGGTATATCCTGTCTCGGCATCTTGGGTGAAGCTGCGGGTGCTTGGTGCTTCTGCCATCTCCGCTATGCCTGCCTGTATCCGGCTGATGGTGACGGCGTCTTTCCCGGGCAGGTCTACGTCGCTGGGGTGGCAGGCGGCGAGGGCGGCGAGGAGGAGGGCGGCGAGGGCGAACTTGATTGTTATTTTCATATTCTTGAATGTTGTTTTGTTAATACGTTGGGTTGAAAGGGTTTCTTTGTGGCAGGGATGCTGCGGATGTTTGGGTGTGAAATCCGTGTCATCCCTGCCTGCAAAGTAGATATTATCAGAGGCGCGTGTCGTCCGTGCCTGCGTCATCGGCTGCGGCTTCGGCCCCGGCGGCGGCTTCGGCGGCCTTGGGCTGTTGCTTCTTGCCTTGGTTGGCGGCTACGGTGTTGTAGTGGTCGGCCACGGCGTTGGCTTGGACGATGAACTGGGTGACGGCTTCGGTGCCCTCGAGCTCCTGCACGGCGTTGACGCGTGCCACGATGTTGCGGTAGGCTTCGGCTACTTCGGCGCGCACGCGGTCGGTGCTTTCCGTGCCGGTGCCGGCGGCGCGTGTGGCGGCGGAGGCGGTGCGGGTGGTGGCGGAGGTCTTCAGTTTATCGTTCTCGGTGGCAAGGGCGCCGATGATGGCTTCCAGTCCGAGGGCTTCGATGGCGGCGGCGTTGGCATCGGTGTCGATGGCGGTGAGGAAGCCGTCTATCTCGCTGGTCTCCTTCGTCAGTTCGTGCTCCTGCATGCCTTTATAAGCAGAGAATAGCGGCAGCAGGCGATGGACGTGCTTGTAGAGCGTGTGCGAGGGGTCGAGCTGATGGAGATAGTACACGCTATAGTAGAGCGACCGCCACAGGGCGTCGCGGTTGGTGTCGGTGCGGCTCACGTCGGCGGTTTCGGCGTAGCCCGACTGGCGGTTTATCAGCCCGCTGAGGCGTCCGATGGCGTCGGCGTAGGGCGGTGCCAGGGTTTCGAGCTTCAGGGCGGCGGGGGTTGTTTTCAGGATGAGTTTGTAAAGCTCATCGTTCATCTGCAAAAAGGATGCGTGTGTGAGTGCGCTTCCTACGAATTCTTTCATTTTCTGTGCCATAATCTAATGTTTTTTTTTGATTAATAATTGATTAATAATTCATTGATAATTTGTCTTAGTCTTTTGTTCCGGCGGGTTTCAAGCCCGCCGTGTTTCTATTTCCTGATTCCTTGTCGCCGGGTAGAGCCCGCCGCCGCGCGTTGGGGCAAATCGGGCGCCGGGTAGGGTCCGCCGCCGCGCGTTGGGGCAAATCGGGCGCCGGGTAGAGCCCGCCGTCGCGCGTTGGGACAAATCGGGCGCTGGGTAGGGCCCGCCGTCGCGCGTTGGGGCAAATCGGGCGCTGGGTAGGGTCCGCCGCCGCGCGTTCTGTCTCGGCGGGTCTGTCTCGGCGGATTTCAAATCCGCCGAGACGGAACGGGCTCTCACTCCCCCGTCGCCGAAACGGATGCGGGGGTGTCGACGAATTTTATCTCTTTCCACTCCAGGTTTGCCCAGGTCTGCTTGCCGTCGTCGTCTATCGCTACTTTCGGGGTGACGTCGCCGTCGGCATCGCTCGCCTTGTCGGGGTTGAGGTAGAGGGTGCAGTTCTTGGTGTTGACGGTGGTGCCGCCGGTGGTGCCGTTGAAAGCGTTGCCATTTATCGTGATGCTGCCCGCTGCGGTGAGGCGAAGCTCGGTGAGGGCGGTGCAGCCGCTGAAGGCGCCGATTTGGCTGGAGGCGTTGCTTTTGATTTCGGTTGCCTTGGGCAGGCTGACGGTGGTGAGGGCGGTGCAGCCGTAGAAGGTGTTGCTTTCGATGGTGGTTACCTCGGGCAGGCTGACGGAGGTGAGGGCGATGCAGCTCTCGAAGGCGGAGTTTCCAATGCTCGTTGCCGCGGGCAGGCTGACGGTGGTAAGGGCGGTGCAATAGAGGAAGGCACTCTCTCCGATGCTACCGGTTACCTTGGGCAGGCTGACGGTGGTGAGGGATTTGCATTCGATGAAGGTGGCTTCTTCGATGCTACCGGTTGCCTCGGGCGCGCTGACGCTGCGCAACTGGGTGCATTTTGTGAATGCGCCTTGGTTGTCGTTCTTCGGCAGGCTCTTCACCCCTGTCAGCACCAGGTCTATCGTGCCTTTGGCCTCGTCGGGGACTTCGCCGTCGTCGGCTTTCATCGCATCCAGCGCTGTGCGCACATTCGTCAGCACCGTCTTGTCGTTGGCGGCATCGCCCGGCGTGTTGCCGTCTCCGCCTCCCGTCACCACCCACTGCGGGTTGTCTGCTGTCAGCAGGGCTGCGCAGGCATTGGCATCCGTTCCGTCCACCACCTGTGCATCGTCTCCGCCGCTGCCCTCGTAGAGGGCGGAGGCGAAGAAGGAGTATATATGGCTGGGCTTGAAGTCGATGTGGACGTAGTTCAGCGGAGTGGGGGAGTCGGTGCCGCCGCCCAGCGCGGGGTCGTAGAGGCTGAAGTAGCTGCCTTGGGTGACGACGGCGTCGTTTTCGTCGTACGTGGGCGGCACGGGGGTGAAGTGTATATTCGCCGTGGCAACCTCGGTGGTAGAGTTGGTGGCGATGAGGGTTTCAGTGGTGGTGTAGCCGATGAGGCTGCCGCCGTTGGCAGGGTCAAATTTCTGTGTCTCTACCTGCAGCGCCACTTGCTGCCCGGGCTGTACGCTGGAGAGTTGCACCATGGCAGTCTGCCGGTACCACACGGGGGCGGGCAGGTGGATGGCGGCGGTGGGGTCGGACAGGACGACGAGCGAGGTGCAGTCGTTGGCTTCGACCTCGGTGGGGCCAGTGATGGAGGCTACGCCGGAGGGCAGGGAGGAGGTGGTGGTGGCAAGGTGCCCCACCATCCGCTCGCGACCCACGGTGATGACGGGCCGGGTGATGGCTGTCTGCGCGGGGTCGAAGGAGGCGTAGTGGTAGCCTATGCGCAGGCTGTGCACGCCGGCGGGCAGGGGCAGCTGGGCGGGGTCGGCCTGCCAGCTGCGGGCGTCGGAGGCGCTGCGGTTGCCTTCTCCACTGCCCGCGGAGGCAGCATAGGTCAGCGTCTGCGTGGCGGTGCCGATGGCGTCTTCGCCCTCCTCGTCGCTGAAGTACCGGATGCTGACGGTGATTTGGTCGCCCACCTCCCAGCGGCCTCCGGCATTGGTGCGGGTGGCGGCGGAGGTGGTGGATGTTTCTACGCCGTAGAGCGTGATGCCTTCTATGGCGGGCTTGGTGCCCACGTTGATGCTGACGGTGGCGGGCTGCTGCGCGTCGCCGTCGTCGTCGCCGGGGCGCTGGATGGGGATTTCTTCCTGGCAGGCGGTCATGCCCAGGGTGGCGGCGAGGAGGAGGGTTGCTGCGGCTTTGCGTGCAAGGGCTGCTGTCCTCTGCGAGATGTTGTTTCTTACTTTCATTTCTTTTGTTCTTTTAATTTCTATTGTTTGGTTATTCTTGTTCTGCGGTCAGGGCTTGGGGGTGATGGATAGCCAGGTCTTGTTGCAGAAGGTTTTTTCTTTTATGTCGTTCGCCGAGAGGCCGTCGTACAGCGTCCGGCTGATGATGAGGTCGCACCGCTTGGAGTTGAAGGCGCTGCTGGGGGTGTCGTCGCGGGTGGCAGCGCCGCTCTTCTTGCCGGAGGCGGCAGGCTTCTTGGGGGCGGGGAAGAAGAACTGGCTGATGTGGATTTCGTGGATGTCGCCAAGCTCGCTGGTGGAGGGTGGGGCGGGGGTGGGTTCGGGTATGGGGGTGGGGCTGGGGAGGCTTGGGTCACCATCTGTGATATTCTTGGCATCTGTCACGCCGGAGATATCGAGCCTGACGAGGTTGGAGCAGATGGTAAATAGACTCCACCATATCTTCGTCATCGCAGGCAGGCTGAGGCTGGTGAGGCCGGTGCAGCCATCGAAGGCGGAGTTACTTATCGTTGTTGCTGCAGGCAGGCTGACGTTGGTGAGGCTGGTGCAGGCAGTGAAGGCGTATTTCCCGATGGTGGTTGCCGCAGGCAGGCTGACGCTGGTGAGGTCGGTGCAGGCGTTGAAGGCGTAGTCCCCGATGATGGTTGCCGCAGGCAGGCTGACGCTGCGCAGCTGGGGGTAGTTTGCGAAGGCACCGACGTAGTTGTTGTTCTCTTTTGGGTACATCGGCAGGCTCGTCACCCCTGTCAGCACCAGGTCTATGGTGCCTTCGGTGCTGGCTCTGGTTGTACTCATCGCGTCCAGCGCTGCGCGCACGTTTTTCAGCACGGTTTTATCGGTGGTGGCATTGTTGTCGCTGCCCCCGCCTGCCACTACCCATAGCGGGTTGCTGGCGTTGAATATCTTGGTGTCCAGTGGCTGCGTCCCGTCGGCGCCCTGGTATCCCACGGTGATGTCTTCGCCGTCGCCATTGCCATCGGCAAACCCGCCAATGGTGATGCCGTTCGGGTCGATGCCCGCCATCGTGCGGTCGACGTGTACGGTGAGGGTCATCATCTGCCCGGCGGCGGGCACGGTCTTGGTGCCCAGCGAGGCGGGCCATTTCACGGCGAGCAGCTTGCCGGCGGTGGTGGAGTTGCTATTGAGGCTCTCGACTTCGTCCAGCTGCAGCAGGGCAATGAGGTTGCCCGGCTTCAGGTCCGTGTCCGGCGTCAGCTCTCCGAAGATGACGGTTTGGTGGGTGGGGGAGGAGCCCTCCCTCAGCATGCCGTTGCCCTCCCCGAATCCGTCCGTGCGGGTGGGGGTGAGGGAGCGGGTGGCGTCATCGCCCGCCATCGGCAGGTCGGGGCAGGTGGCGGTGACTACTTTCGCTCCGTCGGCTATCACCAGGCGCAGGCACAGGGCGGCGGTGGTGTAGGTCAGCGGCAGGGTGAGGGTGGTGCTTGCCGTGAAGCTCTGCTTCTTCATCTCCGCCCGGGTGAAGAAGGGGACGAGGGCGGTCTCGGAGCCTTGGGCAGTGTTGTCCGGATTGTTCACTATTCCCGTAGGCAGCTTCATCTTCAGCTCCATCTTCATCTGGGGGATGCCCAGGTAGACGGTGCTGCCGGAGGGCACGCTGATGCCGCCGGGCTTGGTGGCGTCGGGGACGGTGCTGCCGCTGGCGGACGTCGGGGCGATGGCGGCGCTGGTGGCTTCCGAGTCCTTGTTTGGGGTGAGGGTGTAGGCATACGCGGTGGCGGTGGCGTCGGCGGCGCTGCCGGTGTACTTGTTCAGCACGATGTCCATCGACGTGTTGTCGGTGAAGTAAACGTCGCGGCTGGTGGTGGCGGTGCGCGTCGTGATGCCTGCTCCGGGCAGTGCGGCGGTGGCGGAGAGGGTTATCATCTCGCCATCTGCCGGTGTCACCACGTCGTCGGGATGGCAGGCAATAAGGGCAAGGGCGCCTGCGCCGACGAGGGCGAGGGCGGTGGTCAGCGCTCGGGCGGAGGCGGCGCGGGTGCGGACGGCAGAGGTCGTCAGCAAGCGGGCTGCGTCGGTGAGCAGCTTAGTTCCGGCGGATTTGAAATCCGCCGGAACGGTGAATCGGGTGATTGTTGTCATTATCTTCATTCTATTTATTGTTATTGTTATCGGTTTCACCACAGAGGACACAGAGTATCACAGAGGGGTGACGGTTCTTATTACGTCGTCCGCCAGGACGGGGGTGGCGGTTCTTATTACGTCGTTCGCCAGGACGGGGGTGACGGTTCTTAATTACGTCGTTCGCCCTGAAAGGGCTTCATTATATAGCGTAGGGCAACGCCCTACGTGTGCACGTGCTCCCTGGCTTTGCGCCCTGAAAGGGCATAACCGCGAGCAGCATCTGCTACTTCTTCTCCTCCTCACTCCTCAATCGGAGTCAGCAGAAGCGGCGCCACGCCGGGCGTGTCGGCGGCGGACTTGTAAGCCGGGTTCTTCACGAAGCAGTAGCCGCAGTGCAAGTCAGAGCTGGTGCCGTAGCTGCTGTTCCAATCGTAGATGGATGCGTTGAGGGTAGAGGTGCGGCTCTGTCCCCCGGCAGCTTCGTACTTGCCGACAGCATTCTCCCAAGTGTTTGGCTCCGTCCCGGTGATTTCTGTGAGGGTGATGTTGCCGCCGCTGCCGTAGCTGCCGCCAATGCCCGCGGTGGGAGTGCCGTCAGCTCCTTTCTGCCAGAAGCAGTCGGTGATGGGGCTGGTGCTGTTGTTGTTTCCCACCAGCCCGCCGATGTTGCTGTTGTTTCCGCTGCCCGAGACGCTGCCCGTGGCATAGCAGGCGGTGATGGTGTTGGTGCTGTTGTTTCCCACCAGCCCGCCGATGTTTCCGCTGCCCGAGACGCTGCCCGTGGCATAGCAGGCGGTGATGGTGCTGCTGCTGCTGTATCCCATCAGCCCGCTGATGTTTCCGCTGCCCGAGACGTTGCCCATGGCATAGTAGTCGGTGATGGTGCTGCTGACGTTGTATCCCACCAGCCCGCCGATGTAGCTGTCGTTTCCGCTGCCCGAGACGTTGCCCGTGGCATGGCAGTCGGTGATGGTGCCGCCGTTGTATCCCACCAGCCCGCCGATGTAGCTGTCGTTTCCGCTGCTCGAGACGCTGCCCGTGGCATGGCAGTCGGTGATGGTGCCGCTGTTGTTGTATCCCACCAGCCCGCCGATGTAGCTGTTGTTTCCGCTGCTCGAGACGTTGCCCTTGGCATGGCAGGCGGTGATGGTGCCGCTGTTGTATCCTGCCAATACGCCGGTGCCGCCGGCATTGGAAGAAGTGTTATATGTGTTCTTTACCTCCGTCGCCTCCACCCGCAGGTGCTCTACCTTGCCATTCGTGCCGATGGCTCCGAAGAGCCCGGCGCACCGGTAGCTGGCGGACGAGATATACAGCCCGCGCACGGTGTGCCCTTGTCCGTCGAAGGTGCCGGTGTAGGGGTTGTCGTTGCTGTCGGTGCTGCCCATCGGCGCCCAGCTGGTGCCCGGCTCGCCACCCACCGACGCGCCGCACACGCTGCTCAGGTCGATGTCCGCCATCAGGCGGGCGTTGGCGGCAGGGTCTTTTGTCTTGCCGTTGCTCCTCGCGGTGGCATAGGCTTCCGTTCCGTTCACCATGTCGGCAAACTCTTTCAGCCCTTCGGCGGTGTATATCTGGTAGATGGTCTTTTCGCCTTCAGTCACGGGCTCTATGTCCGTCACCTCTTCCGTCCCCACCTCTCCCAGGTCCGTGTCCTGCCAGGGTGCCAGCGTGGCGCTGCCTTGGATGGTGACGTTGCTCGGTGTGGGATCGGGATCGGGCGTCGGGTCGGGCGTCGGGTCGGGATCGGGCGTGTAGGGAATATCCCGGAACGTCGCCGTCACGGTAATCCGCGTGCCGGCAGCTATCAGCGCGTTTCCGTCGGCATCGGTGCTGCCTGCGGTGGCGGACTTGACGGAGTAGGTGATGCGTTGCGTCTGGCGCGAGCCGCCGTCGGTGTAGGTCACCTCGCCCAGCACGCTGCCGGGGCGGACGGTGGCGGTGGCGGTGATGCCGGGCACATCTTCCAGCGCCACGAGTGCGCGGAAGGTGGTGGTAGCCGGCACATATCCGCTGGTGCCGGGGGTGCCGCTGGCGTCGGTCTTGCCTTGGCGCCAGGCAGTGAGCTGCCGGCCCTGGGTGGCGGTGGTGGTGCCGTCCGTCAGGTGGAGGCGCAGCACGGCGTCCTGGGGCAGGCGGTGGCTGTAGGTGCCGCCGTCGGCTACCTTCAGCACCAGGCTGACGCGCTGGTGGGAGAGGGTGCCGCTGAGTTGGCAGGTGCGCTGGGCGCCGTTGTGGGCAAGGGCGCGGGTGGCGGCGGGGCAGAGGAGGTAGTCGTTCAGGCGGTAGGCGCCGGGCGTGCTTTGGTCCAGGTAGTCGGTGGAGCCGGTCCATCCGGCGCTTCCGCCCCAGGTTTCGAGGGTGGTGGCGGGGGCATCGGTGCCGGTGGCTGCGAGGCTTTCGAGGTAGAGGGGGTAGGTGTCGCCGGTGGCATGGGCGGCATCGGGGTCGTCGGTGCGGGCAGGGTCTACCTGCGTCCAGCGGGCGGCGGGGTTGGTGGCGTCGGCATCGGCTGCGGTGTATCGGTACGTGGCAGTCAGCGTGGTGGCATCGGGGCCGGGTGCGCTGACGCGGATGAGGTCGCCCGTCTCCCAGGCGTCGGGGTTGGCGGTGGCGAGGCGGGTGGCACCACCATCAATAGCTATCTGCCCGATGGTGACGGGCAGGGGTTCGGCGTTGCCGTTGTCAGTGCCCAAACCATCGTCCTGCCGACAGGCGGCAAGGGCGAGAAGAGTGAGGGCGAGGGCGGCGAGGCTGTATCTCTTTGTTTTCATAATGTTCTATATGTTTAGGGGGTTAGAGGTTGGGTTCAAAGTCTCCCGTTCCGCCCACTTCCGTCCAGGGGGCGAGGGCGATGCCGGCGGGCTGTACACCCGTCTTCAGTACGGTAGCCTTCAGCGTGTATCGCGTGCCTGCGGCAAGGGTGACGGGGGCATCGGCAGGGGCACTGAGGGTGTAGGTCTTGGCGGCGGCGCCTGTGCCCAGGGTGAGCGTCAGGTAGGCGTCGCCGGCGGCTGCCAGGGTCTGCGGGCAGAGGATGGCGGCGAAGGTGGCGGGGGTGCCGGCGGCTGCATCGGCAGCGGGAGCGGTGCGCACCAGGGTGACGGTGTGGGCAGCGCGGTCGGCATCGGTCTTGAGGGTAACGTCGGCAACGGTCAGTTTCAATCCTGTGGCGTCGATGGCGGGCGTGCCGGTGGTGGCGCGCTTGCGTACCAGGGTGAGGTGGGCGGCGTTCAGCGCCTCGGCGTTGTAGGTGCCGTCGCTGGCAAGCTCCACGGTGTAGAGCGCCATGAGGTGGGCGAGTTTGTGCCCTTCGGCATCAAAGGCGGGCGAGGTGCCCCAAGGCGTGGCGGCGGCGGTGGCGGAGAGGTAGTCTTTCTCGTGGTGCAGGGCTGCGCCGTCGGCGGTCGGCTTGCCGTCTATGCTGTAGGCATCGGGCAGGAATCCGGCGGCGTAGGCGTAGTTCTGCAGGGTGGTGGCGCCGGCGGGGTAGCGGTCGAGCTTGTCCCAAAGGATGGGTGCGTAGCCTTGAGCGGCGTCGGTGCTGATGGCAGCCTTGCCGGCGGTGAGAGTTACGGGGTAGGTGCCGGTGGCAGCGAGGACATCTGCGGTGGCACTGCCATCAGCCGGGGCGGGGGCATCTGCCTTGTAGGCATTGAGGAGCAACTTTCCGGCTTCTTTCACTTCGAGGAGCGTGGACGAGGGAAGGGTGATGCCGTCCAGCGTCGTATCTCCGCCGCTATGGATTCCATCTGCCCAGGGGGTGATGGTGATGCTGCCGATGGTGAGGCTGGTGGGCTCGACGGTGAGGGTGTAGTCGTTCTCGGTGCCGGGGGTGAGGGGCAGGTCGTCGGGGATGGTGGTGACGAGGTACTTGCCGTCGGCGGTAATCAGGGTGATGCTCCTTCCGGGGCGTGCGGGGGTGGGCATCACGATGGCGGTGACGCTGGTGCCGTCGGCACTGAGGGTGAGGGGCAGGTCGGTGGCGGTGGCTGCGGGGGTGAGGGTGGCGGTGAGCAAATCCCAGTTACCGGTGGTGGGGGTGCCTGTCAGCAGGGCTCGGGCGCCGGTGAGGTCGACGTCTTCGTCGTGCACCAGCTTCAGCGTGAGCTTGCACAGGCGGTGGGCGAAGGTGAGTGCGGCGTCGGGAGCGCTGGAGGAGAGTCCGGGCAGCTTGTCGGCGCTCATCAGGTCGATGGCGGCGAGGTTGGTTTGGTTGCCCAGGTCGATGGGGACGACGAGCGAGGCGGGCGTCACGGCGGGGGTGTAGGGGTAGTAGGCGAGGATGTCGGTCTGGGCATCGTCCTCGGGGTAGTAGGCGGTGTTGACTTCATCGGCGGGGCTGAAGATGCCGTTGCCGGTGGTGAGGTACTTGTAGTTGGTCAGCCCTTCGGTGACGGCGGTGGTGCCTGCGTTGAACAGGAGGACGCCGATGGCGTCGCCGGACTGCCAGGAGGTGTCGGTGGCGCGGGTGCTTTCTGCGGGGGTGTCTTCGTCAGCGTTGTTGCTTCCGATGCTGGCGTGGATGCTTATGGCAGTGCGTCCATCGGTTTCGTTCTTTTTCTCGTTGTCGGTACAGGCAGCAAGCACTGCTGCGAGTGCCAGGGCTGCGGTGAGGAATCTGTAGTGTCTCATACTTAATGTTGTCTATTTAGAGTTATTGTTATTGTTATTATTGTCTTTGTCGTAATTGTAATTGTAATTGTTGTCGTAATTGTTGCCGTTGTCGTAATTCGTTGTAATTCGTTGTTATATATTGGATACTTTCTATTACTTAGTGGATGGTACGGTTATCCGGAGGATGCTCACGGTGCGGACGGTGGCGGTGGTGGCGATTGTCTTCATCGCAAAGGAAGTATCTCCCGCTTTGAAGGTTTTGACTGCCTCATTGTCATTGCAGAAGTATGCCTTCGTGTCAATGGCTGTGCCGCCCAACACTCCGGTTAGTACATCATTTCCCGTCTGATTGTTTCTATAATTGTTGAATATGGCTTTGGACTCTGTCTTATTCGGCAGTCTCCAGCCGTCTATTCCGTTCACGGCGCACTGGGCAATGGCGGCGGCAATGTCAGCATCGTTCTTGTTGACGTCTGCCACTTCTTTCGGTGAGAGCAACTCCAGCGTGGCACTGGTCGTGGTAGCTTCAGTCACGCTCAGCACGTAGCATCCTTTGTAAGCAGTGCCTACCTGGGGAATGTTTTCGACCTCTTCTCCACCAGGGGTATTGCCGCTGCCGGGAGTATTGCCACCGCCTTCTTCATCGGAATTATCGTTACCGAAGCCGAATTTGATTTCTTTGGTTCCATCCCAAACTGCTCCGGTAACGATTCCGCTCAAGGGAATGGTCTTATCGCCGGTGTAGCTTCCTTCAATCTTCATTTGTTGGTTGACTTCCAGCTCGGTGGTGGAGGTGAATGTATAGCTTTTATTCTTTCCGTTGCTGTTTGTAAGGGTGATTGTAATCGTAGCCATAGCCGCCTCTTTTCCCGGCAGCAGGTAAACGGTAGACGGTGCGCTCCAAGTGGTTTTGTCCGCCGATTGCTGTTTCAGCTCCAAGCTCTGTTTCCCGTTAGCGTCGGTACCGTAGCTGCCGTCCAGCAGAATGTCCTTGTAAATCGGTCCCACACTGAGGCTTACGGCAATAATGTCTGTCGGCAGGTTCTTCAGTACGGCACTGCTTATCTGCATTACTTTACGGTTCAGTACAAGAGTAGTGGTGTTTTCATCTTTCTCTCCCAGAGATACGAAGGACGAACTTGTCATCAAGTCGGCATGCGTAGCTCCTTTGTCTATCAGGCTGATAACGCTTTTCGGGGTGGCTTTTTCTGTGCCCGGCAGGTTGTAGACGTCTTTTGTCGCTCCGGCAAAGGCAACTATCTGATAGTCCCCGGCAGGTAAGTCGAACGAAATTTTATCGTCTATGCTCTCCAGTATCTGCTTCCCGACACACTTGTTGTTACTGCCGAATATATACAAGTGCACCGGATAGCTGATGATTTCATCGGCTTCTCCGGCGCGTGTAATAACTGTAAGGCTACTATTAGCTTCCGCCGCGGCAGGGGGAAGTTCGTCGTCGTCATCGATTTTGTTGACACATGCAGCATTGCATAAAAGGAGAACGATACATGTCCAGAATAGCGGGCAGATAGCTTTTTGCATCCACCGGTTAGAACGTTTTAAATTTAATTCCATTTACTTTATTTTTATTTGTAATATTATGGTGCGAATTTACTAATTAAATGTACCTGCAGTGGTATGACAGCTGGATGGGTTTGCGTGATTATTGCACAAGTTTGTGTAAAATCAGTTCAAATATCATAGCTTTTTTTTGTTAAGATTCTAGTTCCCAATAGAAAGGAGGTGATTTCTTCTCTGTTGCCTTCTGCGCTGATAAGAGCTTCAGTTATTCATAAGAAAAGATTATTTTGCCCAAACATTTGGTAAATCCGAAAACTTCCCCTACTTTTGCGCCCCGTAAAGGAGAGGTGCTCGAGTGGTTGAAGAGGCACGCCTGGAAAGCGTGTATACCCCTAAAGGGTATCCGGGGTTCGAATCCCCGTCTCTCCGCTGAAAGCCTAAGACAAAAGGCGACAAACAGCAGACAAGTCCTACAAATCAATGATTTGTGGGACTTTTTGCATTTAAGAGTGTCTGGGTGTAAAGCCATAAAAAAGCCAATTTTGGACATAGTTGCGTAACCAATTCGTAACCTACTCTCCAAAATTAGAAATAGGTTACGAATTGTCCGAAATTGGCAGTGTGTTGTCCATTATTGGCAGTCTGTATTTATCTCATTATTTGATTGTTAAAACTAATTTTGAAATTAAATTTTGAGTTATGCAAAAGAGTACATTCAACATCCTTTTCTATGTTAAAAGGAATGCAGTAAAAGCAAATGGCAAAATGCCGATTATGGGACGGATTACCGTCAATGGAGAAGCTGTTCAGTTTGGAGCAAAAACAGAAGTCAATCCCAAAATCTGGGATACGAAATCAGGAAAAGCTGTCGGCAAAACACAAGAAGTAATAGAACTCAACGGTATCCTTGAAAGTATCAAGGCTACTATGACAAAGATCTACCGTGAATTACAGGAACGGGAAACTACCGTAAGCCCTGAACGTATTAAAAACATCTTCTTTGGAGTAGAAATTAAACAACAGATGCTTTTAGACTTATTTAAAAAGCATAATGACGATGTTGAAAGATTGGTGGGCATAAGCAAATCAAAGGCTACTTATCAGAAATATGAGGTAACACGTAAACATCTAACCAACTTTATTAAGGAGAAATACAATCGCTCGGATGTGGGATTAAAAGAAATTGACTACCTCTTTATTACAGATTTTGAAGTCTATTTACAAACTACCTGTGGCTGCAGTTCAAATACAACAGCCAAGTTCATGCAGTTTTTCAAGCGCATCGTCATTATCGCAAAAAACAATGACTGGATTAAAGCTGATCCATTTGTCAATTACAAAATTCGTATTAAGAAAGTAGATAGAGGCTATCTGACACAAGAGGAAGTCGAATCTATAATGGAAAAAAGGTTTTCTACAAAACGATTGGAACACGTGCGTGATATTTTTGTGTTTTCTTGTTTTTGCGGATTAGCATATATAGATGTAAAGAAATTGCGCAAAGAAAACATTCGAACCTCATTCGACGGTAATCTGTGGATTATTGGTAAAAGAGAAAAAACAGATGTAACGTTTTCAATCCCCTTACTTGATATTCCCAAAAGAATATTAGAAAAATATGAAGGCACTTTGCCGGATAACCGAATACTCCCTGTACCAAGTAATCAAAAGATGAACGCTTACCTGAAGGAAATCGGCACATTATGTGGGATTGATAAGGAAATTTCATTCCATCTTGCACGCCATACATTTGCTACTCTGACACTTAGTAAGGGCGTTTCTATCGAAAGTGTTAGTAAAATGTTAGGGCATACTAATATAAGAACAACTCAAATTTATGCGAGAATAACTGATTCAAAAATAAGCCACGATATGAATGCTTTTGCCGGAAAAGTTAAAAGCATGGAGGATAAATTAGTAGTTAATCAATAAATAATAATATCATGGAACTACAAATCATTCAAAATAAGATATACGATATCAGAGGTGTGCGTGTCATGTTGGATTATGACCTCGCAAAATTGTATGAAGTTGAAACAAGAGCCTTAAAACAGGCAGTCAAACGAAATATAGACAGGTTTCCGGCTCCTGACTTCATGTTTGAATTGACACGGGAAGAAAGCGACGAAGTAATCAAATTAGGGGTGTCACAAAATGTGATACCCCCCGGATACAACGTCGGCTCTTCCTTTATAATGGCGTTCCCGGAACTCGGAGTGGCTATGCTTTCATCCGTATTGAAAAGTAAGAAAGCTATTCAGGTAAATATATCTATTATGCGGGCTTTTGTTGCTTTACGCCAATATGCACTCGGTTATGCAGAATTAAATCGTAAATTGGACGAATTTATGATAGAAACAAATATGCAGTTCAGCGATATTTATCAGGCTCTTACCGAACTGGCATCACAAAAAGAACAGGAAAATATGCCCCGTAAGCGTATAGGCTTTAATGTTAAATATGATGAAGAATAGCAAAATATGGAACGAGGATATATCAAAATTAAAGAAAACGATGAAAATCAACTAATTGTTGAAGCAAAACTCGTAAATTGCACCCTGTGGCTAACGAAACATGAGGTTGCCGATTTGTTTAATGTGTTCGTCAATACGATTGGTAACAACCTTCGGAGCATATTCAAATCAGGCTTACTTCGTGAAGAAGATGTTACCCGAATACATAAATTCGAGAATAATGGGCGCTCATGTGAAACGGTACTGTATAATCTTGAAGCATTGATATTTGTCAGCTACCGTGTAGCATCTTTTGAAGCAAAAGCATTTCGGGAATGGGTAATGAAAGCATTAACCGAATATACCCGAAATGATAATAAAAAATCAACTGAAGTTCTGATAGTATATAACCTGCATTCAAAACTTCCGGCTATTTCAATGAATTAATAAACTCTTAATACATTCAGATATGAAACACGTATTTTATTTACTTATCGCTGTTTTTATGGTTTCCTGCGGTTCAAACTCATCAACGAGTAATTATGAAAAAACCATTACTGATAACCTGTTAAAAGGTAGTGATACAAAAGAAAATCTCAACTTCAAAATTGTTGAATTGAACGAAACTGGAAATGTTACGGTTGCTGATAGTGTTGCTTATCTTACCGATGAGTTCAGAAAGGAAAAACAATCTGTTATTAGTCGTATTGAACTTGCAAGAAAAATGAGCGAAGATTTATTGGCTCAAACTAAAAAACAAAGCGATATTGACAAGTATAATGCTGATATCGCCGTAATGAACACCCGTATAGATTCGCTTAAAAACCTTGTTCCTGATAACTTGCAAGGATATGACAGCAGAAACGCAAATGATGTACTTGCAGTCATTGTCAGGTGCAAGTATTCTGTTCAACTGTCGGGAACTCCGAAAGAAGAAACATTCAATTTCTATCTATCCCCTGACGGTAGTAAATGCTACGGTAAAAAAGGAATATAATAATTACCAATAATACGAATGAGCCTGTGTCAAAATGATACAGGCTTTTTTTATGTTTATAGCTTTCCTTTCTGTGGGGAAAGTGCAGCGTTTTATGATGATAAACGCAAAGTATATCAAACTCAATTTTCTTTTTTCTACACTTCCCTCGGTATAATTCCTTCCTCATTTAGCTACTAAGCCACGGAAAGCGGCTCGGAGTAATCGAGTATCAGTTGCGAAAGTATTTCCGTGTTCTTAACGCCACAGCAAGTTCAAGCCGCAAGGGTTTTACGAAAAATCTTCCTCTTTCCCTCATTCTTCAGGCGAGCGTATTTATTCGTAAAAAACTGGCAGTGGCTAAACACTACTTTCTAATTGCACCTGAAACTCGATCACACCTCACCGGCTCCGATACGGCATAAAAAAAAAGTCAGAAATTATGAGAAGTATAGAAAAAAATAGGAAACAACGACCGACAGCCTACCTTCCAATTAGCATAAAATTGGTTGTAAAAATCGTTTTGGCGGTTTTGGGCTTCTGTGTGTGGGGAACAGGGTTTATTTGGACTTTAGTGGGCTTGTATCTCTTTCTTCCTGTTATTCGGGGTATCCTCTCCTTCTTCGTGGGTTTGGGTGCTATAATCCTCTTTATTCTCGCAATGCTGACCTTTTTATAATCCCTTAAAATTTAGAGTTATGAGCAAAGTATTTTTATTAGGAGCAAACAAGGAGATAGACAGAGCCAAACAAGTGGTAGAAGTCAATCAGGTTATCCGAATGGAGGGTTACAGCTATGACAGATATGTAGTGTATGAAATCCGTAAAAACGATTGGGGCATTGCTTACAAGTTGATTAACCTGCGGACAAAGGATTTTCATACAGCCGACATTATCAGACCATTGAATGAAAAATTCGGTATTGGTTATTACTATGACAGCGAGAACCCTGAATTTATAGACAGTTTTGAAGTTGCAATGCTTCTTCAGCAAGCACAGAAACAGAAGAAAGCAGAAGAAGACGAAGCCGAACAGGAAAAAACCAGAGTAGAGCAGGTTAAGGAAATCGGGCGTAAACGCTTTGCCGAGATATTCCCCGAAGATGCTTTAGGCGTTATCGTGGCACGATTGAAGCAAGACGACAGCGACCGAATGACCGACTACTATGCACACAGCACACAAAGGACGGTTATTATAGGCTTTTCCAAACACAAAAGGGACATCTTTTCCGAAATGCGCAAACACGCATCCAACTTTGATGAAACCGCCTATTTAGCCGAACCTAACGAGGACTACGAACACCGTGAAAAATACAGTATGGGCGACGGCTACTATTTAGGCGAAAGCAAATACTGCGGTTGGATAATCGAAAAAGTGCCTGTATATGACCGTAAACGCACGATTGAAGATTTTGCATACACAGCAGGGAATGACGATAACATACATATCAGCAAATCCGACACAATGCCACCCAGTAAGCCGACAGAAGAAAGCAAAGGCGGTTGCACATTGGTAGAGTATTCAGCCAAAGCGGTAGCGGTATTCGGAGAAACGAGAGCCATAAAAGACGAACTCAAAGCAATGGGCGGACGCTTCAACAGCCGATTGACATTCAACGGCAAGAAGTTAGCAGGTTGGATTTTTCCGAAATCACAGGAACAACGGTTAGCGTATTATTTCGGATTGGATTAATAAGTAGTAACACGGGGCAGTAACCCTGCCCCACAAAAGAATGGTCATGAAATACAAAGATTTATCAGCATACGAAAAATTACAAAAGATACAGGATATCAATTTTTGCAGGGTAGAACGCCACAATGTAGCCGTATATCTGAACGCACTAAGACATAACGACAGGGCTATAATTGAGGAATACGAGAGTTTTGGAGATACCCCACGCCAGTTATTAATGAATAAACGGGAGTATGAAAAACATTTGCTATTCGGCTTTACCAAAAAGGGATTTAACGAATATGGTTGGTTGGAAAGACCTGATTTTTTGGAACGTGAAGAAATACAATTCCCCCATCGGGACGGTTGGGCGGTAAGCAACCATATTACACTGGGTAAAGGCTTAAACGGAAAATGGACATACGGAATGAGTTATTCTTACAGCACTGGCGGAGCAGGTTATGGCTTAGGCGTATGGGGTAAGATATTCGACAATCGAAAAGATTGCCTTACCGCAGCCCTCAATGAAATGATGAAAGGACTTGACAAAGACAGCAGTAAGACCGACAAATACGCTATATCCGTTTTGAAACAAGCGAAAAGCCTGTTTGATGAAATCACAGGACGCAAAGCAGTACAATTAACATTATCATTCTTTTAATCAACAATAGATATGAAAACAACAGAAGTAAACGATAGTATTATAGGCAAGCGTTGTAAGAGCATTTTTACAGGCTTAATGGTAACAGGCATTATCGAAGAAATCAAGATAACCGAATACACAGCAGAGGTAAAGGTGCGTTTCGATAAACCACATAGGTGGGGAAATCATACCTACAAAAGCGATTGGAGTTCCGCACGCCTACACGACGAGTTCGGCTCACTACATCATCTTGAAATCATTGACGACAAATACCAAACTATCGTGGTGGAGTTCAACAAAGAGATAGCCGAGATTGACCGAATGTTTGCACAGGATTACAGTACTTGGGGAGCAGTAAACCTCAAAGAGTGGATAGACAACTACGAAAGCAGTCGTTTCACTCAATTTTCAAGGGATTCGGCAATCATTACCTCCGAATATAATATGGAGAACCTAATCAAGTGGCTAAAAGAACAGGATTATATTAAAGAATATCAATATATTACAAAATGACAATGAAAACAAATTCAATCAATCATAACGGCTGTTCTGTATGTGAACAAGGTAAAGAGAACTATACAACGTTTCGTCCTGCCCACCGTCCGAAACAAACATTTTATCAATACGATTACAGGCATACAGACGGGAAATTATTTTCAACCGTAGCACCAACTCTGGAGGAATGCCGTACCCGTCGGGATGAATGGCTAACCAAGAAAAACGATAACATTAACATCTAACATCATGGCACAGGAAAGAATGGACGATTGGATGCAGTATGCGAAAGACCTTGCAAAAGCGGAACGGGAACTGGGTATTGAACATTGGGTATATATCACTTTTGAAATTCGCCACGAGGACAGAAGCCGGGAAGTTTTACACAAAATAGACATTCCCCGTGATATGTTAGATCGTTGGCGGTGGCTTATCGAATGGCGTAAGGCAAAATTAGTGTGCAAATATCCGAGAAAAAGAGTTCAGATATATCATTGTTTTTACGACAAGCGAACAGGTTTACAGACGGGCTTTGACTTTTTGTTGGGTAAAGTTGCATCCGCAAAAGCACAGATAACAAAAGTAGAAAGAGCCATTGCCCAGTATATCGACTACAAAAAGCACAATGATCTGTTTTTCAATGCAGATACGGATGAACAGTTATTGAAGGCTTACAACAAATTGGAACAGAAGAAAGACAACTATCAAAAAATGTATGTGATGTTACAGGAAGAAGTAAAAAAACATAAGGAGAACAACGATAGATACAAACTATTTATCGGCTTCAACAAATTAGGCGAGTTCGGTACAATCAGCGAAGCCAAGAAACACGCCAACGATAGCGGATTATCGGGCGTTTTTAACCTGATTGGCGACAAGTATCAAGACAGTTGGTATGTTTCCCCGATACAAGTACAAACATCTAAATAACAAAGGATATGACAACGATAAAGGATATTGACGGAAACAGAATTGAAGTAACAGATCTGAAGGCAGCCATACAGCAATGTATTGAATGTTCCGACAGTCCTTACAAAATGGCTTCGGGGCATACGGTTGGCGAAAACCATCGGTTTATGCTGAAACAGCTTGAGAAGTTACAAAAAGAGGGACAAGAAAAATGATAAGCGGGCGATTTTCGCCCGTTACTTTTTCCATGAGCAAAAAAATGGGCGGGAGAAAAAGTAACAAAAAGCCGATTAACAAACAATCCGAAACGTTTAATTAGCTTCGGATTGCTTTTGTAATAGAAATTAGAACTATCAAAAACTATCTAATTTGTATATTTATTGCCTTCTTGAACCGGAACGGATTGGCAACATAATAGTAACAGTTGGTAGCTCCACCCGTAGTAACCACGATAGAACCATAGCCGAAGATACGCCCTGCAATACCTTGTACCACCTGAATACCCTCACATTTAACCAGTACCAGTTCAACAGTCCGACGACTTATTACTCCCGTTTTTATAATCACTCGTTTGTTGGTTACGGCATAGATTGAGCCTACTTTCACTAACACACGCTGTACAAGGGAAACCAATCCCAAGAACAGAAGTGTAATCCCTAAATAATGTGTTATTTTTACATCATCAAAATAACACATAAACCCGATAGTCAATAATATGGCAGGTTGCAGGAATAAGAATATATGTATCCGTGCCCTGTACATTATGTCCTCTCCGGGTTGTAAATATGTATTAAGAAATTTCATGCTATTTTTTCGTTTAAATTTTGTGTGTTCCATATTTCAATCAGACAACAGCACCATTCAGACGGATTCAAGAAACGTTTCCCTTTCCTGATTTCATAATGTAAATGGCTGCCTGTTGCTATTCCCGTATTACCCACACAAGCAATCTGTGTAGTAATACTAACCGAATCCCCTATATTTACCATTATCTTACTCAAATGAGCATAGAATGAATGAAAATTACCTGCGTGTTCAATCTCAATGTAATTCCCATATCCCGAACAATAGCCCTTACGAACTACTCTCCCGTTGCCACTGGCATACACGGGAGTACCCTTTGGTTTGGCTATATCAATTCCTGTATGAAATTTTCGCCTTTTATAAATAGGATGATAACGCATACCAAAGCCCGATGAAATTCGTAACGGCTTTTTAATCGGAAAAACTACGGGATAGTCGGATAATTCTTCGATAGTCATTTGCATTGAATCGGCTATTCGTTGAAACTCTTTTGCAGAATAAGCCTGTTCCGTACATTTTTCTATTTCCGATTTTCTGTTTGGTTGTCCCCATGCAGTTAAATGAAGCAACGCAATGAAGAATGTTATTATATATTTCATAATCAATCTGTAAATACAGTAAGTACCCGAATTGCTCCGGGTACTTTACTTATTCAACTTCTTTTCCCCACAGCTCTATATCTGTCGGAGCATTATTCAACGTATGGGCTATCCATAGCCAGCAAAGGGCGTTGAACACGATATAACCGCATAAAATCATTGCCTGATATTTTTTGTGAAACCATATTTTCTTCTACATCATCGTCTTCATCCCCCCTGTCATTTTGCCAACTGAATGTTTTCTGCACGACCTGACCGAATGAATCTTCTATATATATGTCGATAACCTGCTGATCCGTGCTGTGTGATGTGTAGTAAAGTCGGAATGTCGTTTTATCCAACGGGTACAGGTCATTCGGTAGAAATACCGTTCCGTCATCCATCCGCAGCTCGCCTTTCCCATCACTTTGGAAATACCTGATAAAGAACCGAGCCTGTTCATAGTCGCCTTCCTTTACCAGTTGGCATCGAATTTCCGCACTTTCGCCCTGAACGATTTTTTTCTGGACGGGCATAGTAACAAGATCAAATGAATAAACCTGCTGAACATCCA
>JAUUPT010000043.1 GCA_030843315.1 Bacteroidaceae bacterium | reverse complement strand
ACAAATGCTGCATTCACCCGTTCACCGGTTTTGCGCAGGCGGCTGGTGAAGGGCGATGGAGGGTGAAAGCAAGGAGGTGGAGAGTGAAAGCACTACAATTTCCGACCGAAACATACCGCCTTTTCAACTGCATCCCCCTTGCCTTTCAACCGGAAGCCTTATTGTTTCGATGCACAAGATGCCATCTTATGTTGCACAAGATGCCATCTTATGCTACACAAGATGGCATCTTGTGCAAGAAAGGCAATAGTGGTTCAGATGAAAGGCAAGGAAGTTACGGTCGGAAAGCAAGGGAGTTTCGGCTGGCAGCTAACTATAGTCAGGACGGTACATCCCCCGACAGACAACATTTAATAGGACTAAGACTGTTATTTCTTAATTCTTCTTTTCAGACAATGTCCTATAGGATTAAACATTAATCCAGTCAACTAAAGTCAGGACGGTACAACAAGGTGAAGGCTGAAAGCTGCGAGAAAAGCCAAAAAGCGTTTAGCCTTCACCCGCTATCCTCCTGCCACAAAGGCTTTGCCGCAAACAGGTGAATCCGATGAACCTTGTAATGATTCATTGCGCAGAGAGATAAAAGAATGCGATAGTAAACTCGGCTAAAAAGGCTGAGAAACTATATGTCAGAAAGTTATACACCGACTTTGATGTATCAGGAATGTAACTTCATTGTAGACTCTTTGAAACACATTATTGTTCACTTTGCACTCGCTATTTAGACATAAATTCAATAATTTAAAGTAAAAGTAATGAAGGTAAAAAGATTGATTGGATTGGCAATGCTGCTATCACCCCTCGCCATGTGCGCACAAGTAGCCAATGGTACACCCCGGCTCATAAAGATGGAAGGAGCTGTGAACTTCAGAGACATAGGAGGGTATAAAACAACAGATGGTAAAGAGGTAGTTACAGACAAGATTTTCCGTTCGGCAGACATCAGCCACCTTACGGATGCCGATATGCAGACGATGGCTGATAAGCATATTCGTACGGTTATCGACTTCAGAGGAACGAAGGAAGCAGCTGCCGCCCCGGACCGCTTGCTACCGGAGACAGACTACATACTGTGTCCCGCCGGTAGCGACAACCTTCCCTCAGCCAAAGACATGGCTGTTATGCTGAAGGACAAGGATTTTTTGCTGAATATGTACGGAATGCCCAGTATTCAGTATTATGGAGAACGCTACAAACCTTTGTTCCAACGCCTGTTGGCTTTGCCCGCAGGAGAGGCTTTGCTGTATCACTGCACCGGCGGAAGAGACCGTACAGGCATGGGCACTGCCTTGGTACTGTACACATTGGGAGTGCCGATGGAAACTATCGAAGCTGACTTCGTAGCTTCCAACATCTATCTGAAACCCATCAACAAAAAGATGTTTCAGCCTATGGCCGAAGCATCCGGACTGACGGAGCAGGAGATTGAAGAACGCATGAAACTCCGCCCGGAGCTGATGCGAAGCTTTTTCAAAGCACTCACAGACAAGTACGGAAGCGTAGAACAATTTATGGAAACCGAACTTGGCATAGGGCCGAAGGAACGAACGCTATTAAAACAGAAATTCACTCGCTAATAAAGAGAAAACACTCATTAAAACCAGTAAATAAACATGAAACGAATAAAAGTTATCAAGAGGTATATATTACTTCTTGCGCTAAGTCTATGTGTCAATATAAACATGATCCAAGCCCAGTTGGTAAAAGGAACCGTCATCTGTGACGACGGGCCGTTGCCGGGTGTGGCAGTCTACATCGAAGCACTGCAACAAGGAGCAGCGACCGATCTCGACGGCGTGTTCTCGATACAAACCAAAACAGAAGGTACATACGGAATCACCTTCTCGTACATCGGCTATAAAGAAAAAACAATACAGACAACCATCAAATCGGGAATCAACGATCTGGGGACGATAACGCTCGAAACGAATGACTTGCTGTTGGGCGAAGTGGTAATAAGCGGTACAATGGCGCCCTCTCAGATGAAGGCTTATAACATTAAGAAAAATGCCATCACACTGCTGGATGTAGTTGCTGCGGATGCGGTGGGCAAATTGCCGGACCGAAATGCAGCGGAAGCCGTACAGCGTATCCAGGGTGTAGCCGTAGCTCGCTATCATGGAGAAGCCGACCAGGCAACGGTGCGCGGTACGCCTTTTGCATGGACATCCACCCTGTTCAACGGCAGCCGCTTGCCGAGTTCCAATGTGATGGGTAACCGTTCATCGGTACTCGATGCAGTTCCTTCGGAGTTGATTCAGTACGTACAGGTGGCCAAAGCGCTGACACCGGACTGGGAAGGCGATGCTGTAGGTGGCTCGGTAAACTTTATAACCCGTACGGCTCCGACAAGCCGGAAGTTGGGTGTCAGCCTGGCAGGCGGATATAACGGCTTCTCTGAAAACGGAACATATAACGGCTCTATCGTATATGGCGACCGTTTCTTCAATGACAAGCTGGGCGTCATCCTGGTAGGTGCCATCTGGGACAGACAATGGGGTTCGGACAGCTATGACGTGAGCTACAACACTGCACTCTCCGATCCGGTGCAACAAAATTCCATCAACACAGTGATGCTGAAGCGCTATATGGGTAAGCGCCAAACGTACGGTGTAAACATGGGACTGGAATATAAGTTCAACAGCAACCATAAGATCTATTTCCGCGGGCTGTACGACAAGTTCAATGACATCCGTCCGGTATATGAATCTTATGTAGATTACAATAATTCGCGTTACCAGTACAACTATCGCTACTCCTACTATCAGACGCGCCTGACGGGCGGCGAATTGGGTGGTGAGCACCAACTCTCGTCCACAGTATACGTGGACTGGACAGCCAGCGATTACACTTCGAACTACTTTCTGAAAACCCCCGACGGCTCCGACCGCAAGGGTCTACCCATCGCCACCTTCCGCCAAAGCATCAAAGGCGGATTCAATAATCTTTCCAGCGACGGACGGCGCTACTGGGGATTCGACTCACCCAACGGTGTGGGAGGAAACCCGCTCGACTTCGAAGCCGGGCTGAACGACCCTTCGGAAGTAATGGACGCCAACAAATTGACCTTACAACAACTCGTCATTTCGCAACTCGATAACAAAGAGCACGACCAGACGTTCCAGCTCAACCTGCGTGTGGAGCCATCGTCTAAGCTGAAGTTCAAATTCGGAGGCAAGTACCGTACGAAGAAGCGCGACAGCTACTACGGTTCGAACTTCGTGTACCTGCCGGGCGCCGCACTGGGCATCCCCAACTCTCCCGCCCTGAAAACATTGAGCGAGATGAACCGCGAAAGTTTCCCGATGGGACACGGCTACTTCACAGAGATGAGCGGGAACCACAACCAATACATCATGGATCCGCTGACCAAGCAACAACTCTTCGACCTCTACAAGCCGGAGACACTGCAAGCCAACGGATTCGGAGACTACACTTCCGCTGCCAATGAAACGAACATCTACAAAGCCACTGAGAATGTACTCGCCGGATACGGAATGGTCGACATCGAACTGTCCAGCCAATGGCGTCTGGTGGGTGGTGTGCGCAATGAATACACCATGACCACACTCAAAGGCAAGCAAGCTACCATATCGGGCACACCGGCAGTGACGGAAATCAGCCCGGCAAAGCGCAAGAACAACTACAACGCCCTGCTGCCAATGCTACACCTGAAGTACAGCCCCAATGAAAAGTCTAACATCCGCGCCGCCTACACCCGCACTTTTGTCCGCCCCAATTTCGGCGACATGACTCCGGGAGAAGCCGTAGATCAGACCAAGAATCCGATTACTATCACCAAGGGTAACGAAGACCTGAACCCGACGTTTGCCAATAACTTCGACTTAATGGGAGAATATTTCTTTGATAATGTAGGACTCATTTCAGGAGGTTTCTTCTATAAAGATATTCAGGATGTGATATTCAAAGACGTAAGCTACTACAACGAAGGCGGCAACAGCTACATGATGTCACAATCGAAGAATCTGAAGAACGCCCGCCTGTTCGGTTTTGAAATCGGCATCAACAAGCGCCTCGACTTCCTGCCCGGCTTCCTTTCAGGCTTTGGCATAGAAGTGAACTACACCTACATCGACAGTAAGGTGAAAGTGCCACGCCTGATAGGTACAGGTGCAGATGCCCACACAGTAGAAGACGAATCGACGCTACCCGATCAATCGCGCAACATGGCCAATGCCATCCTCTTCTACGAAAAGGGACGCTTCGTGGTACGTCTGGCAGGTAACTACCGTGGCAAGTCCGTCTACTCCATCAACCAGCAACTGGGACCGGACTATTACACCTGGGTTGCGAAAAACTTCACGCTCGATGCCTCGGCAACGGTGGATATCGTGAAAGGAGTAAAAGCATTCGTTGAGTTGAACAACCTGACCGACGAACCACTCCGCCAGTACATGGGCGACAAACGTCGACTGACCAACTCTGAATGGTACGGCCGCCGCGGACAGATAGGACTCCGCTGGGATATATTCTAAAACTAATAACATACTTAAAATGAATAATATGAAAAGATATCTATTATCAGCCCTGACGGTACTGTGCTTCCTCATTGCCTTTGCCCAGGAGAACACGAAAGTCTATTATATAGACGGACTGTATTATGCCGACAAAGAACAAAAGAGCATCTACACCGGTGACTATAAAGAATACTATCCCGACGGCACCCTCAAAATGGAGATATTCATCAGCAAGGGAAAGCCCGAAGGCACCTATGTCATCTACTTCCCCTCGGGCAAGACACAAGAGATACGTTCGTACAAGAACGGACGCTTCCACGGTATGTGGCGCACCTACTCAGAAAGTGGCATCATCCTGTCGCAAGCCGAATACTCGGACGACAAGAAAGACGGCGAATGGATTATCCGCAACGAAGAAGGCGTCAAACTCTACGAAATGCACTATGAGAAAGGTAAACGCGTAGGAGTGTGGAAGATGTGGGATGAAGACGGACACCTGCTCTCGGAGAAAGAATATTAATACCAACTTAACATGTATGTAAACGCAGCGCAACAACTTCGTAACAGAAAGTCGCGAACTTTGCAGCAGATAAGCATAAAACATCATTTAAAGAATTGACTATATGAAAAAGATTGCATTATTATTCGTTATGGCGGTATCTCTTATTCTCAATGCCAATGCCGGAAACAAAGTAGGTACCAAAGAGAATACCGGAAAAGTGAAAAGTGAAGAAGCTACCGTTGCCACTTACACCTTATCAGGAGCCATCCTTGACCAAAGTTGTGGCGAAGTTCTGGCAGGAGCAACCATCACAGTAGATGGAAAGAAGTATTATTCCGATCTGTCGGGCAACTTCAACATTCCCCAACTGAACAAAGGAAAGCACATGCTTTCTGTCGATTTCATCTCTTATCAATCTCAAACAATGGAAATTGATGTAGATAAGAATGAAGAAATCAAAGTAGCCATCAAGCAACTGTAATACTATATCAGAACTGGAAGTAGATGAACGGCTGTATCTCAGCACTCTTCATCTGAATGACCAGGTAAATGATAGCAACCACCAGTACCGCCTTTCCCAGCAGGGGGAGGCGGATTACTGTTTTTGTACAGGCACGTTCCCAACTATCGGGCACAAAGTGCAGGAAGTAGCCCAGCGCCATCAATGCAAAGACTTCCCAATAGCCTTCTACCAATTGAGGGAAGAGTTGCGAACGGAAGGTGGTGAATATCTGCCTCAACATATCTATGGAAGTAGAGAACTCCGCATTGCGGAAGAATATCCAGCAGAAACATACGAAATGGAACGTGATGAGGATGCCGAAGAAACGGCGGATGCCATGACTTTGTTCCCCTTTCCGGCGTCCGGTGAGGGTCATCCAAAACTTATGAATGGCAAGCGCCACACCGTGCATCACGCCCCAAAGAACAAAATTCCAGGAAGCACCATGCCACAGTCCGCCCAAGAGCATGGTGATGATGAGATTGGCATACTGGCGGATTTTGCCTTTGCGGTTGCCGCCCAGCGAGATATAGAGATAGTCGCGCAGCCAACTGGAAAGGGAGATATGCCACCGCCGCCAGAACTCCGTAATGGAAGCGGACTTATAGGGTGAATCGAAGTTGATATTGAAATGGAAGCCCAGCAGCAGGGCAATGCCGATGGCCATATCACTATAACCGGAGAAGTCGCAATAGATCTGCAAGGCATAACCGTAGACGCCCATCAGGTTCTCCACGCCCGAGTAAAGGGTGGGGTTATCGAAGATGCGCTCCACAAAGTTGATGCTGATATAATCGGAGATAATCGCTTTCTTGAAAAGACCGCTCACAATAAGGAACACTCCCCTACCGAACATTTCATTGGATACGAACAGCGGCCGGCGGATTTGCGGGATGAAGTCGCGGGCACGAACAATGGGGCCTGCTACGAGTTGCGGAAAGAAGGACACGTAAAAGGCGTAATCCAGCAGATTGGTGAGTGGCTTTATCTCGCGGCGGTATACGTCGATGGTGTAGCTCAACGACTGGAAGGTGAAGAATGAAATGCCTACGGGAAGGAAGATGTCGGTAGCCGTGAATGTACCGCCCGTGAGAGAAGCAAAGAATTCACCCAGGAAATTGGTGTATTTAAAGTAGCACAGCAATCCCAGGTTGATGGCAAGGCTCAGCGTTACCCATGCCTTGCGCCGCCAACGGGTGGTAGTGCGATCCATGAAGTGGGCGATGAGGAAATCGCTCACCGTGACGAGGGCAAGCAAAAAGAAATAGGTGCCGCTACTCTTATAATAGAAGTAATAGGAAAACAGGGTGACGAACAGCAACCGGGCGGTGGCACGACGCTGCAACAACAGATAGACCAATATAAAAGCGGCAAACAGCCAGAGGAAAATGCCACTGCTGAATATCATCGGAGCTTGCGGGTCGTATGTGAAAATCTCGCGCAGGCGACTGAAATCCAAATTTAGTTCGTCAATAGTCCACATAGTCGTTGTAGGCTTTTAGTAGTGCCTGATGGAGCAACTCACCTTGCAGATGGTAGCCTTCGGGCATATAGTGAATATGGTCGGGACGCATCAATCCGGCTTCCTGCCAGTTCAGGCAGGCGCGGTGGATGCCGCCCAATATCTCGTACATATCCCAGACGGCCAGGCCGTTTTCATCGGCATAGCGATGAATGGTCTGCACGGTGATAGCGGTGCGGGGATTAATCTTATAGGTGCGGCGCCGGCGACTTTGGCGGGTGCTCTCGTAAGAACCGGGAGGGGTCGTCATCAGCATAGGTATGCCGGGCATACTTTCACGAAGCATACGCACCAGTTCGTCCATCTGATGATAATGCAACTGGGCATTGTAGCGGCGGTTATGGCTCTCGTTGGTGCCGAAGGAGAGAATAAGCAGGTCAGGATGCAGAGCGGCAATCTCCCAGATACGGTCGGGACGGGTGAAAGTGACGCAGAAAGCACCGTTAATGCCGACATCGGTATAAGAGATAGCGCCAAACGTCTGTTGCAGAAGTTCGCCGGTGGTGCGGGGAAAGATATGACCGCGGATATGGCTGTCGCCCACATGCACAATGCGGAGAGTATCGGTAGAAGTACCGAGGCGGAGCAGGCGCAGTTTCTCCCAAAAGGGTTTGAGGATGTCGATGCTGTCCGTCAACGCGTTTTCCCTGACCTGGCGGAAGGCGGCGGGCAAGGCGACGAAAGGTACGGAAACGGTATCCGTGCGCTGGGAGTAGAGATAAAGGGTGTCGTTATCGGCCATGGCTTCGCTTGCAAGGGAATGGGACGGAAGGACGTCCTGGGCGCGAAGGCACGGGAGACAGAAAAAGAAAGAAAGGATGATAATGAGATTTTTTCTATTCCGCTTCATACGCCCTCCTCCTGTCATATTGTTCCTTACCATACATCAGCGCCTCATAGAGCAGACCTGCCAGGTGCTTGCCTCCCCGGAAGTTGATATGCGTATAATCATAATTGGCCAACGACGGTTTGGAGTGTACCATCTCCGCCATGCTACCTTCTCCGCCCATTGCTTCGAACATATTCCAGAAAGCAACCGCCTCATCCGCCGCCAGGTTCTGCTGATAGCGAACCAGGTTCTTGATGCCAGGCATAGTGCGCAAGTCACCATCTTCGGTTTTGTAATCGCGGTCGCCCACGCTGACCACAAGGATGGCAGACTGGGGAAAGGCGGACTTCAGGTGTTGCAACGTAGTTTGCATACCCGCTATATATCTATCGTAATTCCGCCCGCGCTCGGTGGCGACATTCAGGCCGAACTGAAGAATTATTAAATCGTAGGGGCGCTGTTCGTTGAACTCACGCATCATCCACACAGGAACCGAACGCAGCGAAAGCCCGGAACTGCCGCGAAGCGAAAAATTATCGAGCACAATACCCGAAGTACCGTCCATTGCCAGCCCGTAGAAAAGAGTAGAGTCAGCTCCTTCCACCGTCCAGCGTACAGAACCGATATTGCCTTCTACGGTCATTTCCTGCAAATCGTCGATAGGTTCAAAAGTCCGGGTAGTGCTTTCGCCATGGTTGACACGAACGGAAAGAGTGACCTCACCCCGGTTGTAGAAGAAGATACTGGCACGCTGGCAAGTATCGAGGCGGGAAGCGTATGCCGTCTGCCCCTTCAGCTCCACATAGGCACCGGCAGCGGGAATGAAGTAATGACCGGAAACGCCTTGCTTGCTACGGTCAAAGAACACGGAATCCATCACGGAATGGCTCTGCCATCCGCCGAAGGAGTGGCGCACCGTAGGGCGGAAGCCGCTGGTCATGGAAGTAATGGTGACAAATCCCACGCCGCAACCGCCATACTTCTGCTGAAGCATTTCGCGGAGGTCGGCCGTCAGGATATCGGCTTCGATAAAGGAATCGCCGAAATAGGCAATGCGCACAGGGCGGGGATTCAGAGTGAGCTCATCGAGTGCCCGGTAGAAGGGCGTCATGCCGCGAAGGGTGGAGTCGCTGTAATCTTCAATGCAGGTCATACCTGCACGGCAGGTATCTACAAACTCCGGCTTCACTTTAGGTGGTGGTGGGAGCAAACTGTCCGTCTGCTCACTTACAGGCAGCGATGGCGGGCGGACGTCACTAAGGATATCGACGCGCCTCATCACATGTTCGCCTATCATCATGCCCGGCAACAGATACATCAGCAACAGTGCAACCATCACGACGAACATCAACAGACCCGTATGTTTCAGTACATTCTTTTCCATAACTCCAATACGGGCGCAAAGATAGAGAATTAGGAGAGAAAATATCTACCGTATAAAAAAGAATTATCCCCGAAGAAAATATCTTTTTCTCCGGGGATAATATTTAAAGTTTATCAAATAGTCTTTTCAACGTTCCAGACAAAGGCTCGAAGCCCCAACTGCTCAGTCTCCATATCCATTTTATGGAGTGCATCAAGTAGCGGATCTACTTTGGCATCCTCCACTATGGTGATGATAGCAGAACACATACTGGGCCATGCATGACTGCCGTAGTGCGGTTCACCCGTCTTGCTGCCGCGCCCCTGCACCTGCTGCCAATAACTGAAGCCACGGCAGTTCTGTCGGTCGAGTAATGCCATAATGCGTTCAAAGAACGCTTGGTCGAATGTAATAAATACAGATTTCATATTTATAAGTTATAAGTTATGAGTTATGAGTTATAACTAACATCATTGTTTCTTCGGTTTCGTCATCTTGTCCTTATGAGACTGGTAGTAGTCGTTCAGTTCACGGTCTTTCTTAATCTTGCCACGTGTACGCTTGATACCGATACCGGCAAACGAACAGTAGAGCACAGGAACCAGAATCAACGTCAGAATGGTAGATACCGTCAGACCGCCGATCACGGCAACACCCAGCGGACGCCACATTTCGGCACCTTCGCCCTGCCCCACGGCCATCGGCACCATACCGAGGATCGTAGTCAACGTGGTCATCAATACCGGACGCAGACGGCTACGACCTGCCGTAACCACAGAATGAAGTACCGCCATACCACGCTCGCGACAGAGCGTAATGTAGTCGATAAGCACAATACCATTCTTCACCACAATACCGATCAACATAATCCCACCCAGCAAACTCATTACGTTCAGGTTTGTTCCCGTAAAGAAAAGCGCCATCAGCACACCGCTGAATGCGAACGGAATGGAGAACATGATAATGAACGGATATGTCAGAGACTCGAACTGAGCTGCCATTACAATAAATACCAGAATGACAATCAGCACGGCCAGCGTACCCAAGTCGGAGAACGAATCCTGCTGGTCTTCGTATGAACCCGAAATCTGGATTGAGATACCGCTCGGAAGATCCATCTTATCGATAATGGCATTACCATCGGCCACCACGTCGCCCAAAGGAACACCGGAAATAACAGCAGATACGGTTACAATACGTTCACGGTCTTTACGCTCGATAGTAGGGGGAGCCGAACGCTCGACTACTTTACCAAGGTCCTTCACACGGATGCCTTCACCGGCAGGAGTATATATAAGGATATTCTCCAGGTCTTCAATCTTTGTACGGAACTCAGGAGCATAGCGCACCCGGATGTCGTACTCGTCACCATCCTCACGATAATAGGAAGCCAAAGCACCATTCACGCGATTACGGAGATAACTTGAAGCGGTCGACAGATTCAGACCATGCAATGCCAGTTTCTCACGGTCGAAGTCCACCTGATATTCAGGCTGATAGTCCTGACGGCTGATGTTTACTTCACTCACACCTTTCACTTGCAGCAACTTCTCTTTCAGTTCGGCCGACACATTGTCGGTAGCTGTAAAATCATAACCGTAAACCTCAAAGTCGGCACTGGCCTGGGCACTCATACCACCGGTACTCCCCCCAAGAATTACCTGCGCCTTGTCCAACTCGGGATAGGCTTTCAGGTCTTCACGCATCTCGTCGCAGACTTGTTCCAGCTTGACCGTACGGTCACCCGGGCTCACCAAACTGATATTGAAGCTGATGATATGGCTACCATTGTCCTGCATAGAAGCGAACGTATTGTCCGAGTCAGCTTGTCCCACGGTATAGTTGCACACTCTCATCACACCTTCGTAACGCTTCATCCACTTATCTGTCAACTCCGAAGCCAAAGCCTGCGCACGTTCCACACGGGCACCGATAGGCAACTGGAGTTTTACGCCGATACGACTGTTGTCGGCTGCCGGAAAGAACTCCGTACCGATGTATTTGGCGCAGAATAAGCTCGCGATAAAGAAAGCAGCACAGCCTATAACAATAGTAATACGATGGCGTACAGCCCAGTTCAGACGGTTCTGATACCACACATCAAGAGCATCGAGTCCACGCTGAATCGGCTTATAAAAAGCGATGAACATCTTGCTTTGCTTTTTCTGCAAACGCAGGAGCTGCGCACACATCATCGGAGTGAACGACAAAGCCGAAACGGTGGAAACGGTCATAATCACACACATCATCCATCCCAACTGACGGAACAATACACCGGACATACCGCTTACCATAGTCAGTGGGAAGAATACCGCAATCATGGTCAATGTAGAGGCTATTACGGATATGGCCACCTCATTCGTGCCATGCACCGCCGCTTGTTTCGGTTCCGCCCCTCGCTCAATATGAGTTGTCACATTTTCAAGTACCACAATCGCGTCATCCACCACATTACCGATGGCAATGGAGAGACAGGAGAGCGAAATGATATTCAGTGAACCGCCGTCAATGATACCCAGATAAATAAACGAAGCAACCAATGACATCGGAATAGTGATACAGATAATGACCGTAGCACGCCAACGCCCCAGGAAGACGAATACAACCAGGATTACGAACAGCATGGCATACACGATGGTTTCCTCCAAACTGTCGATAGTATTCAAGATGTTATCGGAAGTATTGACAATGATGCCCAGCTTCACGTCGCTCGGCAACGACTTTTGCAGATCGGGCAACATATCGATAACTTTCTGTGAAATAGCCACGGAATTGGCACCGGACTGTTTCTGTACCACAATCATGGCACCTTGCACACCGTTGCTGTACGTTTTCTGTGCACGTTCTTCCACAGAGTCTACCACCTTTGCCACATCACGCAGATAAACGGAAGCTCCGTTGTGCGTACCTACCACGATGTTTTCCATCTCTTTGGGATCTTTGAACTCACCCTCCACACGCAGCGAATAGGTATTGTTTCCCACATCGAAAGTACCACCCGGCGTATTGCGGTTCTCGGCACTGATGATGGAGCTGATAGTCTCCACAGAAAGGTTATAGGCATCCAGTTTGTTGGGGTCGCAATAAACGTTGACTTCACGTTTGGGTGCACCCGAAATGGATACTGTACCCACGCCGGGGACACGTGCCAACGGGTTCACAATATTGTCGTCCAATATCTTATAGAGTGCCGGCTGGCTCTCTTCCGCCTGCACGGAAAGCAACAGGATAGGAATCATATCCGTACTGAACTTAAAGATGATAGGTGTCTCCACTTCATCCGGAAGCTGTGAACTTACCATATCCAGTTTGTCGCGCACATCATTGGTCAGCACATCAATGTCATATCCGTATTCAAACTCCAGTGTGATTACGGAAATATTCTCTGATGAACGGGAGGTGATATGCTTCAGGTTGCTGACAGAGTTCAGCGTATTTTCCAACGGACGGGTCACGTTGTTCTCAATATCCGATGCACTGGCGCCCGCATACGAGGTCATCACCATGATGGTGTTAGTCTCGATATCCGGATAAAGGTCTACCGGCAATTTCGACAAAGAGAACAGACCAAATAACGCTACTGCCAAAAAGCAGAGCGAGGTCATAATCGGTTTTTTAACCGCTCCTTCGTATAAACTCATGTTTTCTTAAGGGTTTACGTTAATCATTATTTTTCTACCTCTACTTCTACCCCGTCAGCCAGCTTTGTCTGTCCGGCAATAACGACCTGTGAGTTGTTGTCCACACCGGAAACCAACTCGTACTCGGTATCCATACGACGGCCCAGCTCTACCTTATTATAAGAGACTTTGCCGTCCTTATATACATAGACATAACGGTCGCCCGAACCGGCACGCTTTACAATAGCCAAATCGGGTACAACCACGTGTTCCTGTGTACCGAAGTTCAACGTGGCACGGGCAAACATTCCCGGACGGACACGCTGGTCACGGTTGACAAGCTGAATTTCTACCTGGAAAGTACGAGTGGCAGGATTAATAGTGGGGTAAACAAGACTTATCTTGCCTTCGAACTCTTCGTCACCGTAAACGTCTATTTTCACAGATACGGGAGCCCCTTTCTTCACTTTCGTAAAGTAGCCTTCGGATATGTTGATATACAACTTCACCGGAGTGATTTGCTCTACCACCAGTACGGGTTCTCCACCGCTATACATGTCACCGTTATCATAATTACGTGCCGTCACCACACCATTGATGGGACTGAGCAGCGCAGTATTCTCCAGGAGGTTCTTGTAGGAAGTCTCGCGGATATCAAGATTCATCTTGGCAGCATCCCATTCCGACTTGGATGCACCGCCCACTTTATATAGTTCGTCAATGCGCTTGAACTCTATCTGTTGATTGTCCAGCTGATATTTAATCTGCTTCAGGTTAGCAGCATCCATACTGACCAACTTTTGTCCTTTGGACACACGGTCGCCCACTTCTACAAAGATGCGGTCGATGCGCACCGGAGAAGAGGGAGCGATATTATTTTTCACTTCAGCCTCTACCGTAGCCGTGTATTCCTGAACCTGGTCTACCGGGCGGGCAACTACATTGGCTAATTTCACTCTCGGCTTCTCGTCTACTTTCTCTACAGCAGCTTTGTCTTTATCTCCGCTACATGCGCCCAGCAGTGCAACTGTCAGCAGGGCAATCAATTGAAAACCTTTTTTCATATCGTTGTTCTTCTTTTTATTTCTGTTTATTAATCATATAATCTCTTCCCAGCACTTGGTCAAGGTCGGCCTTAGATACCAGATAGTCGTAAATGGATTGGTTGTAAGTCAGTTCGGCTTCGGTGAGCTGTACTTGCGAAGTATTCAGTTCGAGCACCGTACCCTTACCCACTTCATAACGCTTACCGGCAATCTGCACAGCCTTCTGTGCCTGCATCACGTTCTCGCGGTTGCTGACAACCTGCTCCGAACTGGCAGCCATGTTGTTCTGATAGCTGGTGATTTGCATATTCAGTTTGCGTTCCGTGTCGAGACGGTTCTGCTCCAACTGGCGCATCTGGATGCGGTTCGATTTCAGCTTAGTGAAATTGCTTGCCTTATATAAAGGTACACTCAAGGTGAATACCAGCGAGGAACTGCCGCCCCAGTCGTAACTGAAGACATCCCAATTCTCATTGTTCAAGGATTGATACTGATAAGCGTAGTTCATGGCCAGTGTAGGCATGAAGTTGGTACGCAACGACTTGAGGTTCTGCTGAAGCATTTTCCAGTTCAAGTCCAGTTGCTTCATGGTAGTATTATTCACCAGACCTTCTGTGGTCTGTTCCAACTGGTTGGCAAACAAGTCCGTCTCGTACTGTTTCAGATTGTCATCAATCTTGATATCCACATCGGCAGTGACACCCATCAGTACTTTCAGCTGCAGTTTTGACAACACAACGGCATTGTTGGCTGAAATCACATTCGGCTTGATGCTGCGCATCTGCACCTCGGCACTGATTTTATCAAACTCGCTGACAGCACCTTGTTCGTACTTGGCATTGACAATGTTATAGTTGTCTTCCGCCAGTTTATAGCTCTTCTGCAACACTTCGTAAGAGTCTTGCGACAACATCAACTGGTAGTATGCCTTCGTCACCTGGTTCACCAAGTCCTGCTTGGAGCCGCGCGACTTCTCTACCGCCAGCTCAATATCAGTCTTTGTCATCGACATGGCGCGATATACACTCGGGGCAAATATCGGCAGACTGATGTTCAGTGCACCACTCACCGTATTCGAGTTATCCATACCCATCTTGAAAGATTGTCCTCCCAGGTTCAATTGAGCCGCCGTAATCGTATGACTCCATGTTCCGTCGATACTTGCTTGCGGCAACAAATTCTGCCAGGTTTCCTGATGGGTCACCTTCTTCAGGGCAATCTCCTCATTTGCAACTTTAATGGTCGGATTCTCGCTTAACGCAATCTCCAACGCTTTGTCAAGGTTCAGGGTCAGGGTATCCTTCGCCTCTTGTGCTTGTGCATAACTACCGGCATAGAGCACGGCAGCAGCAAACAGTAGTGCTTTGCCTACCCAAAATCTCTGCATCTTCATAAATAAATAATAGGTTGTTGATTAATTATTTTTTTGTCTCGTCACTATGTGTGTGCTTTTCACGGTATTTGCAAATAAAGTTATCCAATTCGCGGGCGCCTTTCTCCGTAGAAATACCACGCAAGAAAGTGAACATAATAGATTCGTAAACTTCAAGGAAAGAGTATTCATCGCAGATATTGGAGTTCATCAGCAGATCAATCTGGCCGCGTACCAATAGGTTGACAATGGCAAAATTCACATCGCTACGGAAAAGGTCTTGCTTTACACCTTCTTTGAAGAAATTCACCGTATCTTCCGAACTTCGGTTGTGGTTTCTTTTCACCAGTTCATAAGCTTTGGGATACTTCTTTATGTCCTCAAAGAATTTTCTATTGGTAGCATGAAATTTTTCGATAGTCCACTGATAACACCTCAGTATGACTTCCAGTACGTTACTGGAAGTATCCAGGATATTTTTGATCAAAGCATCGGTATTCTGCTGTTCATTCAGAATACATTCTTCCAGCAACGACTCTTTGTCCGAAAATATTTCATAAAGAGTGCGTTTGGATATGCCCAAAGAAGCAGCAATATCATCCATTGTGATACTTTTGATTCCATGTGTACTAAATGATTCTACGGCGGTCTGAACAATTCGTTCCCTCAGTTCCGACCTTGATGCCGAATGCTTCGCGTGTTCGCCCATTTTCTTCCCTTTTTAAAGTAATAAAATCGTTTTTTCTATTCATTATCGGAATAAAACGTGGCAAATATAGAAAGAAAACTCAATTCACCAATTGAGTTTTCTTTCTTTTGTTCAGAGATTAATAAATATTATGTTTCTGGCAGATTTATTGGGAAGATGTTAATAATCGAACTTCGTCCGGTTAAGGAAAGCAACGGTCTTATGGATTTCCTTATACATCACGATGTCGTCTTTCACAAAAGGGACTTCCTTGCGGTATTCGTGCAGGAAACGTTCCAAGGCGGGCGACGTCTTCAGCGGACGGCGGAAGTCGATGCCCTGGGCGGCATTCATCAATTCGATGGCAAGAATATGTTCCAAATTATCCATGATGCGATACAACTTGGTGGCGGCATTGGCGCCCATGCTGACGTGATCTTCCTGCCCGTTGCTGGATACAATGGAGTCGCTGCTGGCGGCATAACAGTACATTTTGTTCTGGCTCACCATCGAAGCGGCGGCGTATTGGGGTATCATAAAGCCGGAGTTCAGACCGGGATTGGCTACGAGGAATTCCGGGAGCCCGCGCAGGCCCATGATGAGTTGGGCGATGCGGCGTTCGGAGATATTGCCCAGTTCGGCAAGGGCGATGCCGAGGAAGTCGTAGGAGATGGCAAGCGGCTGGCCGTGGAAGTTGCCACCGGAGATGATGAGGTCTTCGTCGGGGAAGATGGTGGGGTTGTCCGTCACGGAGTTAATTTCCGTCAGCAGCACAGAGGCCACGTAGCGGATGGCATCTTTGGTGGCGCCGTGCACCTGGGGGATGCAGCGGAAGGAATAAGGGTCTTGCACATGCTCCTTGTGGCGGGCTATCAGCTCACTGCCTTCCAGCAGTTTGCGGAAGTTGGCGCCTGTTTCTATCTGTCCTTTGTGGGGACGGATTTGCTGGATGCAGTCCATGAAGGGGTCGATGCGCCCGTCGAAGGCTTCGAGGGAGAGGGCGGCAATCAGGTCGGCTTTCTTGGAGAGGCGGAAGGCTTTGAGGATGGCAAACACGCCGTTGGCGCTCATAAACTGGGTGCCGTTGAGCAGTGCCAGACCTTCTTTGCTCATCAGCTTCACGGGTTCCCAGCCGAATTCGTCGAGCACACTGATGGCTTCGCGCTTCTTACCTTTATAATATACGTCGCCCACGCCGATAAGGGGCAGGAAGAGGTTGGCAAGCGGGGCGAGGTCGCCGGAAGCTCCCAGTGAGCCGCGGTCGTAGACAATGGGCATCACGTCGTTATTGAAGAAGTCGAGAATGCGCTGCACAGTGATGACTTGCACCCCGCTATGCCCCAGGGAGAGGGCATGCGCCTTGAGCAGCATCATCAGCTTGACGATGACGGGACGTATCTCCTCGCCCACACTGCAAGCATGGCTTTTTATCAGATTCTCCTGCAAGGTTCCCAACTCGTCGGGCGAGATATTCTTACTGCACAGAGAGCCGAAGCCGGTAGTAATTCCGTACAACGGTTCGTCGGACTCTGCGATTTTCTTATCCAAATAATCGCGGCATTTCTGTATGCGCTGCTTGGCTTCGGGGGCCAGTTCCAGCTTCAGGTTTTCATTGATGATGCGTTCGATGAGGTCGAAAGTAAGCTCACCGGAACCTACGTGATAGACATTGCTCATAGTTTCAGCTCCTGATTGATTTCGTCCAACAATTCTTTTTCTTTTGCGCAGGCAAGGCGTTCCAGTTCGTCGGCTTCGGTCTGAAGCCCGGCTACGAACTCTTTGTCTTTCAGCGAACCGAGGTTGATGCGCACGTTCATCAGCGCACCCAGCACGGCAGAGCGGGCGGACATCATCGCCACACAAGCATCGGTCACGGCATTGCGATTGCCCAGGCGGGCTACATCGGCGATGATCGACATCAGTTCGTAGGCATTGCGTGCCACCTGCATCGGCACCAGGGCGGCATGCTTGGTGGCTTCCTGGATGGCGGCGCTGCGGGCAGCCTTCTCTTCATCGGTGGCTTTGGGCATTTTGAAGCAGGCAAACACGCCGTCGTAGGCTTCGGAGTCGCGGTCTATGTCGGCTACGAAAGTATCTTTCTGCCGCATGGCTACTTCGGAAATATAGCGCATCAGCTCCTCGTGGGCTTCATAACCTTTCTTGCCGATGGTGAGGTTGGCAACCATAGCGGCGAGGGCGGAAGCAATGGCGCCATTCAATGCGGCAACGCTTCCCCCGCCGGGAACGGGGTCATTGCCCGCTACTTTATTCAGGAATTCTTTAACAACTAATTCTGCTAACATACTATCAAATTTTTAACCCCTCGTCCCCCTAAAGGGGGCGGAGAATAGTTTATAAATATTTTCTTCACTCTCGCGCAATCAGAGTATCCCCTTCCCCCTTTAGGGGGTTCAGGGGGTAGGATAGAGCACCCCTTCCTTGATGGTGGTATTGACGCAATTCATCCCTACATAATAAGGTAGGAAATGATAATCGCCGGTATTCAGCACCACGAAGTCTCCTTTCTTTCCTACTTCGATGCTACCAATGCTATCCGCACGCTTCAGGGCGGCAGCGCCGTTCAGGGTCAGGGCGGTAATGGCTTCTTCGATGCTCAGGCGCATGTAGATGCACGCCAGGGCAAACGTGAGGGGGATGGAACCGGAGAAACAACTACCGGGATTGAGATCCGTGGCAAGGGCTACGGCACAACCGGCATCAATCATTTCGCGCCCGCGGGCGTATGGTTCCTTCAGAGCAAAAGCGGTCAGCGGAAGCAGGGTAGCCACTACATTCTTCTCCGCCATGGCACGGATATCGGCATCGGAAGCGTGCAGCAGGTGGTCGGCGGAAACGGCTGACAGTTCGGCTGCCAATCCGGCACCACCCAAAGGAACGATTTCATCGGCATGAAGTTTCAGTTCCAGCCCCATTTCTTTGGCGGCAAGCAGCAGGCGGCGTGATTGCTCGATGGAGAAAACACCCTGTTCGCAGAAGACGTCGCAGAACTCTGCCAAGTCGTTCTCTACCACGCAGGGCAGTACTTCGCGGATGATAAAATCTACATACTCATCCGTGCGTCCGCTGTATTCTTGGGGCACGGCGTGTGCACCGAGGAAGGTAGAGACGATGTCCACCCGCCGATGCTCGTCGTTATTGAGTCCGCGCATCACGCGGAGTTGCGTCAGTTCGGTGTCGCGGTCCAGCCCGTAGCCGCTTTTGCCTTCTACGGTAGTCACGCCCATAGCGGTCATCTGCTTCAAGAAGCTTTCGGCACGGCTGCGCAGGCGGATATAGTTGCAGGCGCGGGTAGCTTTCACAGTGCTCACGATGCCGCCGCCACGTTCCATAATGGACATATAGCTCTCGCCTTTCAGTCGCCAGGAGAATTCCTCGGCACGCTCGCCTCCAAACACAAAGTGCGTGTGCGAATCGACGAAGCCCGGCAGCACACACTTGCCGCGGGCGTTGTAGTGCCAGTAGCGCTGGTAATAGCCGTCGCGCTGCTCGCCGCGGTTCTTGCCCACGTAGGTGATGATGCCGTCGGTCACTTCCACCGTGGCATCTTCAATGATACGAAGTTCTCCCATCTCCTTGCCCCGACGGGCGGAGAAGCCGAGGGGCGTCACCACACGCGCATTAAATATAATCAGGTTTTCTGTCATAAAAGCCTCTCCCCTAACCCCTCCCCCGTAGGGAGGGGAATTAAGTTACTATTAAGTTATATTCCCCCATTATCGAATACACAAGCCACCCCTCCCTACGGGGGAGGGGTCGGGGGAGAGGCTATATTTGTGCTTCGAGCACCTGCTCCATCGAGAAATTCTCCAGCCCCAGGTAGTAAGAAGCCGTATCGATGAGCGCCTCCATAGGCACCAGTCCGATGATTTCGCTACCCACAATACTGACCCCATAGCGGCGCGCTTCAATCCGCACCAGTTCGAAAGCACGATACAGGGCGGTGCGGGTAAAGTCCGTCATATTGATGGAAACTTGCGTGATGCCACGGTCTTTCAGTTCCACGCCCATCGCCTTGCAATAGCGCAGCCCGCCGCCGATGAAGCGTATCTTCTTGGCAATATCGTGGGCTATCTCCAGACTGGGAGTATTGAGGTTGACGTTGTATGCCACCAACGGCATACGGGCGCCGATGGCAACCGTTCCCGCGGTGGGATGACGCTCGGCAGCGCCGAAGTCGGGATGCCATTCCGGTTGTTTTATCTTCTCCGCCATACCCTCGAACTCGCCCTTGCGAACTGCCGCAAGGTTCTCGCGATGCGGGGCGGAAGCCGATTTTTCGTACAGGAACACAGGCAGGTTGTAACGTTTTGCTACCTCTGCGCCCACTTCTTTGGAGAGGGCGATGGCTTCGTCCATCGTCACATTCTTGATAGGGATGAACGGCACCACATCTACCGCACCCATGCGGGGATGCTGTCCGGTGTGATGGTTGAGGTCTATCAATTGCACGGCAACGCCGATGGCTTCGAGCACGGCATCGCGCAACGGTTCGGGCTCGCCTACTACCGTAACGACCAGGCGGTTATGGTCTTCGTCGTTGCTGTAATCCAGCAACTTCACACCCGGTTTTCCCCGGAAAGGGGCTACTATTTTATCTATCTTCTGCAAGTCGCGTCCCTCGCTGAAATTGGGGACGCATTCCATGATCTTGTTCATAATCAGATATATTTGTTAATCAATTCGTCATCAGCTACATACGGCATCGTGATATGATACCCGTCGGCATGCGTTTGGTTGAACGCTTCGCTCGTCTCTATGGCATGCGGATTGCGTGCCCACGAACGGCGTGCCACGCCTCCCATCACATCCCACAACATGGCGGAACGGAGAATTTCGTCTACCCGCTGCGAGCCGTCGCACACCATGCCGAAACCACCGTTGATAGCTTTTCCGATGCCCACACCGCCACCATTGTGCAAGGCCACGAGGCTCATGCCGCGCGCGCAATTTCCGGCAAAGCACTGCACAGCCATATCGGCCATCACATTGCTGCCGTCTTTGATGTTGGCAGTTTCGCGGAAAGGCGAGTCGGTGCCGCTCACGTCGTGATGGTCGCGCCCCAGCATGATGGGACCCACTTCGCCGTTGCGCACCATTTCGTTGAATCGCAAGGCGATGTTCATACGCCCTTCGGCATCCTGATAGAGAATGCGGGCTTGCGTGCCCACCACCAGGTTGTTCTTTTCGGCATCGCGAATCCAGTTATAGTTGTCCAGATCTTGTCCGCGCCGCGTGGGGTCGATGCACTCCATAGCAGCCCGGTCGGTCTTTACCAGGTCTTCGTGTTTGCCGCTGAGACACACCCAGCGGAAGGGGCCGTAGCCGTAATCGAAGAGTTCCGGTCCCATGATATCCTCCACGTAGCTGGGGAAGATGAAGCCGTTCTTCGTGTCTCCGTCGCGGGCAATCTCGCTCACGCCGGCATCGTAAACGGCTTTCATAAAGGAGTTTCCGTAGTCGAAGAAGTAAGTGCCCCGCCCTACAAGCGCCTTAATCGCAGCAAAGTGGCGTGCCAGCGAAGCATCCACCAGCGTGCGGAACTGCTTCGGATTCTCGTGCAACATCGCGGTGCGCTGCTCGAAAGTCACGCCTACGGGACAATAACCGCCGTCGTAGGCAGCATGGCACGAAGTTTGGTCGGAAAGCAAGTCGATGGGAAGATGCTCCTGCACGGCATATTCCAGCAAGTCCACCACATTGCCGTGATAGGCTATGGAGAGAGGTTGACGGTGTGCCATCGCTTCGTGCGCCAGGCGGAATGCCTCGGGCAGCGAGTCGGTGACGTGTCCTACCCAACCCTGGTTGTGGCGGGTCGCAATGCGCGAAGCATCTACCTCGGCAATGATAGCCACCGCCCCTGCCATCTCGGCAGCCTTGGGCTGGGCGCCGCTCATGCCTCCCAGACCGGAAGAAACGAAGAGCCGTCCGCGCAAATCGCCGTCCTGCGGAATGCCCAGTTTCAGGCGTCCGGCATTCAGCAGCGTGTTGAACGTGCCGTGCACGATGCCCTGCGGACCGATATACATCCAGCCGCCGGCAGTCATCTGCCCGTAGTTGGCAACGCCCATCTGCATGGCGGTGTGCCAGTCCTCCTGATTATCATAAAGCCCCACCATCAGGGCATTGGTGATGATGACGCGGGGCGCCTCCGGCTTCGACTTGAACAAGCCGAGCGGATGCCCGCTTTCGATGACCAGTGTCTGCTCGCGCGTCAGCACTTCGAGGTATTGCTTGATGAGGTGGTATTGCATCCAGTTTTGGCACACCTGTCCCGTCTCGCCGTAAGTAACTAATTCGTACGGATAGAGTGCGATATCAAAACAAAGATTATTGTCAATCATCACCTGGAAGGCTTTGCCTTCGATACAGTTTCCCCGGTATTCGTCAATCGGTTTCGCCTTCAGGTCGCCTTGCGGACGATAGCGGTAGCCGTAGATGCGCCCGCGGGTGCGGAGTTCTTCCATGAATTCGGGAGCAAGCGTGGCGTGCAACTCTTTGGGGATATAGCGCAACGCGTTCTTCAGTGCCGTGGCTGTCTGCGCAGGGGTAAGGGTATAGCCACGGTCGGACGCCCGGCGGATGCCCTCGACGAAGGTAGGGTACGGGGGCAATGTTTTACTTAAAGTTATATTCATAGCAATCGGAATATAGCAAGGTTACAAATTGTCAACGGACTAACATCCGTATCTGCCGCAATATAAAAATAAATCCCGGCATTCGCAATAGAATGCCGGGATTATTTATCAAATAGTCAAAAAAGGAATCTTCTAATTACTTCTTTTTGAGGGATTCAAACCAGTCTTTAGTTATACCAACACGTTCTTGCATCCAATCCACAGTCGGTTCTACAGCGATAATCATCGGTACCTCGCCATCCACTGGGAAAGTAAATTCATGGGTACCTTGGTTTTTAAAGTCTCTTACTTGTACTGAAATATTGTTCTTAGCAGGAATCCAACCGGTAATTTCATATTCCATATCAGAATCTACGTTCATCTGTCCCTCCATTTCTTCAAATTGCGTATCACCTATTTTCAGCTTGAAAGGAAGAGTACCACCCAAGTGGCGAATCGTAGCTTTCTGGGTTTTGCTCACTTCTTTCCAATACGGAAGTTTGCTTTTTTCCGTGATGAGTTCTTCTTTAAGTATCTGCTCTACATCCACCACTACATCGTTGAAGTCGAAGTCGTCGCTGGAGCCGAGGTCTTCAATCATATAACGCTTGGTTATGATCGTCTCCCGATACTCCGGAGTTGGGGTTATATCCGGAATCTTAGGATTGCCATACATCAGGAAAACAACATCATTCATATCATGGTCTGTTTGCTCAAGCCATGCATCCTCGCAAGCAATCACCCTTACATCAGCCTTTTCATCAATGCCGGTAGGTCTAAGCCCTCCCATATCCAAAGCCAGCATATGACCGGTATCGGAGCCCAGCATATCACCCGTATTGGCACATCCGCCAATACCCTTTTCTATTTTTAAATAGAGTACCATCGGTTCGCCCTTGCGGTTCGAATAATCAAATACGTACTTTTTGGCACGTACCGTAGCGCCCACAGTGGTATTGGCCTTACTACCCCATCTCTCGCTCACGTTCTTCCAGTCGTTGCCGATCTTGTATTCGAGGTTTTCCGACTTCGACCATATTTTGTAAGAATCGTCATCGCCTACTTTTATCCAAAGGCTCCAGCTTTGCTCTGCCTCTCCTTGATAAATAGGGACAATTGTAAATTCATTGTCCGGCACCGTCATTACAAACGAAGAGCCTTTAGAGGAGTTGTTCTGCCCATTCGGCAAATACTTATCAAGCCATTTTATTACCTCGCTATCTACATTGTACCAGTCCTTACTGGAAGTCATTCCTCGTGTAGAAGCCTGATACTTAGGATAAGACACCGTAGCATCCCATGATTGGTTAGGAGCAATTTCACCATACTTCGCAATGAAATTTGCGCTGTATTCCGCCTTCAGCAGAGCATCCGCCTTAGCAGGGTCATACAAATCGTCCGTGTTCGCACAGCTTGCAAACAAGAGAGGCAGACCCATCATAGCTAAAAGTTTTAGATTTCTTTTCATATCTATTCTTTTTTAAATTGATAATACTTGATTATTCTGTGCACAAATATACATATTATAATAACACGATAGAGATTTAGTTGTATTTATTTAACCATTTAGTTGCGAAAATCATACATACTCTTCTCCCAGCTTCGCTCAAAGACTCTAATCACTATCGCAACATTTCGGTCATACACCAAGGAGCTATGAGTCAGTGGGTTCTCACTGCAAAACTACTGCACCTATTTTGCAGTGGCACTGCACAACGGATGCAGTAGTACTGCAAAAGGGTTGCAGTATCACTGCACCATATTTGCAGCAGCACTGCAAAAGGTTTGCAGTAGCTCTGCAAAAGGTTTACAAAAAGAGCGCCATCAGCTTGCAGTAATGCTGCAAACTGATGGCGCTGTTACAGACCAACACAGGTCACATCTGGGAAAAACGCTGTTTACCAAGCCAGCCCGTATTCGTAACCGTCGAATTTCGGTTTGGCCTCTATCCCTATAGACTTGAACACGCCGGCTATCCGCCGCTGCTCTTCGGGAGTAATCAGGCGGTCGCCCTTGCGGCAATGGTAGAAATAGCGTTCGCACGAAAAGCATCCCATCACCCTGAGGCGTACTAAGGATGCCTGTTTCAAAGGTAGTTCATCGAACAGGTGGGACATTCCCTTGGCATATCGCAGCGGTTCACTGGAACGGTAGCAGGCGCAAGCGGAAAGGTCGGACAAACGGCCGACATAAAAAGGATTCACCGCACGAACGGACTTAGGCTGGGATTCTTCACTCTCGGATAGCAGCTGTGCTGCCATGGCCCGCAGGCAAGAAGAGGCCTTGGGGCACTTGTCTTTACCTGCAAAGCAGTACGCGTACCCGTCGGGCACGTCTTGTAATAATATCATTTTGTTGGTGTTTAGTGATTCAATGATTGGTAACTAACGACCGGAGCGCCCGCAAATACTTGCCTACGACTTCCGCCGCCTCACTGGTTTCTTTCCCGAACTCGTCGCGCAGTGCCGGATACTCTTCCAGCAGTTGCATCATCCGCTCATGCCCCACGAATTCGGATTTTCCGGTTTCGGGATTCAGTTCGTAATATACGCGGGCATGAACCAGCCCCGAAGCATGGATGGCATCGCCCACTTCACCCCCCAGACGGGTGGCATCATCGGGAGCCATGGTACTGGCAGCTGCCTGCCCCACGGGTTGCGCACAGAAGTACACTTTTCCTTTCAGCCACATGGCGGGTGCATACCATTGTCCGAAGCGGTAGCGCTTATAGCGCATCTTCCTGCAGTTGACGTAGAGTGATGTGTCTATCTGTACGGCATAACAACGGGACCGCAAGTATTTGCTTAGCCCCGGATTGCCGTCGGCAACAATGCGATAATCGCCGCCGCTCGTCATAAAAATCTGATTCTTAGAACGTTTCTCCACCTTCAGAATGGTCACCGTATCACCGTGGTTCTCCACCAGGCTCTTCAGATTGGAGTACATCACCTGCTGTGCCGCACTTGGCAGAATCATCAGCAACGCCAAAAGGCTTAATAACCAATACCTTTTCATATTCCGACCTCCTCTTTCTGAAACTTTATTTTTAGTGAGCGAAAGGTACATTTTTTATCAGAAGAGAACAAATATTTGAGGCAAAAAGACAATCTTTTGACGAATATCAATCACTGTAGTGCACTGACACAACTGCTTATAGATGACTTTTCCAGCGGCTTTTATTGCGAAGCTCCATACTTATATTACCTTTGCGACAATAAAGATAGATGACAATGAACAGTATAGAAGAAATAAACGCCGGCTACCGCAGCATTGCGGAAAAGGCGAAGCAGGAACTGAGCAAGGTACAACAACAGATTTACCGCATTGGTACATTGCGGTTGCTGCTGTTCTGCGCCGGAGTAGCGGGGATTATCTACTTTTGGGCGGAAAGTTGGGCAGTACTGGGCGGCATCGCACTCGTCACACTGCTACCGTTCGTACTCCTGATAAGATATCACGACCGCCTGTTCCACCGGAAAGATTATCTGGAAAAAGAAATAGAAATCAATGAGCAGGAACTTGCCGCGCTGGATTACGACACTTCGGCTTTTGAGGACGGCGAAGAATACGTAGATCCGGCGCATCTGTACACCTACGATCTGGATGTATTCGGTCCGCATTCCCTGTTCCAATACATCAACCGGACATGCACGCAGCTTGGTAAAGAGCGGCTGGCCGGTTGGCTGAACAAGCATCTGGAGAAGAAGGAAGAGATACAAAGACGGCAGGAAGCCGTGCAGGAACTTGCGCCGGAACTGAAATTCCGGCAACGCTTCCGCATCCTGGGCCTGCTGCACAAAAGAAAGGCCGCCGACGAAGCGGAACTGAATGCCTGGGCAAAAAGCCCGAGCGTGTTCCGAACCAGGAAACTGCTGCGTGCCCTGCCGCCGCTGGTAGTGGCAACGAATGCTATCTGCATCGGTCTGGTCATAGCCGGAGTACTGCCCGGAGGGGCTTATGGCATCATCTGGACGTGTTTTGTCATCGCCAGCTTCAGTTTCACAGGCCGGATTACCAGGATACAAGCCATCTACGGAAAGAAACTGCAAATACTTTCTACTTATGCAGGTCTGCTCCGCCTTATGGAAGAACAGCCGATGCAATCGGAATTACTGAAAGAAATAAAGGAAGAAATCGGCGGAGAAAAGCGGAAAGCCTCCCACTCCATCGGGCGACTGAGTAAACTGATGGATGAACTCGACCAACGCAACAACGCGTTTATGTACGTCATCCTCAACGGATTCCTCTTTTGGGAACTGCGCCAGATCATGCGCATCGAAGCCTGGAAGGAGCAGTATGCCTCGGAGTTACCCCGCTGGCTCACCGCCATCGGGCAGATTGACGCGCTGAACTCTCTCGCAACATTCGCCTACAACCACCCCGGTTACACCTTCCCCACAGTGCTGGACAAAGCAGATATCGCCGCCCCGCATTCCCCCGCTCCCTTCCGCCTTCGCGCCGAAGCCCTGGGCCATCCGCTGATGCACCGCGACCGCTGCGTGCGCAACGACATCGACATGGAGAAACGCCCTTTCTTCATCATCATCACCGGCGCCAACATGGCGGGAAAGAGCACTTACCTGCGCACCGTAGGCATCAACTACCTCCTTGCCTGCATCGGCACCCCCGTTTGTGCCCGCCAAATGGAGATCTACCCCGCCCGGCTCATCACCAGCCTGCGCACCTCCGACTCCCTGACCGACAACGAATCGTACTTCTTTGCCGAACTCAAACGTCTCAAACTTATCATTGACAAGTTGCAAGCCGGCGAAGAACTCTTCATCATCCTCGACGAAATCCTGAAAGGCACCAATTCCATGGATAAGCAAAAAGGCTCTTTCGCCCTCATCAAGCAGTTCATGGCACTGCAAGCCAACGGCATCATCGCCACCCATGACCTACTGCTGGGAACGCTCATCGACCTCTTCCCCCAGGACATCCGCAACTACTGCTTCGAAGCGGACATCACGAGCGATGAACTGACCTTCTCGTACCGCCTACGCCCGGGCATCGCCCGGAATATGAATGCCTGTTTCCTGATGAAAAAAATGGGGATAGCCGTTGCCGACTAATCCCCATGCAAACTTAAAAACAGAACTGAATGACCCTCGCGGGTTATGCGCTTTTACATTTAGACAAAAATGCAGATACAGCAGCTGCGTCACCTCCGGTAAAATAGCGTACAGAAGTCACCGGAGTATAGGTATAGGGCACAAACTGGAACAACTGTACCGCCGCAAAGCGATTGTCCTGCGAAATCATCACATCCATGCGGACATTTCCGCTTGCATTGCTTTTAATATCGGTTTCATCGCCCAATTGACCATGTTCGATTACATCAGTCAGTTTGCCCAAATGCTTCAGGTCGAAAAAGAAACTGCGTTCTTTCGCAATGCTTCCCGTCGGCAAGTAAACGATTTCTTTGGATTTCCAGAACAGACGGAATACGCCCATCAGCACAAATGCCGTACCCAGCACCATCAGTGCCATACTGACCGTAGACGTTTTATCATTCATCTCGAAAATAGATGCAAAAGTAAAGATGCCGACCAGCAACATCGTCACTGACAGAATGAGTCCGGAAACACTGGTACGTTTAGCAATATCGGGGTGTGTGGATGCAAAAAGACTTGCATCAATAGTTTTTGTTGCCATAATCTATAATTTATTTAATGGTTTTATTTGAAATAGTAAATACACAATCTCTCCCTGTTATGCACAGCCTGGCTCTGCACAAGGAACAAAAACGGAATTCAATAAAACGACTAAATAAGGATACGCCTTAGTGTGAAGATGTAGTATTCACACACGGGTTGACAACGATAATAAGCAGTAGCATCGTAAAGCTTTTCACGGTGCAAGGATAGTGCGGCTGCCCGCTGGGCTACTTTGTCTATCCATTCTCTCAGGGAGAAAATATATTCAGTAGTGGAAGAGCGTTGTAAACGCGAGATAGTCAGCAGATGTGACTGCCCACCGGTACCTGCCAATTCAGCATCCGGCAGATAGGGCAACTGGGGAGTTGCAATGCAGGAGTTCTCTTGTTGATAATATACCGTAACCGCCTTTTCGTTCACGGTCTTTTCATTCGCAGTATTCTTCTTTATAATCTTCTCAGCCACAGCCTTCCCTACACCTACCGTTTCACCGATAAATGTATCGCCCGCAACCTGCCACAAAGCAAATACAAGCACCAAGAGCCCTATGATTCTAAGAAGTTTTGCCATATCTGAGTACAAATATAACAGTTTGCGGCATTGGATTGTTTAATGCAAGCATCTTTTAATGTTTGTCAACCATTATACACAAAAAAAGCCGCCCCAATCTCTGGAACGGCTTCTATATATAAAAAGAATAGTTGAATTATTCAGCTTTTGCCTCTTCTGCTTTTGCTTCCTCAACAGCAGGAGCTTCAGCAACCGATGCAGCAGCTTCAACAGCAGGTGCAGCTTCAGCAGTCTTCTTTGAACGACGGGTACGAGTAGCTTTCTTAGCAACTTTCTCCTTAGCCATGTTTTCGTTGTAGTCAACGAGTTCAATGAAGCACATTTCTGCGTTGTCACCCAGACGGTTGCCAGTCTTGATAATACGAGTGTAACCACCCGGACGATCAGCGATCTTCACAGAGATTTCTTTAAACAGCTCAGTTACAGCATTCTTATCTTGCAAGTTGCTAAATACAACACGACGAGAATTAGTCGTATCGTCTTTAGATCTTGTGATCAAAGGCTCAACAAACTTCTTCAAAGCTTTAGCCTTTGCAACGGTCGTAGTGATTCTTTTGTGCTTAATCAAAGAACACGCCATATTAGCCAACATAGCGTTTCTATGAGAGGCAGTACGACCCAAATGGTTGAATTTCTTATTATGTCTCATTTTTTATTCTTTATCTAATTTATATTTAGAAATATCGGTTCCAAACGACAGATTCAGACTTTCCAGCAAATCATCAAGCTCAGTAAGCGATTTCTTTCCGAAGTTTCTGAATTTCAGCAAATCCGTCTTGTTGAATTGTACCAAGTCGCCCAGAGTCTCTACATCAGCAGCCTTCAAACAGTTGAGGGCACGAACGGAGAGATCCATATCAACGAGCTTAGTCTTCAGCAACTGACGCATGTGCAATACTTCTTCATCAAACTCTTCATTGCCGTCAACATCGTTGCTTTCCAACGTAATCTTCTCGTCAGAGAAGAGCATGAAGTGATAAATCAGAATTTTTGCAGCTTCTTTCAGAGCTTCTTTCGGATGTATGGAACCATCGGTAGTAATTTCAAGTACCAGTTTCTCGTAGTCAGTCTTCTGTTCTACACGGAAGTTTTCTACCTGATACTTCACATTACGTATCGGGGTATAGATAGAATCGATAGGAATTACGTTCACATCGGTGCAATATTCGCGGTTTTCGTCAGCAGGAACATAACCACGACCTTTGTTGATCGTAATATCGATCTGCATAGTTGCCTTTGAATCTAAATGACAAATAACTAATTCAGGATTTAACACTTCAAATCCAGTCAAATACTTACCTATGTCACCTGCTTTAAATTCACTGGAATTCTCGACAGTGATGCTCACTTTTTCGCTCTCGAACTCTTCAACTACTTGCTTGAATCTCACTTGTTTCAGATTCAAGATAATGTTGGTAACATCCTCTTTTACTCCAGGTACACTAGAAAATTCATGCTCCACACCATCAATTCTGATAGTAGTGATAGCAAAACCCTCTAATGAAGAAAGAAGGATTCGGCGTAATGCATTACCTACAGTAATACCAAAACCCGGTTCCAACGGACGGAATTCGAATTTACCGAATCTGGAGTCCGCCTCCAACATTAATACTTTATCAGGTTTTTGAAATGCTAATATCGCCATGAAATTAATTATTATTTAGAATACAATTCAACGATCAAATGTTCTTTAATGTTCTCAGGAATGTCTGCTCTTTCAGGTATGTGCAACATTTTACCAACCTTAGAAGCTTCGTCCCATTCCAACCAAGCATACTTGCTGTGATTGAAACCTGCAAGAGAATTAGCAATTACTTCCAAAGATTTAGATCTTTCACGAACACCAATCAATTGTCCTGGTTTTACTGCAAATGAAGGGATGTTTACCACTTCACCATCTACAGTAATATGCTTGTGACTAACCAACTGACGAGCAGCAGCACGTGTAGGAGCAATACCCAAACGGAATACTACGTTGTCAAGACGGCCTTCCAACAATTGAAGAAGTACCTCACCGGTAATACCTTTAGCAGTAGCTGCTTTTTCAAACAAATTGCGGAATTGTTTTTCTAGAACTCCATAGGTGTATTTAGCTTTCTGCTTTTCACGAAGTTGCACACCGTATTCAGAAGTTTTTCTTTTTCTTGAATTACCATGTTGTCCGGGAGGATAGTTCTTCTTTGACAAAACTTTATCAGCTCCAAAGATTCCCTCACCGAATTTACGGGCGATTCTCGATTTTGGTCCAGTATATCTAGCCATTTCTTTTTAAATATTTAATTGTTTATTCATGAACTTAATTTGTTGCAGCCGCGATTACAGAGAGAAATTAAATGTAATCCAAAAACAAAATCAAGATCATTGTAAGTTAAAGGTAAATTAAACTCTACGTCTTTTTGGAGGACGACAACCATTATGTGGAAGCGGAGTTACGTCAATGATTTCAGTAACTTCGATACCAGCACCGTGGATAGTTCTAATAGCAGACTCACGTCCGTTACCTGGACCTTTCACATATGCTTTTACCTTTCTCAGGCCAAGATCAAATGCAATCTTTGCACAATCCTGGGCAGCCATCTGAGCTGCATAAGGAGTATTCTTTTTAGAACCTCTAAATCCCATTTTACCAGCAGATGACCAAGAGATAATCTGCCCTTCACTGTTTGCAAGAGAAACAATAATATTGTTGAAAGATGAATGAACATGCAACTGTCCATTAGCGTCTACTTTCACATTTCTCTTTTTAGCTGCAACTGTTTTTTTTGCCATATCAACAATTATTATTTAGTAGCTTTTTTCTTATTAGCAACGGTTTTCTTTCTACCTTTACGAGTACGTGCATTGTTCTTTGTGCTCTGACCTCTAACAGGCAGACCAATACGGTGACGTACACCACGATAGCAACCAATATCCATTAATCGCTTAATGTTCAATTGGATTTCAGAACGAAGATCACCTTCCACTTTATACTCTGCACCGATAATCTCACGAATCTTAGCAGCTTGATCATCTGTCCAGTCTTTAACCTTCAGATCTTTATCTACACCAGCTTTATCTAAAATTTTTGCTGAACTACTGCGACCTATTCCATATACATAGGTCAACGCAATTTCACCTCTTTTGTTCTGAGGTAAATCTACACCAACTATTCTTATAGCCATATACTTAATTATTTTTTTTGCAAAAATAACAAATTATCCTTGACGTTGTTTATACTTAGGATTTTTCTTGTTAATAACATACAAACGGCCATTACGTCTAACGATCTTACATTCTGGCGTGCGTTTCTTTAATGATGCTCTTACTTTCATATCTTATTTTATTTATATCTAAACACAATTCTTCCTTTCGATAAGTCGTAAGGAGACATTTCGACTCTCACTTTATCTCCCGGCAAGATCTTGATGTAATGCATCCGCATCTTACCTGAAATATGTGCAGTAATCTCATGTCCGTTTTCTAATTCAACACGAAACATTGCATTTGACAATGCTTCAACTATAACTCCATCTTGTTCTATTGCAGATTGCTTTGCCATATTAATTTCTTAAATTGCTTTATCTCCTAAAACTTCTTCAATGAATTTGAACGATGACAGGATATCAGCTTCACCCGTTCCGACTGCTATTGTATGCTCAAAATGAGCGGCACATTTACGGTCTTTTGTTCTAACTGACCAGCCATCTTGCTCCATTACTATTTGCCTGCTACCCAAAGTTATCATTGGTTCAATAGCTATACAGAGTCCCTTCTTCAACATTGTTCCATAACCACGTTTTCCGTAATTAGGAACCTGAGGATCTTCATGCATCTCCTTACCAATGCCGTGACCGACAAACTCACGCACTACACCATAAGAATTAGACTCGCAATGCTGTTGTATCGCATATCCAATATCACCCAAGCGTTTACCTTGAATGGCATTTTGTATTCCTATATATAATGCTTCTTTTGTAACTTTCAGTAATTTACGTACTTCATCATCAACTTCACCCACAAAAAACGTATAAGCAGAATCGCCACAAAAACCATTCATGTAAGTACCACAATCAACAGACACAATATCACCCTCTTTCAGCACTACATCATCCCCTGGGATACCATGTACCACCTGCTCATTTACAGATGTACAAATAGAAGCTGGAAACGGATTACCATATTGATTTGGGAAACCTTTGAAAGTGGGAACAGCACCATTATCTCTAATAAACTCTTCCGCAACTTTATCCAGCTCTTTTGTAGTAACTCCGGGCTTTATCACTTTAGCTATTTCAGCCAACGTTTTTCCGACAAGCAAATTACTTTCACGGAGCAGCTCTATTTCATCTTCTGTTTTAAGAAATATCATTCTTCAAAAAAAGATTAATACGCAGCTACATTGCCACTACGTCCTTTAATACGTCCTGACTTCAGCAAACCGTCATAATGTCTCATCAACAAATGACTTTCAACCTGTTGGAGAGTATCAAGAACTACACCTACAAGAATTAACAAAGATGTACCGCCGAAGAATTGAGCAAACTCAGCTTTCACGCCGAATATTCCTGCAAATGCAGGCATAATAGCAACTAAAGCCAAGAAGAAAGAGCCCGGCAAAGTAATACGAGACATGATATCATCAATATACTCAGCTGTTTTCTTTCCCGGCTTAATGCCCGGAATGAAACCATTGTTTCTCTTCATATCCTCAGCCATCTGAGTCGGATTTATGGTAATTGCAGTATAGAAATACGTAAACAATATAATCAACACTGCAAAAATCAAATTATACCAGAAACTTGTATGATCAGTTAATGCACGTACAAAACCACTTGCACTACCTACATTCGAGAATCCCACGAGAGTAATAGGGATAAACATGATTGCCTGAGCAAAAATGATAGGCATCACGTTAGCAGCATTTACTTTCAAAGGAATGTATTGTCTGGCACCACCATATTGCTTATTACCCACAATCTTCTTTGCATATTGTACAGGAATCTTTCTAGTACCTTGTACCAAAAGGATAGCAAATGCAATAACAGCCAATAAGACTACGAGTTCAATCAAGAACATTACCAAACCACCGGTCTTGTCCGTCATACGGGAAATTAATTCCTGGAACAAAGACTGAGGCAAACGGGCAATGATACCGATCATAATAATCAACGAGATACCGTTACCAATTCCTTTATCTGTGATTCTCTCACCAAGCCACAAAATAAACATACTTCCTGCCGCCAAAATGATGGTAGAAGTAAACATAAACAGAGTCCAATCTAATGAAGCATTTAAAGAAGGACCAGCCTGCATCTTAAGATTGAGCAAATAAGAAGGAGCTTGAACAAAAAGAATCAAAATCGTCAAATAACGAGTATACTGATTCATTTTTCTTCTGCCACTCTCACCTTCGCGCTGCAATTTCTGGAAATACGGAACCGCAATACCCAGCAACTGAATCACAATGGAGGCAGAGATATACGGCATGATACCCAATGCAAAGATAGATGCATTGGAGAATGCTCCTCCGGAAAACATGTTTAACAAGGCTAAAAGACCTTCACTTGTTTGCTGATGCAATTGTGCCAACATTGTCGGATTAATACCCGGCAAAACGACATACGAACCGAAACGGTAAATTGCCACAAACAATATGGTAATGAGGATCCGTTGTCTCAGATCCTCAATTTTCCATATATTCTTTAATGTTTCAATAGCTTTTCTCATTGAATTAGAGTTTTACTACTTGTCCACCAACAGCTTCGATGGCAGCAACAGCAGTCTTAGAAAATGCATGTGCTTGTACATCCAACTTAGCAGTCAAAGTTCCGTTACCTAATACTTTTACCAACTGGCTTGTAGAAATGAAACCAGCAGCAATAAAGTCGCTGATACCTACAGTCTGCAAATTCTTAGCTTCAGCCAGTTTCTGAATTGTATCCAAGTTGATAGCTTTGTATTCTACACGATTAATGTTCTTAAAGCCAAACTTAGGAACACGACGTTGAAGAGGCATCTGACCACCTTCAAAACCGATTTTCTTAGAGTATCCAGATCTTGATTTAGCTCCTTTATGACCTCTAGTAGAAGTACCTCCCAAACCAGAACCCGGACCACGTCCGATTCTCTTTCTTGTTTTAGTAGACCCCTCTGCAGGTTTTAAATTACTTAAGTTCATATTGTAATTCGTTTTATATTCAACAAATAATTACTTAACAATGGTAACCAAGTGTTTAACCTTATCCACCATTCCAAGAATTGAAGGAGTACATTCGTGTTCAACCACACGATTCAACTTATGAAGTCCCAGTGCATCGAGAGTTCTCTTCTGATCAGCAGGAGCACCAATTCTACTTTTAGTTTGTTTAATCTTTATAGTCGACATATTATTCCTCCTTATCCTCTAAATACTTTTTCCATACTTACTCCTCTGTTCTGGGCAACCATACGAGCATCGCGCATTTCGCTCAACGCCAAGATAGTAGCCTTCACCAAGTTGTGCGGGTTAGAAGAACCTTTTGATTTAGCCAAAACGTCTGTAACACCAACACTTTCCAACACAGCGCGCATTGCACCACCAGCCACAACACCAGTACCGTGAGAAGCCGGTTTGATGAATACTTCAGTACCACCAAACTTAGCAGCCTGTTCGTGAGGAACAGTACCTTTCAATATAGGCACCTTAGTCAGGTTTTTCTTTGCAGATTCAACGCCTTTAGCAATGGCTGCTGTCACTTCACCAGCTTTACCAAGGCCCCAACCGATGATGCCTTCTTCGTTTCCTACTACCACAATAGCAGAGAAACTAAAAGTTCTACCACCTTTGGTTACTTTGGTTACACGATTAATAGCAACCAATCTGTCCTTCAGTTCTATATCGTTTGTAATCTTAACTCTATTATTAAGTCCTGCCATAATGATTAAAATTTAAGTCCACCGTTACGGGCAGCATCAGCCACCTCTTTTACTCTCCCATGATACAAGTAACCATTACGGTCGAAAACAACAGTAGTAATACCTGCCTCTTGAGCCTTTTTCGCAATCAGTTCACCTACTTTGGCAGCTTGTTCTTTCTTCGGCATTTTGTCAGTCAATCCCAAAGAAGAAGCGGCAGCCAATGTCTTACCAGACAAGTCGTCGATAATTTGAACATAGATTTGCTTATTACTTCTAAATACACTCATACGCGGGCATTCAGTAGTACCTGAAATTTTATTGCGTACTCTATATTTGATCTTAATTCGTCTTTCTATTTTTGTTGTCATAATAATATCAATTTAAATGATTATTTAGCACCGGCTGATTTACCAGACTTTCTACGAATTTCTTCGCCAACAAACTTAATACCCTTACCCTTATACGGTTCAGGCTTACGGAAAGAACGTATTTTAGAGCAAACTTGACCAAGCAATTGTT
>JAUUPT010000042.1 GCA_030843315.1 Bacteroidaceae bacterium | reverse complement strand
AATATGAATCGTGTCGCCGCCTATTTGGGGCTTCCGGAAGAGAAACTCCACATCTACGTAAGCTATACCATGCTGGTGGTAAATCTGAGTGACGATGCTCATTCGTACTCCAAATTCCAGAAGTGTGAGAAACATGGCATCAACATGACTGCCATTTCGCAAATCAGCAAATTGTCCTGGCGGGCGATTGAAAATGATTATTCGCTGGATCAGTACGAAGAAGAATTGGAAAAGATTGCGAATAAGAAGCGCAATTATGTACCCTATGTGGTGGCCATCGGAGCGGGATTTGCATGTGGCGGCTTCTGTAAGCTGTTCGGCTGCGACTGGATTGCATTTCTCTTTGCTTCCATCTGTGCCTTTGTCGGTTTCCGCGTGCGTGCCCGGTGCTTCGAGTTCGGCATCAATCATTATATGAGTATAGCAATCTCCGCTTTTATCGCTACTTGCCTGGCCTATGCTTCCACTGTTTGGGGAGTTTCTTCTACGCCTTATCATCCGTTGCTGGCTTGTGCCTTGTTCATCGTGCCGGGAGTTCCGCTGATAAACTTTGTGGACGATATGATAGATAACTACATTCAGGTAGGCATCGTGCGGGCTGTCAATACGGTGTTGATAGTGTGTGCAATGGCTTTCGGTATTGTGCTTGCCATGCGTCTGCTGGCTGTGGAAGATGTGGTGATTGACAAGAAATTCAGCGAACTGAGCATGGTTCCTCACGATTCTTATTTGGTGTATGCCATTGCGGCTGCTATCTCGGCAATGGGTTTTTCGATGATATTCAACATACAGCGCCGTCTGTTGTGGGTGGTGGCTGTGGGAGGCATCATTGCGGTTTGCACGCGCAACTTTGTGAACTTTGAACTTGGATATGGTCCGGTAGTGGGCTCTTTCACCGGCGGTTTGGTAGTGAGCCTCATTGCGGTGAAGGCAGTACACTGGTTTCACGTTCCCAACCACGTGCTGACGATTCCTTCCGTCATCCCGATGATTCCGGGTGTGTTGATGTACCGCTCGCTTTTTGCACTTATCAATATGCATGGGGTGGTTGGAGAAGTGACGACGGCGGTGTCCAACGGCATCAACGCTTCGCTGATTATTCTCTGCATCGCGCTGGGAGTAGCCGTACCCAACATCTTTGCCCGTCGGTATATAGCCAAAGACCGGCAGCGCTTCTTGAAAGAAGAATTGCAGAAGCGCCGGGAAAGAGGCAAGTTTATAGAATGGTAATAGAAAAGATTTGAGGCTGTTTCAATAATACTTTGAAGCAGCCTCAAATTTTTGGATTATAGTGGTAAGTCACCGTTTCGTTCTTTCTTAAAGAGGCTTGCACGTCAATCAACCTTTGGTTTCTGCTTCCGCGGAAGTAAAGCTCTTCATCCTTCAACTCTTCTTTGAACTTTCCGTCCACCAGTACATCTATGTATTTCAATAGCTTTGCCTGGCGCGGATTCTGCAATAACTTCTCAAACGTATAGCCGGTATAGCACCAGATGTTTTTCCGGGTTTGCTTCTTGATGGCATCTGCCAGTTCGGTAAAACCTTCCGGCTGATACATCGGGTCGCCGCCGCTGAAGGTGACATCCGCGAATTGGTCGGCAAGGACTTTCCGCAGTATCTCGTCAGTATTCATCCAACGTCCGCGGTTGATATCCCACGAATCGGGATTGTGGCAACCTGGACATCCGTTGGGGCACCCCGCAGCATAGATGGCGGTCCGAAAACCCGGACCGTCCACCGTAGTATCTTCTAAAATATCGAGAATAGAAAGCACTGTTTAAATTGAGAATTAAGAATTAATTATGAATGACGCGGTCGTTCAACTCAGACAGTTTTGCATTGTTCCAGCGGTCGGTGGTTCCCACCAGATAGCCGGTGATGCGTTGCAACTTGTCGATGTGCTTGCTGCCGCATTTGGGGCACATGTCCAGATTGGGTGTGGAGTTCTCGTAGCCGCATTCCAGGCAACGGTTGCGGTTGTGGTTCACAGAACCGTAGCCGATGTTGTACTGGTCCATCATATCCACTACGCGCATAATAACTTCCGGGTTATGGGTTGCGTCTCCGTCCATTTCTACATAGAAGATGTGTCCGCCGCGCGTCAGGTCATGATAAGGCGCCTCTACTTCCGCTTTGTGGCGGGCACTGCATTTGTAGTACACCGGCACGTGGTTGGAATTTGTGTAGTAATCGCGATCCGTGATGCCCGGCAGGCTACCGAATTTCTTGCGGTCCACGCGGGTGAACTTACCCGAAAGACCTTCGGCAGGCGTGGCAAGCACACTGTAATTATGCTGGTATTGCTCGGAGAACTGGTTGACGCGGTCGCGCATATAAGTCACGATCTTCAATCCCAGTTCCTGTGCTTCTTCCGATTCTCCATGATGCTTGCTGATGAGCGCCACCAGGCATTCTGCCAGTCCGATGAAGCCGATGCCCAGCGTTCCCTGATTGATGACGGAAGCGATTGTGTCGTTCGGATTCAGCTTTTCGCTGCCCAGCCACAAGACCGACATCAGTAGCGGGAATTGCTTGGCAAAAGCTGTTTTCTGGAATTCCATGCGCTCGTGTAGCTGGCGTGCAGTAACTTCGAGCATGGCATCCAGCTTGGCAAAGAACTTGGCGATGCGCAGTTCCTTGTCTTCTACATCCATACACTCGATGGCAAGACGCACGATGTTGATGGTAGAGAAAGAAATATTTCCTCGTCCGATAGAGGTTTTCGGTCCGAAACGGTTCTCAAAGACGCGGGTGCGGCAGCCCATCGTGGCTACTTCGTGCTGGTAACGTTTCGGGTCGTCGGCTTTCCAGTCTTCACTTTGGTTGAAGGTGGCGTCGAGGTTCAGGAAGTTGGGGAAGAAACGCCGTGCAGTCACCTTGCAGGCCAGTTGGTAGAGGTCGTAGTTGCGGTCTTCCGGCAGATAGCTTACTCCCCGTTTCTTCTTCCATATCTGAATGGGGAAGATGGCTGTTTCGCCGTTTCCCACCCCTTGATAAGTGCTTTTCAGCAACTCGCGGATAATGCATCGCCCCTCTGCCGAAGTGTCCGTACCGTAATTGATGGAGCTGAACACTACCTGGTTGCCGCCGCGCGAATGAATGGTATTCATATTGTGTATGAAAGCTTCCATCGCCTGATGCACACGCGCCACAGTCTTGTTGACAGCATGCTGAACGATACGCTTTTCATCGGACAGCCCGTCCAATGGTTGTTGTAGATAATCGCTCAACTCCTTCTGATACAGATGCGAGTAATCTTTTCCGTTCAGCTCTTCCAGATTCTTTATTTCTTCGATGTAGCTGTTTCGCACGTAGGGAGCCAGGTAAAAGTCGAATGCAGGAATGGCCTGTCCGCCGTGCATCTCGTTCTGCGCAGTTTCCAGCGAGATGCATCCCAGGATACTGGCTGTTTCGATGCGCTTTGCCGGACGTGACTCGCCGTGTCCGGCAGAGAAACCATACTGCAAGATGCGGTCCAACGGGTGCTGCACGCACGTCAGACTCTTGGTGGGGTAGTAATCCTTGTCATGGATATGCAGGTAGTTGTGATTCACTGCATCCAGCACTTCTTCGCTCAGCAGATAGTCGTCAACAAACGGTTTGGTGGTTTCGCTGGCAAACTTCATCATCATGCCTGCCGGCGTGTCTGCATTCATATTTGCATTTTCGCGCGTGATGTCGTTGGACTTGATGTTGATGATTTCCAGAAACATATCGCGCGTTTTGGCTTTGCGGGCAATGCTTCGCTGGTTGCGGTAGGCGATGTATTTTTGTGCAACGTCCTTGCGGCTGCTCTTCATCAACTCTACTTCCACCATATCTTGAATGGCTTCCACCGTCATTTGCGGGTTTCCCTTGAAAGAAATATGATCTGTAATTTGATGAATCAACTGCAAATCCTCTCCTTTATCCGTGTGCAACATGGCTTTACGGATGGCGGTAGCTATCTTTTCTTCATTGAAACCAACGACGCGTCCGTCACGTTTGAGTACTGTCTGTATCATATCTTTAGTCGTAATATGGGATTGTTTATTCTGATTAATTGCGGAAACAAAGGTATCACTCTTATTCGTATGTTATCTGTTTTTGGAAACTTTTCTGTATCTAAAAAGTGTTAATCTGTTAATAATCAGTATATGTAAAACTTAAAATAGAAAACTTTAATTTTATTATTGTTTGTCGAGTTATTGTTTTTTGGATAATAAACTTGCATTATTTGCATGTTGAATTTTGAAGTGTCAAATGAAGATAAATCTTTTAAGGAGATTGTGCTTTTTCGAATACTTTAGTTATATTTGCAACGAACTGGTTTACTTAAGGCTTTCGTCCTTAATAATTAAAAGGGAATCGGGTGAAACTCCCGAACAGTCCCGCTGCTGTGAAGTTTTATATCAAACATTCCGTTAAGTACCCCTGGCCACTAATCATCGACGAATGATTGGGAAGGCGTTCGGAATGGAGACTAAGTCAGAAGACCTGCCGTTCAGTAGTGCCGCTTTGTTGCTCGTGGGTTTAGAGCAAAGCATCATTAAATGCAATACAATAATCAATAAAGAAAGGATGAATATGGCAAATGTATTTCCTCCGTTTAAAATTGATATAGCCGGAGCTTTCTGTGTACCTCGTGCACTAAGAGATGCTCGTGAGCAGTATCAGAACGGACAAGTGAGCCGGCAGACCTTGCAGGCGATTGAAAATGCAGAAGTACGCAATTTAGTGGAACGATTGGAGTCGGGAGGCATGCAAGTCGTTTCGGATGGCGGTTTTCGGAGCCGCGATTTCTTGGAGAGCTGGGATGGCATTCACTCCAAGGACAATCAACCTTTTGCCGCGGGTTCCGCTTTAGAGATAACAGAGCGAATCAGTTTGTCTCAACATCCTATCTTTGAAGAATTTACTTTCCTGCTTTCTGTCATCGGAGAGGGCACGATGCCCAAACAACATATTCCTTCGCCTGCCGAGGTGATGACGCAGATTCTCCAACGCGTGGAGCGTGCCCAGCTGGAGATTGTTTATCCCGATGTCCGGCTTTTGACAGATGATATTGCCGCTTGCTATCGCTTTTTACTATCCAAATTATATGATGCCGGTTGCCGCTATATTCAATTCGATGGTGTGACTTCCTTGATTATGGAAGAGACGATCCGCCTGAACAACCGCGTTTTGCGCGAACGTCCGGCCGGAATGTATATCGCTTTTCATGCACCGATGGATATGTTGGTGCAGTTGCATGGAGCCGATGCTTATTTTCTGAATTATGATTGTGGCGCTTGTGCCCGCAACAGCTTGCTGTGGTTCATACACGAAAAGTCGTCTGTTTTTGGTTTTGTGCTGTCTCATTATCCCCACGAGGACGAGTTGGACGAACTGCAAGCCAAGACGGAGAGTGTACTGAATTACATTCCTTTAAAACGTTTCACCCTCTGCCTGCCGGATGCTAATTCACTTCTTTCTCCTTCGGACGCCGATGAAGCAGACCAATGGGAGACCGTACGGTTGGGAATGCAAATGGCGGAGCGTATCTTTTCATAATTCAAATGACGCACTTCGTCGTCTGAAATGACACACCTTAATACCCCAAATGACGCACCTCAACGAGTGAAATGCCTAAGCATACGACTCGTGAGGTGCGTCATTTGGGGTATTAAGGTGTGTCATTTGATTTCAGTTCCGGCACACCCTCATGCTGTATTTTATTTGATTACTTCAGCCAGCTTTTCCTGTAACTCTTCTCCGTGCAATCCGCGGGCGATGATAGTACCTTCACCATCAATAAGCACCGTGTGAGGAATGCTGCTTACAGCATACAACTTAGCGCCTTCGCTGTTCCAGTATTGCAGGTCGGACATTTGCGGCCAAGTGATGTTCAGCTTTGCGATTCCATCTTTCCATGCTTCGCCGTTCTGGTCGAGAGATACGCCGACGATTTCGAAGTTCTTATTCTTATAATTCTTGTATGCTTCTACCAGGTTAGGCATCTCGCGACGGCAAGGACCGCACCAGCTTGCCCAGAAGTCGATGAGGACAACTTTACCTTTACCCACGTAGTCCGACAGTTTCACTGCTTTTCCTTCCGGGGTTTTCATTTCGAAATCCGTAAACTTCTGACCAACGGCGGTAGCTTTCATCTTCTCAACGTTTCCTTTGATTTTGGTGATCACTGCGTCATTGTCGTAAGCAGCCGGAATCTGAGCCATCAGCGGTTCCAGTTCTTCTACGCCCATGTAGTAGTAATTCTGTTTCAGCAAGAGTATACCTGCTGCGTTGGTGATGTTCTTGTTGATACCGGCCTTGATGGCATCTGTCATTTTTCCTTCCAGAGTATCCATTTCCTTTCCTTTAGCTTCACGCTGTTCGGGAGTCAAAGTTGTGTCCGACATTGATTCGTAGATGGTCATCATCTGCTTGTTCAGTCCGTTTACTTGAGCTCTGATTTCCTGGTAAGCGTCGTTATTGGTTGTTCCGGTAGCAGAATTGTTATCTTGCGAGAGATTGATTTTGATTTTTCCGTTTTCCAGGAAGAAGTCGATTGCTACGCCGTCTTTGCCTTCGGCTTTGTAAGAAATGTAGCGGTTGACGGTAGAGTCTTGCGTTCCCTTGAAGGTGAACGTTCCGCCTTTAACGACTGCAGAGTCCAATTTCACAAATTGGCGTCCTTCCACGGTTTCCAGGTATACAGTGTCGCCATCGGCTGCACCTTCTACGGTTCCGGTTACGGTGTAACCTTTGTTTCCGCTGTTACAAGCTGCAAACACAGCGGCTACAGCAAGCAGGTAAGTAAACTTTTTCATTGCTTTTTCTTTTAGTAAATGATTAGGATGCAAATATAGTAATAAAAAAATCCTCTTTGGTATGAACCAAAGAGGATTTTACAGTTTTAATCCCATTTTTGTGAAAAGATAGCTGTGCTTTATTTTTATTCAGCAGCAGCTTCAGCAGCAGGAGCTTCTTCGGCCGGAGCCTCGGTTGCTTCTTCAGCAGGAGCTTCAGCAGGTGCTTCTTCAGCAGCTTTAGCGGCAGCCTCTGCAGCTTTTTTCTCAGCTAATGCTTTAGCTTTTTCTTCGTTTATTTTCTTTTCAGCATCCATGCGTGCTTTGGCTTCAGCTTTCTTAGCTTCTTCTTCCTTAGCTTTCAGAGCTGCCAAACCGCTTTGTTTGTTGCTCTTCCAAGCTTCGAATTTTGCTTCTGCTTCTGCTTCACCAAATGCGCCTTTGGCTACACCACCCATAAGGTGCTTCTTCATGTAAACGCCTTCGTTTGAGAGGATGTTACGAACGGTGTCGGTAGGTTGTGCACCTTTCATCACCCAGTCGAGTGCGCGGTCGAACTTCAAATCTACTGTGGCAGGATTGGTGTTAGGATTGTAAGTACCAATCTTTTCAATAAATTTACCATCACGTGGTGCTCTTACGTCTGCAATAACGATAGAGTAGAAAGCATAGCTTTTACGTCCATGTCTTTGCAATCTGATTTTTGTTGCCATTTTTAAATAAATGTTTTAATTAATGATTTGAATTATACTACTATCTCGTAATAGCGGCTGCAAAGATACGAAAAGTTTTTGAATTAAAATCATAATTCTCAAGAATATCTTCGCGGATACCTCACTAATATAGCCAGCAGCGCACATATCCCCATGCAGAACGGATAGTAAAGATTTCCGATGATGCTTAGGGGTGAAATGCCTGCCAGCCCTGCGGCAATCAGCATTTGGGCACCGTAGGGAATCAGCCCTTGCACCAGGCACGAGAAGGTATCGAGTATGCTTGCCGTCTTGCGGCGGTCCAGATGGAAGCGTTGGGCGATGTCCTTGGCTATCGGTCCGGTGGTAATGATGGCGATGGTATTGTTGGCGGTGCAGAGGTTGGCGATGCTGACGAGGGCGGCAATGCTCAGTTCGGCTCCCCGTTTCCCGGTGACGTGGCGCGTAAGGCGTGAAATGATGAAGTCGATTCCACCGTTGTAGCGGATCGTTTCCAGCATTCCGCCTGCCAGCAGGGTGATGATGATAAGTTCGCCCATGCCCGTGATGCCCGTCCCCATGGCACCGAACCAGTCGAAGAAGGCAGTGCTTACACTCGTGTTTACACCGTAAAAGATGCCTGTTGTGGCAATACCTATCCCGATAATTCCTGTCGACACAATGCCCAGCAGCAGCACCAGCATCACGTTGACACCGGCGATTGCCGTACCCAGCACAATGAGGTAGGGGATTACCTTCACCCATTCCACGTCTTGTACTTCTGTCGGAGCAGTTATCGACAATCCCTGAAAAATATAGATGCCCAGCACAATCAGCGCAGCCGGCACCACAATCATGAAATTCACCCGGAACTTGTCCCTCATCACGCAATCCTGCGTTTTTGTAGAAGCGATGGTGGTGTCCGAAATGAACGAGAGATTATCTCCGAAAAACGAGCCTCCCACCACGATGGCCACCATGTAGGACAGGTCGATCCCTGTCTTTTCTGCCAGTCCCACGGCTACGGGCGTCAGTGCCACAATCGTTCCCACACTGGTGCCTACGGAGAGGGAAATGAAACAGGCGGCAATGAAGATACCTGCCAGCAACAGGTTGTCCGGCAGTATGTGCAGCGTCAGGTTCACCGTTGCATCAATGGCTCCCATCTGCTTCGCACTTTGTGCAAAAGCTCCGGCAAGGATGAAGATCCATACCATCAGCATGATGTTCTTGTTGCTGGCACCCACAGAGAACTGGTAGACACGTTGCTCCAGGTTCAGTCCGCGCGTGATGGCAATGGCATAGCACGATGATACCAGAAAAGCCACGGTGATAGGTACTTTGTAGAAATCATTCACCAGGAGAGACGTCACCAGGTAGAGGCATAAAAACACGACCAACGGGCTCAATGCCCACCAGCCGCCTTTGGGCTTTTGAGTTGTATTTGTAATTAAAGACATATATTCATTCAGTTAAAATCGGCTGCAAAGATACAAAAAAAGAGCCGCTTCAAATAAACAACGCGGCTCCCTAAGTCCTAATTTTTAAGTCACTTCTTATAATAAAACTCAATATTCTCCTTGGTCAACAAGTCAATCGGCATAAAGTTCTCCCTCGCAACCTCTTTCTTCAGAATCAGGTATTCGCATAGCGACTTGATGCCGTCGAATCCTTGCAGGGCAGGCTGTTGTGCAATGAGGAAGAAGATACTTCCTTGTTTCAGGCAGTCCACGTTCCGTTGCAGCAAGTCGTAGCCCATGAGGTTGAAGTCCTTCTTCTGTCTCTTCAGCAGATACTCCCCGATGATGTATGCTTTGGAATTGAACGTAATACCGCTCTTCACCGCCGGATGTTCCCGGAAGAAATCATCCAGCATTTGTGCATCTTCGCTGTCACGCTTGGCATGCAAGTCCAGTTCCCAGATGTGGCAGGCGGGGTGATGCTCCTGCATGTACTCGCGGAAGCCTACTTCGCGCCGTTCCTGCTGGTTGGAACCCACAACCCCTTCGTTTATCTTGCGGAAAATCACAATCTCCTGTGCATCCTCGCCGGCAAGCAACATCAGCATGCGTGCGGCAAAATATCCGCTTTGGTGCGAGTTCTGTCCGAAGAAGGAGAGGGCAGGCTCTTCTTTGATGTTCGAGTCTATATATATATAAGGTATATTGCGTTCCGTCAGTCCGTCCGTAAAAGGCTTGGTGCGTTGCGGAACGGTAGGGGCGAACATCACCCCGTCCGGCTCCATCCCCAATATTTTGTTGGAAGCCTCTGCAAACGAATTGTAATTATACGGATCGTAATAGGAAAGTTGCACGGCAACGTTGAAGTCCGAATAGGCTTCCACTGCATTCTGTATTCCGGCTTCCACTTCGGTCCAATATTCGCCTTTCTCGTGCAACGGCAGCAGGCAGGCAAAGGCATATTTCTTGTTGGACGCCAGTGCGCTGGCATACATATTAGGCTGGTAATCCAGCTGTTTTAGTATTTCTTCCACTCGCTTTCGGCTCGATTCGGAAACACCGCTGCGTCCATGAATCACGCGGTCCACAGTTCCCACAGATACATCCGCCATTTTGGCGATATCTTTTATTCTAACCCTTTCCATTTACAATCTGTTATTTACAAAGTATAATTCCGCCCGATTACGATTTCTCTCTTGTGTCCGTACACAATTATAATTTCAATATATCTGATACAAATATATGATAATTTTTTGTATTCAAAAAATTGTCTTATCTTTGTGCTCGCACACGGATATGGTGGCAATAGCTTTTTTTATCTGTTTACTATCCATGTTTCCAGATGTTTAAAGAGTTTTTTGCCTTGAAATGATAATTTGAAAGGAAACGAATTAATAACATACTAAGTAAAAACGTAAAATAGATTATGGGAAAGAAAGTCGTTACATTGGGTGAAATCATGTTGAGACTGTCCACTCCGGGAAACACCCGTTTCGTACAGTCCGATTCTTTTGATGTAGTATATGGTGGTGGCGAAGCCAACGTCGCCGTCAGCTGTGCCAACTACGGTCATGATGCCTGTTTTGTAACCAAACTGCCGAAACACGAGATAGGCCAGTCCGCAGTGAATGCCTTGCGCAAGTATGGCGTCAACACCGATTTCATCGCACGTGGCGGCGACCGTGTCGGCATCTACTACCTCGAAAGCGGCGCTTCCATGCGTCCCAGCAAGGTTATCTACGACCGTGCACATTCTTCTATTGCCGAGGCCGATCCGTCGGATTTCGATTTCGATGCTATCATGACAGGCGCCGATTGGTTCCACTGGTCCGGCATCACTCCCGCCATCTCCGATAAGGCTGCCGAACTGACCCGCCTTGCCTGCGAAGCCGCCAAGCGCCACGGTGTCACGGTGTCTGTCGACCTCAACTTCCGCAAGAAACTATGGACAAAAGAGAAAGCCCAGTCCGTCATGAAGCCCCTGATGCAGTATGTCGATGTTTGCATCGGCAATGAAGAAGATGCCGAACTCTGCCTTGGCTTCAAGCCCGATGCCGATGTCGCAGGCGGCAAGACCGATGCTGAAGGCTACAAAGGCATCTTCAAGGCGATGGCCGAAGAATTCGGTTTCAAATATGTGATTTCCACGCTGCGCGAGTCCTTCTCTGCCACTCACAACGGCTGGAAAGCCATGATTTACAACGGCACGGAGTTCTACGAATCAAAACGCTACGACATCAACCCCATCATCGACCGCGTAGGTGGTGGCGACTCTTTCTCGGGCGGTATCATCCACGGCCTGCTGACGAAGGACGATCAAGGCGCTGCCCTCGAATTCGCCGTTGCCGCTTCTGCCCTGAAGCACACCATCAACGGTGATTTCAACCTTGTTTCAGTAGAAGAAGTCGAAACCTTGGCAGGTGGTGATGCCAGCGGACGAGTACAACGATAAAATATATAAAAATCATTAGTAATATGAGTAGGTTTGATAAGATTGCAGTATTAAATAAAATCGGTTCTACCGGCATGGTTCCCGTTTTTTATCACAAAGATGCAGAAGTAGCAAAGAAAGTAGTAAAGGCCTGTTATGAAGGGGGCGTTCGTGCCTTCGAATTTACCAATCGTGGCGACTTTGCCCACGAAGTATTTGCCGAAGTCGTGAAATTTGCAGCCCGTGAGTGCCCCGATATGGCTATGGGCGTAGGTTCTGTTGTCGATCCTGCAACTGCTGCCTTATACCTGCAACTGGGTGCCAACTTTGTTGTCGGCCCGTTGTTCAATCCCGAGATCGCCAAGATTTGCAACCGCCGTCTCGTAGCCTATACTCCCGGATGCGGAAGCGTGTCCGAAGTCGGTTTTGCCCAAGAGGCCGGTTGCGATCTCTGCAAGATATTCCCGGGCGATGTACTCGGCCCCAAACTTGTAAAAGGTCTGCTTGCTCCAATGCCTTGGTCCAAACTGATGGTGACGGGTGGGGTAGAGCCGACTCCGGAAAACCTGACCTCTTGGATAAAAGCCGGAGTATTCTGTGTCGGCATGGGTTCCAAACTCTTCCCGAATGATAAAGTTGCTACTGAAGACTGGGCATACGTCACTGCAAAATGCGAAGAAGCCCTTTCCTACATTGCCGAAGCAAGAAAATAGCATCCTATAAGTGTTTATAAGTGTAAAAGCTACGCTTTAACTCTAAAACTATGTTATAAAACATACTAAAAACGATGCAACTGCTTGCCGGTGTGCAGAAAACCTTTACCTTTGCAGTGCAGTTGGGAAACTGCATTTGGATTTAAAATTTAAAATAGTTTTCAATACGTATAGTATTAGTTATTAGGTAAAAGGATTGATATTTTTTCATAAGCTAAATGTATTTGAATTAAGAAAATAGGTAAATTAGGTAAAGGTAAAAAGTTGGAATTTTGAAGTTTTCAAAGTAAGGTAATTGAAGTTTTTTTCTCAGGTAAAAAAGAAAGATTGATTTTTAGGTAACAATTTTGATGTAACTTAAAAGAAAAGCCTTTAAGGCTTTTCTTATCGGAGGCGAGGGGTTCGTGAGAGCTTGCTCGTTTTTTATTTGTTTTCTTATACCTTTTTTATAAATTCCGTCCCCACTTTACATCTTTTTATTATCTTTGTGACGGATATCCATTAAAACGAGCATAAACGTTTAAGTTAAAATCGGTAAGTTTTGGAACAGATACTGCATATACTTGATTGGCTTTTATACATACTGTTTGCTATAAACATACTATACCTATTGGTTTATAGTCTGGCATCGCGTCGACCCGCTTTGCCGCTGTCCCCACCGGCAAAAGAGCATAAGCGTTTTGCCATACTCATTCCCGCTTATCGTGAAGATGCCGTCATACACGAATGTGTGCACTCCTGCCTGGATCAGGAATATCCTGCCGACTGCTTTGATACCGTTGTCATTTCAGATGGTATGAAACCCGAAACCAATGCCTCTCTTGCCGCACTCCCTATCCGTCTGGTCGAAGTCCATTTTGAGCAAAGCACCAAATCCAAATCCTTGAATGCCGCCATGGCTGCCATCGGTAACGATTATGATATCGCCGTGATACTCGATGCAGATAATGTTATTCCCTACGACTACCTGAACGATATCAATGACCTTTTTGCCAACCCCGATGTCGAAGTGGTGCAGACCCATCGCATCGCCAAGAATCTGAATAACGACATGGCATTGCTCGATGCCATCAGCGAAGAAATCAATAACACCATTTTCCGTTTGGGCCATGCCAAACTCGGTCTGTCTGCCGCCCTCATCGGTTCCGGCATGGCATTCCAATACGACCTGTTTCGCGATACGATGGCGGACATCAAGGCAGTAGGCGGCTTCGACCGCGAGCTCGAACTGACGCTGCTCTATCGTGGCAAGCGCTTTTACTATCTGCCCGAGACGTTTGTGTTTGACGAAAAAATCCAGAATACCGGAGACTTCTCCCGTCAGCGCCGTCGTTGGCTCTCCGCCCAGTGGCACTACTGCCAGGTGTTTGCCAAACTTTTGGGCAAAGCCATTGCCGCCCGGAACTGGGATTTCTGCGATAAGCTTTTCCAGCAACTTTCCATTCCCCGTCTGTTGCTGATGGGCTTCACTTTCTTTTTCTCCGTACTTTCCACCCTTTATTATTGGGTTTGGGGCTTGAAGTGGTGGTTGCTCCTGATACTGCTTGCCGTTGCTCTGCTCGTTGCTGTTCCTAAGAGATTTTGTACCAGCCGACTGGCAATGTCCCTGCAAAAATTACCGTATACTTTCCTGTTGATGGCTGCCAATATCTTTAAACTGCGTGGCGCGAATAAGAAATTTATACACACGCAGCATGGGGTGGCGGAATGATATTCAGAACCATATACAAAAACAAATGATATACGGAAAAATCACCTTTCAAGATTGGCGCACAACTTGCATGAAGGGCGAAAAGCCCGAATCCTTTTTTGAGAATGAGAACTTGCGATTATTCTTCTATGGAACTTTGTACAATAGGGATGCGCTCCAATCCACTCCCGATGACAGTAATGCGAAGTTGGCTGCCACCGCTTATCTGGCTGATCCGCTCTCCGGCTTTTCCCATTTGGACGGATCATTTATCATAGTATACTACTCAGATAATGAATGTGGAGTAGTTCGTGACCATCATGGCACCTATTATTCCATTTACTACACTTCTGATGGAACTTATGCCACTTCTTGGCAACTCTTGAAAGAACAGATTGGAGAAACAACCGGCTATAATCCCGTTTCATTGAGTGCATTTCTTCAGCGGGGAATTTTGAAGAAAGATCATAGTGTTGTTTCCGGCATTTACTCTTTGGCTGCCGGTGAACAGATTCACATACTGAAAGAAGCTTCCAACATCCTCAAACATGATGCCGTTTTTCCTCATGAAGTCAAAGTGGTTATTGATAAAGCGCCCGATATAGAGGCCTATTCCCGCCGCTATGGAGAACTGCATGCCCAGGCCATCCGTCGTCGTATTGGAGACAGTCGTCGGGTTGGCATTCTCTTGAGTGGTGGTTATGATTCCGGTTCCAACCTTGCCGCTTTGCGCAGCATTTACGACGGTGATATCGATTCATACTCAGTTGGTTTCAAGGGAGATACCTGGACGGAACTTCCTATGGCGCGGCTGATGTCCGATACTTTCCGCACCCGTCATCATGAGTACGAGATAGATGGTACGGAAATCAATGCATTGCCTGATATCGTCCGGTTTCTGGGTGAACCATTTGTTGAGGGCGGACTGATGGTGAATTACTGTGCCATGAAAATGATAGGTGACGATAAACCCGAAGTGATTCTGGGCGGTGACGGCAGCGATCAATATTTCGGTACTTCCGGTCGTGAAGTAGCGCTTCATTATCTGGCGGCACGTGCAGGCATACGTCCGTTGATGCGTGGCATGAGCCATATCCTGGGTAGTAAAACCTTTGATACCGGCGGTAAACTTTCCCGCATCAACTTCCACCTCGATAAGATGTTCCATGTCCTGGAAGGTGAACGTTTTGGATTTTCCGATTCTGCCATGCAGGAACTTTTACAGAACCCGAAAGTAAATTTCATCCCCTCAGTATCTCCTAAAGCAGATACCCGCAGCTTTGAGCATCTGTATGCGCAGCACGCACTTGTTTCCGACTTGGAGATAGTCATCGACCGCATCATCCTTTTCAAAGCTTCCCGCATGGCACAGATGTTTGGTAATAATCTGACATTCCCTTTCATGGATTTAGATCTTTTCCACTTCCTGCAGGAATTGCCCGTTGGTTTGAAGTGCAAGGGAGACAGCGTTTTGGACATTGCGCGTGGGCGCTCAGTCTCTAAATATTTGCTGAAGTATCACTACAAGCCATTGCTCCCGGAAGCCATCACCTCTAAGAAAAAACAAGGCGGTTTTGCACCGATGCCGTTGTTCTTCCGCGATCCGTTGCAGCGTGCCCGTTTCAAGGACTTCATCCTTTCTTCCGGTATTATGGACGAGTATCTTCGCCGCGATGTTGTAGAGAAATTCCTCACGGACTACGACCGTGAAGCCGGGCAAACCGGCGGTTGGTTCTGGCATCGGCAAAACAAAGCGCTGCAATACTTCCATCTGCTGACCCTCGTAGTGTGGTGGGAAGAGTTTGTGGCAGGACAGGAGGTGAAATTCTGAATCAAGTGGAAATAAAAGGATTTTATTGTTTTCGTTAAAGCCGGTATTCTTTCTTGCTTATGTCTGTTGAAAGGGTTATATTTACGGATGAAATTAAGTAAAATTGAATAAGTACATCGGAAAGTGGCAAATTGTCAATATGAAAATTTTATATATATATAAATCTATTGCTTTATTGGCGGGCATGGAGCGTATTCTGACTGATAAGATGAATTATTTGGCAGATCATTTGGGATATGGTGTTTCGCTGATTACTTATGAACAAGGAGAAAATCAACTCTCTTATCCGCTATCTTCTCGTATTTATCATGTGGATTTAGGTGTTTTGTTCTATACTAAAAGTCGCTATCCGATGCTGAAACGTGTGGGAGTTTATCGAAATATGCGTGTGGTTTTTAAAAGAAAACTGTATGAGGCGGTAGAACGTATATCTCCTGACATTATTATATTGACGAATTATTCTTATCCAGTTCTTGACATTATCATTCATGCACCAGGAAATCATAGGTATATAATTGAGAGTCATATATCTAAGGAAGCTTCATTAAAAAGTGGAGATTTCTCCCGTTTCTCGGTTTTGAGATGTTTTTCCCATATATATGATTTTTATATGTTGCGCCAAATCAAGAAAGCGGATATTCTGGTAACACTGACTGAAGAAGATAAAAAAAAGTGGGAAAAATTGGTATCGACTTGTGTAATACCAAATCTTCTGACAAAATTCCCTTCCACAGTTTCCAGTTTGGGGAACAAGAAGGTGATGAGTGCTGGTCGTTTGGATATGCAGAAAGGCTATGATCTATTGGTTCAGGCGTGGGCGGCTGTTGCGGTGAGACATCAAGACTGGCAATTGGATATATATGGAAATGGTCCACTGAAGTCTGAACTGGAGGCTTTGATTGTAAAATATCATTTGGAATCTTCTTTCTTTTTGCATGAGGCTACTTCTGATATTTACAAGGAGTATCTTGATCATTCTATTTATGTAATGAGTTCGCGCTTTGAGGGATTTGGATTAGTGTTAGTTGAGGCTATGAGTTGTGGCCTGCCATGCGTTTCTTTCGACTGTCCCAGTGGTCCTTCAGAGATTATAAAGAACGCAGAGAATGGGCTATTGGTAGAGAATGGAAATATTGAAAAACTCTCAGCAGCCATTTCTTGTTTGATAGAGAATGAAGATGAGCGTAGACGTATGGGCAGTGAGGCGCGTCGGAGCATATCCCGTTATTCTAAGGATGAGATTATGCAGCAGTGGGATACTCTTTTTAAAAATATGGTCTTGAAGAAAAAGCAGGGTTAATGTAATATGTCAATAAAGAATCAAGCGGCTAAAGGAGTGATGTGGAATGCGATGGAGCGTTTCTCGTCTCAGGGAATACAGTTCGTGCTCACGATTGTGATAGCCCGTCTTCTTTCTCCTGACGATTATGGTCTTATTGCGATGCTGGGTATATTCATGGCGATTGCCCAAACAATGGTTGACAGTGGTTTTTGTAACGCCTTGATTCAGAAAAAAAATAGAACGGAGACGGACTATAATACTATGTTTTATTTCAATATTGCAGCTGCTGCTTTCATATATCTGCTTTTGTTTGTATCTGCTCCGTTTATTTCTAGTTTTTATGACCAACCGACATTGGTGAAAGTAACCCGTGTTTTTGGTTTGGGATTGATAACTAGTGCTTTGGGAGTCATTCAAATGACCCGTTTGATGATTGCACTTGATTTCAAAAAATTGGCAATAGCTACATTGTTGTCAGTGGTTGTCGGTGGTAGCGTCGGGGTTTGGATGGCTTGTCATGGATATGGAGTTTGGACATTGGTATTCCAAAATTTGATTGGTAATCTTACGTGGACTATTATCTTGTGGTATTCTGCCAGGTGGCGACCTGCATGGGAATTCTCTTTGAGCTCTTTTCGGTCTCTTTTTTCTTTCGGATCACGACTACTGTTTTCCAATTTGCTTCATACTCTTTATACGAATATGTACTCGCTGGTAGTTGGAAAATGTTTCAGTGCGGCTATATTGGGTTTTTTCAATCGGGCCTATACATTGGGACAGTTTCCGGTACAGAATTTTGGAAATGTCGTCCAAAAAGTCTTGTATCCTATACAGTGTCGTTATCAAGATGATAACGATAAGTTCAATAGGATATTCATAACATATCTACGGGTATCGGCCTTCCTCTTGTTCCCATTAATGACAGGGCTTGCTGTACTTTCTGAACCTGTCATCACATTGCTTCTTACGGAGAAGTGGTTGCCGACAGCATCACTTCTGCAAGTGCTTAGTTTGGCTTTTATGTGGCTTCCCATTATGCAGGCTAATGTTTCTGTATTGGATGCTAAAGGAAGGAGTGATTATCATATGCAATCGGAAATTGTTAAAAAAGTTCTGGCTATATTGATTCTTTTTTCTACAATTCCGTTTGGGATAAAGGCTGTTTGTTGGGGCGTGTTGGCGTATTCGGCCGTAGATATGATAGTGGTTGTAGCCTATTCCCGAATACTGACAGGTATCGGATATAGGGCTCAGATGCGTATATTGGCACCTTCGTTATTGTCAGCAGTTTGCATGGGAGGAATTGTTTATGTGGTAGCTTCTTTGGTCTCTTCGGCTGGAGCAAAATTGGCGTTAGGACTGATTTGTGGTATAGTTTTCTATGTATTAGTTACTCGGCTATTGAATTTCCAAGAATATAAACTTCTACGTTCATTCCTTAGAAAAGATTCAGGACATGAGCAGGCTATTAAATAAAACATTATGAAGAAAGCAAAAATTGCCTATTGTATTCCTGCACTCTATTATCCAAGTGGTATGGAGCGTGTCCTGATCATGAAGGCCAATTTCTTAGCGACACATGGTTACGAGGTGCATATTATTATCACTGATGGTGGTGATAAACCACCTGCTTTCCCATTGGAAACTTCTATACAGATACATCAGTTGGATATTGATTTTGAAGAACCCTATTACCATCCTTTTGTGCGCAGGGTATGGCTGTATCGGAAGAAGATGCGGATTTTCCGTAAGGAGTTGGATGCTTGCTTACACCAGATAAAACCTGATGTTACGGTTTCTCTTTTGCGTCGTGATGTGAATATTATAAACCAGATGACCGACGGCAGTCTGAAAGTGGGTGAAATTCACTTCGACCGCCTTCATTATCGGCACTTTACGGCTTCTTGGATGCCCTCATTCCTTTATGCTCTCATACAGCGTCGTTGGATGTCAGCTTTGATACATGAGTTGAGGAAGCTTTCTAAATTTGTGGTGTTGACATATGAGGATGCTGCTTTCTGGACTGAGTTGGACAATGTGACAGTGATTCCCAATCCATCCTCTTTTTTCCCAGAAGAACATTCGGATTGTACAGAGAAGCAGGTTATTGCCGTAGGGCGATATGTTTTTCAAAAAGGATTTGACCGATTGATAGATGCATGGAAGTTGGTTGCTGACAAGCATCCTGATTGGAAGTTGAAAATTTATGGTGATGGGGCGATGCGTACGCAACTGGAACGGCAGATTGCAGATTTGCAATTGCAAGACAGTTGTTTTTTGGAGGCTACGGTATCTGATATCGCTCAAAAGATGAGGGAAAGTTCTATTTTTGTATTGAGTTCTCGTTTCGAGGGACTTCCTATGGTACTTATTGAGGCAATGGCATGTGGCTTGCCTGTAGTAGCGTTCACCTGTCACTGTGGTCCTCGTGATGTCATATCGGATGGGGTAGACGGTTGGCTGGTTCAGGATGGAGATATAGTTGGACTCTCTGAAAAGATCAATACGTTGATTGCAGATAAAGAATGCCGTAAGAAAATGGGAAGTATGGCACGTGCTAAAGCAGAAAACTATAAAATGGAACGTATAGGTGTGCGTTGGATTGAACTATTTGAACAATTAATTCAGAAAGGAAAATAAGTATGGCCTGGTATGACAAATATTTGATTGCATTTGAACGTCCTTATTCAGCAGTTCCTGAAGCTGTCAAATTGGAAGTTGCAAATAAGTTGAGAAGGTTGTCCCTTCTTAAAGAGGAGCCTTTAGCTTCTGTTGTATTGATTGCCCATAATGAAGAACAGCGTATACTGTCATGTTTATGGTCATTAGTTGACAATATTTGCAGTTTTCCAATTGAAATAATAGTAGTAAGCAATTCCTCGACGGATACTACGGATTCTATATTGGAAGAATTGGGGGTACGTTGGCTTCATGAAGTGAAGAAAGGTCCGGGGTTTGCTCGCCAATGTGGCTTGGATCATGCCAAAGGGAAGTACTACATCTGTATTGATTCGGATACTTTATATCCTCCTCATTATATAGCTACTCATGTTTCTCATTTGGAAAAGGAGGGAGTGGCATGTACCTATGGGTTATGGAGTTTTTTGCCAGATGAGAAGCATTCTCGTTTGGGATTGAAAATATATGAATTTATGCGCGACTGCTATCTTTCTTTGCAAAATGTACGTCGTCCGGAATTATGCGTGCGTGGTATGGTAATGGCTTTCCGCACAGAATTAGGGCGTAAGGTTGGTTTTCATACTAATATAATAAGAGGTGAAGATGGTATGTTAGCCTTTGGTTTGAAAAAGTATGGTAAATTATGCTTTCTGCGAACGAGGAAAGTACGTCCGGTGACTTGTAATTCAGCGATAGCAAGTGGTGGATTATGGAATAGTTTCTGGGTGAGGGTGCAGCAGGCAACTCGGAAGATAGTTGTGCTATTTACCTCTGCTAAAGAGTATAAAGACCGTGAATACAATAAAATAAGAAAGCAGTGAGATATGCTTTGCATCTAATATATTATGGTTTCAATTATTACTATTAATTATAACGGTTGGCAAGACACTTGCGAACTGATAGCATCGCTAAAGCAGCATGAAACATATCCTTATGAAGTGATTGTTGTGGATAATGCTTCCAAAGGAGATGATGTAGAGCGTATCGCTTCCCTATGCCCTGAGGTCACAATTGTTTGTAGTAAGGAGAATTTAGGTTTTGCCGGTGGGAATAATTTGGGGTATAAAAAAGCGAAAGGTGATTATATCTTCTTCTTAAATAATGATACTGTGGTGCGAACGCCGGTCTTAGAGGTGATGGTCAAGCATTTGGAAAGACCGGGGATCGGTGGAGTATCTCCTATGATAAGGTATTATGTTCCGCCATATAATATACAATATTGTGGATATCAAAAGATGACCCATATAACATTGAGACTTAATACTCCTTCTTATGATACAGATCAGCCTGAAAAATATTTAGTAGATAGGAGAGTAGAAGTGATGCATGGTGCTGCCATGATGGTTTCACGCAAAGTAATTGAAGAAGTTGGAATGATGCCAGAATGCTATTTTTTATACTATGAAGAGTTTGACTGGAGTTATCATATATTAGACTGGGGATATCAAATTTGGTATGAACCGGCGGCAGTGGTATATCATAAAGAGGGAACTAAAAAAGGAAAAGAGTTAGTTCCGTTTCGTGAATATTATTTAGTAAGAGGCCGAGTGTTGTTTGCTCGCCGCAATTTAGACGGAATAGATAGATTTTTTTCTTGTTGCTATTTATTGGGAATTGTGATGGTGCGTGATGTATTGAAGTATATCTTTCAAAGAAAATGGAAATCAATTCGTGCTGTTGTTTCAGGTTCATTTAATGGGCTTTGGCATAGCAAGGTAAGCTATGGTACTACATAAAATTGTATTTGAAGCAATAATTATTGCTTCAAATACAATTTATATGAACTACAATGTAATTTTTAGAATAGTTCAGTAGTCACCTCAAAACACGGACACTGTTTCGTCCATTCCATCGGTTCTATTTCTCCGTCACCATTCAGATCAGGGCTGAGGTCGCGGTGTCCTACAACTTTTGCTTCCGGGTAATCCATCAGCAGAGCGCGGACCAGGACGCGGAGGGAGTGACGCTGCCATTCGGTTCGGGTATCTTTGGGGTTACCGTAATGATCTAAACCGCCTTCATAACAGATGCCGATGCTGTGGGCATTGTAGCCGCGGGCGTGGGCGCCGGCCCTCTCGACCGGGCGTGTGGTCAGGATTCTGCCGTCACGGAGGACGTAAAAATGATAGCCGATACCGGCCATTCCACGTTGACGGTGGGCGGCAGCCAGGGCCTGCTCGGTAAAGGGACGGTCCTCGCATGTGGCGCTGCAATGTATCACAATCAGGTTGATGAAACGCATGTTTTTTAGTGATTAGGGGTTAGGATTAGTAGTTAAAAACGGGTGGTCATGGCATTGGCGCTGAAGGCGCCGATTAAAGCAGAAGCTACTGCGATGATCACTTTCAATACTTTGTCCCAGGTTGATGATTTTGTACTCATAAGATATTAAATTTAAGCCTCTCCCCCGACCCCTCCCCCGTAGGGAGGGGAGGTTTGAAGTTACTTTTGCTATTTATTTCTGATACTATCTTTATTCCCCTCCCTACGGGGGAGGGGTTAGGGGAGAGGCTCTTATCCCATCGGGTTCTCGTCCAAATCTCCGTCCGAACCGCTGCCCCCCGAAGAACTGCCGCCACCGGTGGAACTGCTATCCTCCGATACGAGTTCGAAGATTAGATTGTTCGGCCCGCCCTTGGTGGTGGCATTGCTGTCGTTCACCAGGCGCAGGGTGTTGGCTACCTTGAAACGGATGTTGACGCGTTCGATGTTTTTCACCGTACAGTCCTTGGCAACCTCGGTGGCACGGCACTTGAAGGTGGTGTGGAAGATGCCGAAGCCGTCCAGGCGGACACTGTTGCCGTCGGTCAGGGTCTGGCGCATCTGGCGTACGATGGCTTTGCCTACGTGTTCCACGTCTTCGGCGGACATGGCGCCCAGGGCTTCGATATCCTGTGCAATACGGGCAAGGTCGAAGATTTTGGCATCTTTCGACTTGCGTCTCAGGGTGTAGACCATAGGCGACTCTTTGTCTCCCACTGTCTTGTGGCGCTGTGTGCGCACTACTAATGCTTTTGACATAAAATTAAATTTAGAAATTAGTAATTAAAATGCACCGGAACGAGGGTAGGGGGAACAGTTCTCCGCGGCGTTGTTCCTGCTTCGTTTCGTTGATACAAAGATACGGCAGCAGGTTGGGAGAGATGGAGGTTAGAAGAGGTTCACGGAGGTTAGGGGAGGATAACTGAGGATAAAGAAGGAGGGTTGGCAAAAAGAAAGGGGAACCTTAAGAAGGCTCCCCAAAAACATTCACCATCAGCCGCACTTGTGCGGGCGTGTATCGTCGGCACGCGGGGCTCATTCCGGTTTGGAGCAGGCGTTGTTCCAAGCCGGGGGCGGTGCGTATCCACTCGTTGAATTGGTTGACGGCGGTTTGTTGTGCTACACCCGGAAGGTAGTACATTGCCAGTTCCCCTTTGCCATAACTGCGGATAGGGAAACGGGCATCCAAGGCAGGATCATCGATATTCATCATACTTAAAGTTTAGGTTGTTATTGATCGTATTTATTACCACAAAGATAGCGAATTTCAGCTGAATAAGCAAGACTGTTCTTCAGTATTTTTCAACCAAATTTTATTATCGGATACTGTGTTTACAGGCCCGGGTTTATCGCCGTCGGCGGTATGTACAATGTCTTCTTCGCAAGGGAAATATCGCCCGCTGATGTAGTTGTAGACAAACTTGGCGCAAGTGCCTCCGCTGCCCAGATGCTTGAAGCGCACTTTGTCGATGTAGATGGTCACCATCTCTTTCACTTTGTCGCGGTCCACGACGATGCAGTAGTCGGACATGTTGGCAAAGTCGGCGGAACCGTTGATATCGTTCATGTCTACGCGGCGTAGCTGACCGGTCAGTTCGTTGCGGTTCACCTTGCGCGGGTGGGCTATGAGGATGACGAGGCAGTGCTGCTGCAGGGCGAAGCGGCCCAGTTTGTTCAGCACCAGGCGGATGAATTCACGTTCGGTCATGCCGGACTCTTGCTCCAGCCGGTTCAGCGGGTCGATGACGAGGGTGCGCACTCCGCGACGGCGTACCAGTTGACGCGCTTTTTCCAGGATGTCGTCTATCCGGTAGGCCTTTCCGCCGGGCAGGATGTGCGTCACGTTGTCCGCCAGCCAGCCTGCGGTCTGTTGGTAGAGGCCTTCGGTCATGCCGTAGGTGGCGGCGGCGAATTCCCGTCCCAGCAATTTGTCGGCAAGTTTTTTCAGGTGATAGTGCGTCGGCATATTTTCGGGACTGTAGAAAGCGGTTTTCCACTTATGCCTCAGGCAGAGGCGGAGAACCAACTCGTCTATGAATTCCGATTTCCCGTCGCCGGGCCGCCCGGTGGTCACCAGCAGGCGCCCCAATTCAAAAGTGCAGTTGGCATCGAAATTCTCCCATCCGGTTTCGGCACCACCCTGCAGACCGTTTTCAAAGATGGCACGCAGTTCTTCGGGATAGTCGGCGGCGGTGAAAACGCCTTCCAGGGGTATTTCTTCGGCTTGTTCCAGGCAGATGCAGAGGCTCTGGGCGCCGTAACGAATCAGGTGCTCATTACTGTCCTTGCATTCCGGGCCATAATGCACCACCCGGCAACGTTCCGCACCCAGCCGGCGGATCAGTTCCCGGCGCAGCACTTCGCCTGCCTGGTCTTCGTCCACTGCCAGGTAGATGGTTTCCTTGTCCTCGAAGTGGCTTTCTACGAAACGGTCCATCCACGTCAGATTGCTTTGCGCACCGGCGGGCACGGAGATGATGTCGCGCCGTCCGGTGGCGGTCATCAGGGCGCAGGCGTCGAATTCGCCTTCGGTGATGATGGCTTCGCGGCTGCCCAGCAGGCCGTTGATGTTGTAGGGGATGAGTTCGGCGCCGGTCACCATCTTGAAGTGCTTGTCGCCGCTGCGGAACTTGGTGTTTACCAGTGTGTCGCCGTCGAAGTAGTTGAAGCAGAGACAGTTCTCCCTTTTTCCGCTTTGCGGCATCAGTTCCTCCTGCTCGGTGATGCGGAGTTCGTCCAGCAGTGTCTGACTGAGACAGCGGGTTTCCGTCCAGTAGCGCTCCAGGGCTTCGCTACGCCGGGTTTTCGAGGGGTCGAAGACGGGGCGGCGGAAGTGCGGGGGCAGGTGCGTCGACTTGCGGTATTTCTCGATTTGTTCCTGTCGTTTCCGTTCTTCGGCATCGTCCGGCACACAGAGTTTGTAGCCGCAATGATGGCAGTAGCACAAGCCTTTGTCCAGGTCGACGGACAGGGATTTGTCGCCCTTGTGGCCACGTGTGGAGTTGCATTGCGGGCAGATGGTTTTGGTTTTGCCGCTGCTGCGACCACGGGTGTCGATGCCGTGTTTTTTGAAATCTCTCATTTTGAATTATCTAATTTTTTTTGAGGCATCTTGCCGTCCCAAACCACGCATCTCGTCGTCTCAAATGACGCAGGTGAGCGTCCCGAATGACGCACTTCGTGAGTGACGGGGTGCGTGGTTCGGGGCATTGAGGTGCGTGGTTTGGAACGTTGGTGTGTGTGGTTTGGGACGCCGGGGTGCGTGGTTTTAGTTTCGTTTCTTTTTGGGTTTCTTTCCCGGCATCCAGGCGTTCATGTCTTCGTTCCAGACGGCGTTTTCGTCCGGTCGGGGCGGGGCGTCGTCGGGGATGGTGCAACCCAGGTAGGTGCGCCGGCCGTCTACGAGCTGTTCGTGGCGGTAGGGGTTGGGGGCGGCGGGGTTGTCGGCCTGTTGCCGGACGTCAATGGCAAGCAAGGTGACGCGCAGTTCTTGCGAGGTACGCCTGCCGCACATGGTGAAGTAGGCGAAGTATCGCTTGGCGTCCTCCACGTGCAGGATTTCGTTTCCTTTGCCGAAGAGGATGATGTGCTTTTCAAACTCTTTGACCGCTTCGTCCCTGTGGCGATACAACAATTCTCCATACCCGCTTTTCATGCAGACGCACTCCAGCCAGACTTGGTCTTTCACCATTTCTTCGAGGTAGTTCTTCCAGTTCAAAATTGGTGAGGGCTTTCCCTCCTCCTCCTTTTTCGGGGAACCTATTGGAGGAGTATCTTCTCTTCTCTTTTCTCCTCTTACGCGCGCGAGGGGGAGTTTTCTGTCTAATGTGCTGTCATTTGGTGTGTTATCGCTGTTTTTGTCTTCTTCTGAATTTTGAAGCGTTTCCGAATCTTTTGGCAAAGCGTTGCCAGTTTGTTCGCAATTTGCCTGGGTGCTTTTTGCACCTTTTGCATTCCTTTTTTCGCAGAATTCGATGGCCGATGAAAACTCGTCTCCTTCAATCTGAAAGAGATTATAGTCCCGGACAATCTTTTCCAGATAGGCTTTCGGGAATCCTTTCCGTTGCATACTTTTCAGTTGGCGGAAAGACAGTTTTCCGTCTGTCTGCTTATACAATAATTCGATGACATACAAGTAATTGCCATATCCGCGTGCTCCTTCACAGTCAATAAGGTTTGACACTCTTTTATCACCCGACAAGTCATTGGGGTGTTTGAACCATAAGAATGAGATCATATTGTTGATAGTTTTATTAATTTATGCAGGCTTTTCGTAGTCTGCTTTGCAAAGGTATGACATGGTTTTGGTTTATTTCTTGCACAAAAGTACTCTTCGGGCGGTCGGACCCTTCCTTGTACATATCTGTAGCGGCCTTTTATCTTTAGAAATGGGTGCTGAAGGCTACTTTTCTGTTTTCTTCTGTCTTTTAACGTGCTTTAACGGATAGGCGGCGGCGAACGGTTTTTACAGTTTCCGGCCATTACTCTTTCTTCTTTCTGTTTCTGCTGAGAACGTGTGTCGTTCGGCGGATGTGTGCCAGTGCCTTCTTCTCGGCCGGGGTGAATGTTTTTTGTTCTTCCAGCAAGGTTTGGTTGAGCATTGCAACGGCTTCCAAAGCATTCAGCAGCCGATTTCGGGAATGAATTGCTTGAAATTTGATGACTATATCCTCTTCATCGTCAATGTGGAGAGAGATAATTACTTCTTTTGCATCACTTGGGTGATGACTTCCTTTTTTTGCATAATATTATGGTTTTAACTAAAAAAGGTGCAAAAGTAGGAAAAAGATGCATTCAGCGGTGCTGTTTTTCTAGTTTATTTTTATCCATTTGCCGGATGAGGTGTCCAGCTTCTTTATTATTCTGGCGGGATTTCCAACAACTACGGTATAATCGGGGATATCTTTGGTTACGACGCTCCCTGCACCGACAATGACGTGCTTTCCTATACTGATGCCTGCTGTAATTACTGAGTTAGCACCAATCCAGGAGTCATTACCTATTACAACGGTGGCAGTATTTACCCCTTGTTGATGTATGGGACGTTCCGGGTCTTCATAGCGATGATTCAGTCCTGAAATCACAATATTCTGTGCCAGTATCACGTGATCGCCTATCTGTACAGGACCGATAATTGTGGAACGTAATCCGATACGGGTTTGATTGCCAATGATAACGTTTCCAACGCCATTGTCCACCACTGAATATTCTTCTATTGTGCTGCCTTCGCCCAGCCTGAACTGATTGATGGGAGATACATTCATAATCGTCTGCCTTCGAATGGTTGCTCCTTTGCCATGGTGGAATACCAGCGGATTGAGAAACCATTTTACCCAACGACGAGGACGAGCATTACAGAACATCATGCGGTGTATGCGGGTTTTCCAGCCAGGGGAATTTTTGATTTTCTCTTTTATGTAGCTAAGTAGAGGCATATTTTATGTTTTTTTCAGTAATTCAGAGTACTTCTCTTTATGGATTTCCAAATACTCGTTTAAGGTGAGGAGTGCTTCGTGTTTCTTTCGTTTACGAACTTCGTCTTTGAAATAGAAACATAATGCTTTCAATAATTTTCCTATCTCAGTGCCCAAGCTGCGTGGAGGGAATATAATACGTATCATTTCATCATCCCATGGTTGAGTGAAGAAGCGAAGGTATTTTTCGTCAGTAGGATTGACGATAATCTCAATTTCTCCTTCCCATTCATACCTGTTGGTTATCAATGCTCCTTCTGTAAGTCCCAAGAGTCGGAATACGATGGATTGGTAAGGGAGGTAGTTCAAGAAAAGACGGCCATAGTCATTGGCATAATTCTCTTCCATCCGGGCTTTTTCGTACATTACCAGTTTGCCATCAATATCCAGTATCGCCCATTTGTGCGACTTCTTGGGGAACAGTTGCTCGCCTATAAGGCTGGGCGTTTCAATGTAGCCGCGTTTGGCTATTCGACTCTGTTCGCTAACAAACGTTTCGGGATGTTCTACATGTTCCAATACTTGGTTGCAGATGACATAATCGAATTCTTTGTCTTTGAAAGGGAGTCGTTCTCCATCTGCATTGACAAAATGCTGATGAGGATATATCTTTACATCTCCGCCCCGATGATAATTGCTGTCGATAAATTTTTCGACTATGACATTGGCCCGATAGGTGGGATTATGCCCGGAACCTACCTCTGCTACTTTGTCTTTTTTACTTATTTGAAGATCGTCTCTATTATATGGACTTCGTATTTTCATAATTTTCAATAGCTTTATAAATCTTTTCTACACTATGCGCCCAACTGTGGGTATGGGCAAAGGTAATTCGCTTAGACTGTATTTCTGGTGAATCATTTACTAATGCATCGTCTATAGCTTTGAGATACTCTTCGAGAGAGGAGCACAGATAGACGTAATCTTTGAAAAGTTCCATCGTGTGAGTACGGGTGGCTACTACGGGCTTCCCCATAGCCAGGTACTCGTCGACTTTCCTTGGATAATTCCCTATAGTGACTTCATTTATGGCTTGGGGGTTCAGACAGACATCCATAGCCTGTGTATATGCAGGCATTTGTTCCATAGGCTTGAGTCCTAAGAAGTGTACATTAGGCAGGAGGCTTAGGGGATGGCTCATAAATATGGAGTCTCTTTTTCCTATGAAAAGGAATGTGTAATCGGGACGCTTTTGTGCCAAGTGATACAGTAATTCTATATCTAAACGTGAAGAGGTTAATGCCCCCATGTATCCAATGTAAGGGCGGGGGAGACCTTGACAGTCATTGGGCAATGCATGAGAAATATCTGTGCGATAAGCAGATAAATCAACGCCTTGACCGATATCATAAATGAAGGAAGGTGACTTATATGCGAGTGCGTATTTGGCAAGCTCTGCCGAATTACACATCACGATATCGCTTTTCTGTATAATGGCCGGTTCCAGTCTTGCGATGTGGCGACTCCAATAATCGACAGGATGCAGATTGTCACGTCGATAATATATGTAAATGGATGCCTGCAAAAAATCACGCGCGTAAAAACTACGGTATACATCATTATCACAGAAGTGTATAATATTCTGAAAATTGAGTTGGGCTGTGTAGTGATTTACTACTTTGGCTATTTTATGGTTATTATATTTGTTTATTGTATCGAATAGAATTCCATCGGGTAATCTGTTGACAGGAAATAAACTGATATTGCAATCCAATACCCAAAGTTGTTTTTGAATCTCACGTAATTTGACTCCTCTTCGCTTTGTTCCAGAATGGCTGTTTATGTATAATACACGATGTTGGCGGGATAATTCATAAGCTATATCTTTGGCATTTCCACCAAAGGAGGCATCCCACGATTGCAAACTGGTAATAATGTAATCTGCCATACTAGAGCTTTTTACAAAGATAATATTTATTTCTGGTTATACAAAATAAAAAGTTATCTTGGTTTTTAGTGTTTTCTTAAGGTTTACTTTTCTATTAGAGAGCAACAGATTTCATATAACTCTTCTGAAAAATGCTCTATGTTATAAACCTTTTCAGCCAATTCTTTTGCCTTTTTCCCCATTTGGAGCGCTTGATCCTCATGTTGGACTAAATATGTAATGGCTTCGTCCCATGAAGATATATCTTCCGGTTCAACCAATATCCCCACTCCCTCCTTTTCAATGTCTATAGGGTGGTATGGATTTCGCGTAGCAATAATCGGTTTTCCCAATGCCAATGCTTCTACAATGGATGTGTGCCCAACACAATAATATATGGAGTCCGAATATACGGGAATAACGACACAGAATGAACTGGCAACCAGTTTCATAGCCGTTAATGCCGTTTCCTTAATGTTGTCTACCAAAGAGATTTGTATATTAGGATATTTATCTATATACTGCTTGAGAAATGTATAATTGTTTTCATAATTTACATCGTTTGTATAGATACTCAAAGGATAATTTGTTTTAGAGAAAGCTGCTATTAGTGTCTTAAAATCACGATTCTCACGACCGGTAGAAACAAATCCGGTTGCTTCTTTTGAATAAATCTTCTTATAAAAGTCAATGTCAACCCCCCAATGAATGATCTCCATTTTGTAAGGGTCTACCCAATGCAACTTTTGACTTTCTTGCATATTCAATGGAGAATGGAATAATATTTTATCGAATGATCGATACAGCCATTTATACAATATTCTTTTTATATAGGAAGGCTCTCTTTTAAAACTTTTATGCGAAATTGCTATTATTGATGCTCTTATTAATTTGAATTCTTTTAAGATAGCTAATAACGATAGGGGACCTTCATAAACGTAAGGAATAACGATGATATCCGATTTGTTCTTTATCAATCGTCCCATGAAAGAAATAGTAGCCATTATGCCGGAGGGAATTAATTCATAACCGACATTTTCTCCTTTTTTTGTTAACTCCGCAAAGCCATACAAGAAGTGAGAAGGATAATTCCCCTCTTGATAGCGCCTGATTGATTTTCCAAATGCATATCCCAAATAGGTTATTTTCATACTTTCTGCACTTTGGTATAAATCTTTTGGTATTCTTCTGCTGTATGTTGCCAAGAGAATAGTTTTACTCGCTCCAATCCGTAGCCTATTTGGCTTTTTCGCAAGCTCTCGTTTCTTTCCAGATTTAGAATTGCTTCCGCTATTTCTTGCGGTTGTTTAGGATCGACTAATATTCCGCCTTCACCTGCTACTTCGGGCATGGCAGAGGTATTACTTGTAATGACAGGAGTGCCGCAAGCCATTGCTTCGAGCATTGGAATACCGAAGCTTTCGCGTAATGAAGGATAAAGGAATGCAAAAGCTGCATTGTAAAGAGTTGCTAAATCCTGATTGGCAATATATCCTGGATAATATAGATATTCTTTTATCTCTGTGATTCCTTCTTGGCGGAGAAGATTATCGATGTAGTCTTCTTTCAGATCAGCTATGAGCAACGGACGTTTCACAACTGATTCCTTTAAGTAAAGGGCATAGGCCTTCAGAGTGCGTGCCGCATTTTTCTTTGGATCGGTATTACCCAAAAAAAAGAGGAATCCCTCTTGTGGAATGTATTTCCTAATGATACTTTGATCTAGTATTTCTATAGGAGTAAAGTGCTTATTATAGCCATTGTAGACCGCTGTAATCTGTTCCTCAGGAAGGTGCAGCACTTCGCGAATGCGGTTGCATTCGAAATGAGATACAGTAATAATCTTTTTGCATTTCTTCAGGATTCTAGGAACCACCAAACGGCGATAGTACCAACCCATTTCTTGATAGAGAGAAGGACTGCGATGCTGGCGCGGTTCCAGGTAGATGATATCATGCAAAGTAAGCACTAATGGTACAGGGCACCATAGTGGCGCTGTATTGGATGTGCAGTGCAACAAATCTACCTTTAACCGCTGTATAGTTCGTGGCAATGCTACTTGTTCCCATAATGGATAAGTAGGGCAATGTACCTCGATAATGCTGAGATTCTCCGATTCTTCCAGACAACGATCTTCACCTGGGGAAACAAGTACATAGTACTTGTTTCCATCTTTGCATTTCTGTAACTCTCTCAGAGTTTCAAGAACAACAAAGTCCATGCCATGCTTGTCACGGCGGAAGATGCGTTGTGCCTCGATAGCAATCCTCATTTTCTCTTTCTTTTGAAAAGCCTGATTACATGACTAAATATGGATGCAAACATAAGAACTGGTAATGTCCAAATGGCACGTTTAAAGCGTTTGTTAATTTCTCCTTCGGGCAATGCCATGAGGAAGCTGATTCCAATGAATACCAACAGCAAGTACCACTTAATACACAGTGACCAATCGAGTACTGTTATTGCTGCTGTAATCAGTACGATACAGGCTATGAGCAAGAAACGTGAAGGAAGCAACCATTGGAACAATTTGTTACAGTAGTCCCACTTTCCTTGCAAGAATGCGATTGGTAATCGTTTCATAGCTAAGAAAGTACTGTTGTATTGTGCGGAAAGCCAACGCTGACGTTCACGGCTATATTCGTCTGCATGTTCTTGTTTTTTGCTATAGCAAACAATCTCTTGCATGTATTCGGTATATATGTTTTCTTCAAGAAGCCTTATTTCCATTGCTTTAGCAAGGTCGGAACCTTCGAGAGTCTGGGATATACGATGGAACATTTCAAAATCAAAAGCCATACCTGAACCAAGTAGTGCAGACGAAAATCCCAATTTAGTATGTCCTTTACGGAATATATTGTTATTGATTTCTTCGCTGGCAGCACTAAGAACAGCTGTATTAGTTGTCAAGTTCTCCGTCATACGGTGTGCTTGTATAGAATCACATCCTGAATAGTATGCATTGTTGAGCAAATGCAATGCATTAGGAACAATATGATTGTCTGAATTGAAGATGACTACCATATCGTATTCATTAGGTGAATATCTTTCCATCACTTGTTGAATAGCATACACTTTGGTACACTGCTCTTTATCCGGCACAACGATATTGACGGGCATTTGTAGCAGAGTGATCAAATCCTCTTCCGGCAGTTGGGTAGCTGCTACTGCAATATCGCATTTATCTTTTGGATAATCTTGCGTGTCAAGAAAATGATTGATTGACTCTATCACTTCCTTTCCATTGCGGAGTACAGTGAAAAGCACAAGAAAGCGATGCTGCTTTTTTGCTTCAGGGTAGGGATTCTTATATTTCATCAATGAGGCAATTGCATAGATGAAAAGATATGCCACTGGGATAAGGAATATCAGATACAATATGGCATCAGTCATTTGCAGTGCATTATTGTTTTCATCTGCCCACCAATCTGGATTAAATATGGAAAAAAAATCGTTCATATCAGTACTTTGCTATTAAGAATTAATATTACTATAGTCCTATGTTGTTTTATATCATAATTTCATTTGCTTTCATCTTTCTATCCATATAAATTCCATTCAGTGAATAAATGATGAAAATACTAATGATGAAACTGGAGGGATACATTCCCATTCCTCTGCCGACATAGCCATTGAGCCATATTCCAAAAACACCAGCTACTAAAGCTGCAAGAATTTGACTTAACTGTTTGTTTTTTATTCTGAACATTATGAGATAAATGCATCGTAGTAGAACTAAAACTTGAAGAGCTATATAAAGAGATAATCCTACAACGCCACTTTCTATCCATATATTTACATAAAAAGAATCCGGAGGAATCGATTTTTCTTCGGTGGACTCTCCCAATTTATCTATGTCCATTATTTCTCCACCGATTCCAATTCCAAAAGGTTTATCTTTTAGGTAATATGCAATACGCTCCTGGTTGTATAAACGTACATTAAAAGAAGCATCTTCAGTAGGACGAAAAGCAGTACGCATACGCCTGATAAAAGAATTGCCATTACCGATATCAGTAAAGTAGAAAAAGCAAAATGATAATCCTCCCACAATTATACAAGTCGTTATCATTTTCATACTTTTACTAAGTAGGCAATATAATGCTAAGCCGGCAAAAGGGACTACCATTGCACCACGTGTACCTGACATAATCATACCAGCTGCTGCTAATACTGTTACCCCTAAACAAAATAGGCGTGAAATGTTTTTTTTAGCAACAAATGTCAAAATCCCAAAAGTTATAGTAAACATACCCATACTGGAACCAAAATTTCCTGCATCGGTATAAAAGGAGAAATAACGAATACCTGTTCTTAACAAGTGAGTTATTCCACCTCCTTCATTTACTAACCAATTATACTCGACACAGTCGAAGCCTTTGGATTTCTGCCAATAAACTTTCATCGCTGCTGTAATAACAAAAAATCCTAATAGTAGAAGAGTTGTTTTTAATTGGTTGAATTTATACAATAATATACTTGAAATGATATATATCAAAGGAACGGTAAGAAAAACACTGCGATTGGCAGCCAAGTTATATATTCGTATATTAGGGTTCAGCAGGCATATAAGAATGTAAGATACCCATATTAAGTGGGTCGCTATTAATATATTAAATGCATTTTTCCAAAGATAACTATCTCTTTGATTAATAACATTAATAAGAATAGAAATCATTGAAACCCCAAGCGCAATATCTACAATAACACTTAAACCTTCTACACGGGCATATCGGTATATTGCAGAAAAGTAACAAACAATAAACCCAAACAGAAGATAACTGAACATAGGCTTCTTTGCGAAGAAAAAAAGAAATATGGTAGCAATAGGTAAAAATGCAATACCAGCAAAGATCAACCACTGGGAGGTTATGAGCCCATATACCATGGTAGCCAATCCTAGAAAGAATAGTATATAAACCATTCCTTTAGGTGTCCAATCAGTGTGATTACTTTTTATTGATAGTGCCATATTCTTTTTTTATATGCTGGAGTCTTATTTTACAGCAGCGCTTTTAGATGTTAATCCTAATTGTGCCAATCGGCTGAAGAATGAATGTACTGGAGTTTGTGGTGGCAAGCTACCGGTAAATGCTTCTACAACTTCACGGTCGGCATTGTTCAGATAGAGATATATTGGCGTATCACCCATTGCTTCTTTGATAGGCTTCAATGTCATTGTATCACTGGTACGCCAGAGACGACATGCATTAGCTACCAAAAGATTTGCGTCTGCTTTCTGAAGAACTGGCAATGGGAGGGATGCTGTGCTGGCAGCAGGATATTCAATTAAAATAATATCCGGTTTTTCTTCAGCCTCATTGAGTTGCCAGAAATCAGATAGCTGTTGGGCATTGACATACTCTCGGGAGTCTGCTTCAAAGTCAATTCCAGGTCTGACAATACGTACCCGTAAACCTTCCGATTCCCAGTATTCCGTAAAGTACTTCGATAGATAACTTTTACCTTCTCGCGGTTCCATACTCAACAAATTAATAACAGTAGGACGTCCTGCTTGAAGGTGCCCATTCAACTGGCGACAACAATATGCGGCAGCTATACGGTTGCAAGCTTTCAAGAAACCACGGAATTTGAGGTTGCTTACTCCATTGAATGCTGCAATGACCGGCAAACCTGTCAAACGTTTGCTGCGGAAAGCATCTCGAAGCGTGCGATCCAATAATTCGATGAGCAGGAAGTATGTGATGATAAATACAAGGCTACCAACAAAGGCTAATACGATGTATATAAGTCGCTTACGTCCATTGTCCGTCAAAGGATAGTCAGGTGGGGATACTGTCTGCAGATTACTGGAATTCATCTCAATATTCTTCAAACGGAGATTAGCTTCTGCCAATCCACGTATCTGATTGCGATAGTTATCTTCTGCAATACCAATAGCACGTTGCTTACGTGTTACTTGAGTCCCTACAGGTGACATATGACTATATTGCTCAAAAATTTCTCGTTGACGGTTCTTTAAGACTTTTAATTCGGCTCCGGCTTTGGCTTCATTAACTAATGCTGTTAACCATTCAGCGACCATATCTTGAATGCCAACCCCTTCTTTAGTGAAATTATATTCATTCAAATTATCCGAAATATGACTAATTTTTTCTTCAGCTTTTTGCAGATTTTCTTTATTCTTTTGCAGATTTTCGTTGCTATTTTGGGCTGCCTCTGCTATAAAAATCTCTTGCTCCATGATACTTTGGTTCAATGCACTAACTTTGTTCAGTTCTTGCAAGAGATTGGTATTGTTGCGGATAATTTGGGCACGTATGTCCATTTTTTCATCCAGCATTTTGCGCAAAGCTACTGCACTTTCATAATTACGCATGGTTTCTTCCAAACGGTCATCTGCGCCATAACGGGTATTAGCAAGAGCTTTAGTCTCTTCTACGTAGTTAATGACTTGTTCTTGAACACAATATCTCATCAAGTCATCTTCCTCTTCATTTAATCGTATTTTAGCTAATCGTACTTGTTCTTCAAAGTAAGCAATGACATCATTAGTTGCCTTGAAACGTAATATTTCATAAGCTTTCAATAATTCATCAATAAGGATAATGACTGTCTGCTGAGTAATACCAGGATCATCTGCTGTATAACTTAAATTGAGGATATCACTGTTTCCAGCACGTAACACTTGAATCTTATTTAAGGCATTGGCGCTATAGAAAGCTACCGGACGATTAAACATAGAATATACAAAATTACTGCCATTTTCTTTTCGATAAGCAAAAAGTGCTTCAGCAGTCTTATTCACGTCTTTTCTATCTACTAATGCTAAAACTTCTTTAGGTGTTATTTGAAGTAATTGGCGATAATGCTTGGCTTGTATATAGTGGTTATCTTTCCATTCTTCTCCGTATGTTAAGGCATTGGCAAGCAGACGGACTGATACCTTTTCCAATGTACCACGTGATTTTGCTATATTAATGAGGTTATCGAATGTGCTATTAATCGTTGCAAAATTTACGGTTGTGCCATCTATTGTAGTAGCATTAGTTACACCGGCATAGAGACTACTTTCTACGGTATAGCTATAGGGTAGAAACTGAGTGAAGTAAATCACTAATCCTGTGACAAGTAAACTGCCCCATAACAACCAATAGCGAATCCGGTAAAGGAATTGTGATATAAATTGTGCAATATCCATAGTAAATATCTATTTTTCTTTGATTATTTTTACATTAGTCAGCATCTCTAAT
>JAUUPT010000041.1 GCA_030843315.1 Bacteroidaceae bacterium | reverse complement strand
CACAAATTAAATTAACTACTTTATTTTATTATTTTTTTTCTTCCACCCCAATTCCTCCCCCCCCCCCCCCCCCCCCACCCCCCGCACTTAGTTATTTGGATAGAGCTGGTTTGATCTTGTTTGTTCAGAATCCAGCATAACAACTTCGTATCGTCGTCCGTTTCTTCCGTAGATAAACTTGAAACCGAGCCTTATTAAAATCTTTCCTAATATCACTTTGCTTGCAGCGGTGTACTGATACCCCGTCCGTCTCCGAATCTCTTCCGCTATCTCGCTTACCGTCATGTACTTTATCGGGTCGAACCGTACCGGCTTGCGGAAGTGCGTCAGCAGCATTTCTTCTTCGGGAGTGTTGAAGATGAAGGGCTGGTTGTTGCTTTCTATCTCGTTCACTTCGTCGGCTTCGAACCAGTAGCGGTAGCCGTTGTCCAGCAGATGTTTGATTTGGGCGTAGAGTTGCGGGTAATCTATGTCGTAGAGTTCGATGCGGTCTACTTCGAAGCAGAGGAAGCGGCGGTTGCCGGTGGGGTCGTGCAGCACTTGGGGGTAATTGCAGGTGCCGGCAAAGGAAGCTACGTGGGGGAAGTTCTGCGTGCGGCGTGCGTAGGGCAGGCGCAGGGTGATGGTGCTGCGGGTGATGAGGTCCTTCAGTTGGCTCAGTTCGCGGCCGTTCATGCCTTCGTACTCGTCGAAGTTGATGAGCATGAACTGGCTGATGCGCGCCAGGTCGTCTTTGTTGCCGGGGGTGATGGTGCCGGTGCTCAGGTACTCGGCACGCAACTCGGGGGGCAGCAGGCGGTTGATGAAGGTGGTCTTGCCCAGGTTCTGCTTGCTGCAAAGCAAGAGGCAGAGGTGGTTCACGATGTCGTCCCTCGTGGCGGCAGCCACCATACCCACCAGGAAGTGGGTGAGGCCTTTCTGCCAGAAGTCGGCGTTGGCGGTGCCTACGCTGCGGGCGAGGCGCGCCAGGTGGTCGATGCCGTCCCAGGCGGGCAGTTGCTCCATGTACAGGCGGATGGGGTGGTAGGACTGGCTGAAGTCGGAGTAGATGAGGTTGCCTACATTCTTGACGTTGCACGTGTAGCCGGCTTCGTTCAGTTCCATCCAGATGGTGTTCTCCATCTGGTCGTCCAGCTCGCAGAAGGTGCCGGCGCCACGGGGACTGCACTCCATGCGGTGCTTCACTAGGTTGTAACGGGTGTCGTAGTGGCTTCTGATGTACTGCTCGATGTGCAGGAAGTTCCACTGGGCGGTGGACAGCTTGCGGGTGTTGAACTCTTCGGTATGGCGGTAGGCGCTCGTGACTGCCGAGTCCAGCTCTTCGGCGGGCAGGTCGGAGAAGTTGGCGCGAATGAAGAGTTGCGTTTCGTGCATCGGAATGCCGTAGCAGTTGTAGGTGCATGCCAGCTTGTACAGGTAGTTGTTGCGGTTTCCCTCGCTGTACGTCTCCTTGTGGTCGTGCCGGTGGAGCAGGGTGGCAAGCAGGGCGCGGCTTTCGCCGGGGGTGTAGCGGATGTGATCCGAAGGCCGGCCGGTGGTGTCCCCGGCGGTTTTCTCTACGGAGCCTTTCTTCCGTCCGGTCGTCCTCTTGGGCTTCTCCCTGAGGGGAAGGGCAGGATCGACGACGAACACCTGTGCGTCGGGGTTGAAGTAGACTTCGTCGTCGTGGGACAGGTAGCAGAGGCGCGTCATGTCCTTGCAGGCTTCGTCGAGGCCGGTGTCGCAGAGCTTCTCATAGAAAGTGGCTACCTGGTCGTAGGCGTGGGCATGGTAGTTACGCACTTCGTCGGGCGACTGGGGCAGGGTGCCGTCGGCAAGGCTGGTGCGCACGGTGACTTTGCTGCCGCTGCCGCGCGGACTGCGGAAGCTGATGTGGGTGTAGGGACAGCTTTCCGCCGCCAGGCGGATGCGTTGCAGTTCCTCTTCGGACTTTTTGTCGAAGTCCAGTGAGATTTCTCCGGTGTACTCCACGAGCTTGTCGTATCGCCGTCCGCCGGAAAAGCGGGCGGAAAAGGTGACGGCGGGCAGTTCGCCTTTCTTCTGCTCGGCGGCAGGCAGGTCATTGTCCGCCATGCTTTGGCGTATCTCGGTGATGATTCTGCGCAGCTCTTCATCGTCTCGGATAAGGTTGACTACTTCTGACTCGGTCAGCTCTAAACTCGGAGGTTGTTTCTTGTTTTTATAGTAAGATATTTTCATAAATTAAAAATTTTGTCAAAATAACATGGTTATATTTGGGTGGAAAATAACTTTTGCATTCTGTATAAAAGTTATGTTAAAATCTGAAAATGGCTTTATGGTTCTCCCAATATGTCAATTATTAGTTGCACTTGCCGTGGGGTAAAAATATGGCTTCGGTCGGTATATCCCAAGCTTATTAGAGCATTGTGTAGCTCTTGATTATGCTGTATCCAGCGACGAAGTACTTGTGTGGCATTTTTTACAGTCATTTGCGGATTGTAAAGGTGCGCCAGTTCAGATTTAGTGTAGGTGCGCACCGTGAATTTGCTTTCTTCTTGTTCCATTTTTGTTTTTATTGGTTTATTATACAGCTATAAAATTACTGAAAATAAGTGACTTATAGAAACTTTTATATATATTGTTTTCAATAAAATTCATAAAGCTTCAATGGCGATTCGGGGCATTGGAGCATGCACTATCTTTGTACTACGGACGATGGGAGAAAGGCTTTTCTCTCCGGGTATTCGGAACAAAACTTTTATTTTTATGGCAACATCCATGAATTATTCGGTAGTGGCTCGCAGAAATCCTGCTAAGAAGGATGAACCGAGCAAGTATTATGCTGTGGCGCAGGCCACAGGTGTGTTGGACTTCGAAGAAATGTGCGAGGCGATTACGGGACGTACCACCTGTACGGAAACCGATGTGCGTGCAGCACTGGCAGGCATCATCTACGAGGCGAACCGTGCACTGAAGGCGGGACGCATCGTGCGGCTGGGCGATCTCGGTTCGCTGCAAATGGGAATCAGCAGTAAGGGTGCCGAGAAGGCGGAGGATTTTTCGTCTTCGTTGATTAAGAAAACGCGCGTCATCTTCCGCCCCGGCAAGTCGCTGACGAATATGGCGAAGACGGTGGCGTATACGCGCGTGGCAACTCGCAGTGTGCAGAGCAGCCAGGTAGGTGGCGGCGGTTCCGGCAGCGGGAGCGACGGGGATTTGGACGAGAATCCGATGGGATAATATAAATTAAAAATTAGAAAAAACAATGAGAACAAAATCATCTGCTTGGGACAAAATTTTGAAAGTGATTATCGCCGTTGCATCGGCATTTTTGGATGCACTGGGTGCGCATGGAATGAACGTCTGACGTTAGGAGAAAGATTGAACTGATTATTTACGGATTTATTCCAGATTTGTTACAGAATTTATTCTTAGCTTTGTGCCTTTAACTTATGTAATACGTACAAAGGATATGACACTAAGAAACACTGTGAATGGAAGCAGATTTTATTTTCTGCTTATTGTCTTGATAAGCCTGTCGCAGCAGTCGCTGCGGGCACAAGACGGAGAGTTGGCAACTTGGGCGAATGTCGGGGCTAAATATGAAGTGGCTCCGGCATTTGCTGTTATCGGGGGGCTGGAATGGCGAACGATGGACAATCTGGGAAGAACCGACCGCCTGGGACTGGAAGTGGGCGGCATTTATACGGTGCTTCCTTTCTTGAAGTTTGGAGCGGGATATGAGATGCACTACCGGAACCGGGTGGATGCCGGCTGGAAACTCCGGCATCGCTATTACATCGACGGTACGGTTTCTACCCAGGTGCAACAGGTGAAGCTTTCGCTGCGCGAACGCTTTCAGTCTAATGTAGCCGGAGATAAAGATAAGCTCCGTCTTCGCTCGCGTCTCACGCTGGCTTATGAACTTCGGAATTCAAAAATAGAACCGTATGTATCGGTGGAGATGTACAACAGCCTGGCTCGTGCCGAGCACTTCGACGTGAAGCGGATGCGCTACCGGGGTGGAATCGCCTTGCCGCTTTCTTCGCGCTGGGATGCGGACGTGTTCTATTGCTGGCAGTCGGCGAAAGGAGATGATAGGAATATAGTGGGAATAGAATGCAATTATAAATTTTAGGCACGGATTACACGGATTTCACGGTTGCTGTGCTTAAAATTATTTATGTTCTTTCCTGTATTCCTTCTTCAGATAGAAGTTGAATCCGGCATATACTTGCAGTGTGCCGAAGCCGTTGTTCAGGGAGAAGTTGTGGCGGTAGTAATCGTAGGTGCGGCCCACGAAGGAGGCACCGGCAAAGTACTTGCTGTTGTTGTACACCACGCCTGCCCGCAGGATGAAGTCGATGTTGAGGTTCTTGTACCAGTCGTCTGTCTGCTCTTCCGCCTTCTTGATGCGCGATGTTTTGTAGGCAACGGCGGGGCTGAGCGACAGGCACGCCAGGCAGTTGCGGGCAAACACCCAGTTGTAGGCATAGCCGAAGTTGAGGCTGATGTTGGTGTACTTGATGTGCTTCACCTTCATGCCCGGATTCATCGTCTCCTGTATCACTTCGGGCAGCTTGGTGTAGTCGAAGTTCAGATTGTGCGCGGACAGGGAGAATCCGGCAATGAGCGATCCGGCACTGCGGCGCTGGTTGGTGGACTGGCTGAAGGCGGCGGGATAGGAAAAGTGCCGGTTGTTGAATATATAGTATAGGTTGAGCCCTTTCATATCTACCTTCAGACCGTCAAAATCGGCGGAGTAATTGGAAGGAACCCGGTCGGAGAAGCCCGCAGCTCGGTGTATCTGATAGTTGTTTCCCGTGCGGCGGTAGAATATATCCACTCCCACTTTGGAACTGTAAAGGCTGAGGTCGAGTTCCGTTCCCTTCTTTTTCCCGTTCTTCTTTCCGTACAGTCCGTCCGTGTCGATGGCCCATCCCAGGAATATCCAGCGCCAGCCGAAGTAGACGCCTACCTTATTATGAGGGTTGGGCGAGAATTGGAGATGCTGGGGCTGAGGGGCGGCGCTGCTTACGGAGTAATACTCGTAATTGGTGAAGTGGTCGAGCATCAGGGCGTAGTTGTAGCGGTTGGGACTGATGTAGGTGGTATCGAAATCGCTGAAATTGAGGAACTGCTTTATTGCCTTTTTGAAGCCACCCTGGTGGGGGTGGGGAGCGATGTTTTCGCGCGACAAGGAGTCGCTCTCTTCGCTTTGGGCAAACAGAGACAGGGGGAACAATATGCATAAACAAATGATGACTCCTTTCAGCATCGCTTTCTTTTTAGTTAACCAAGAACGAAGATATGAAAAACGGTGCAGATTCGGAAAAAGATTGCTCCGTTTTTCCTATTTTGTGTTGTTTTTTGGACGATTCGGCCGTTTTCTTGTGAGCTGCCGTCGAAATCTGACTATATTTGTAGCAAGAAGAATCAATGAAAGTACTGTTATGAAAAAGATTATCAACCCGTGGAAAAGTATGGAAGGCTATAATTGTTTCGGCTGTTCGCCCGACAATGAAACCGGTGTAAGAATGGAGTTTTATGAGGACGGCGATGAGGTGGTGAGCATCTGGAAGCCGCGCCCCGAATATCAGGGTTGGCTGAATACGCTGCATGGGGGCATTCAGTCGGTGCTACTGGACGAGATCTGTGGCTGGGTGGTGTTCCGCAAGTTGCAGACTGCCGGGGTGACGTCGAAGATGGAAACCCGGTTCCGCAAGTCGATATCGACGCAGGACACCAATGTGGTGCTGCGCGCCTCGCTGAAGGAGCAGAAACGAAACATTGCCGTAATAGAAGCAAGGCTGTATAATAGTATGGGGGAACTTTGCACGGAAGCCACCTGTACTTACTTCACCTTCCCGCAGGAGAAGGCGGAGACGGAAATGCATTTCCATCATTGCGATGTGGAGCCGGAAGAGATACTGCCGCTGATATAATCTGTGGTGAAACTAAAAAAATGAAACAAAAATCAAACTTTTCGTGATAAATCTTTGGTAGTTTAAAACATATCCTATACTTTTGTCGCATTAAAACAAAGAAAAATGAAGAATATCGTTGCACATCATCACCATCATCATCCTGACGAATAACTCGGTGGGCGTATGAGTGTATGTGTATAACGAAAACATAAATGACGAGGCTTGCCGGATATTGGTGAGCCTCGTTTTGTTTTTAATCGTGTGGAAAAGTAAAATCAAAAATTATAAATCGTATGTTGTTAAGAATTGCAGTACAAGCTAAAGGCCGTCTCTACGATGAGACGATGTCATTCCTGGGAGAATCGGATATTAAGTTGAGCGCTATGAAACGTTCGTTGCTGGTGCAGTCCTCAAACTTTCCGCTGGAAGTGTTGTTCCTGAGGGATGATGATATTCCGCAGTCGGTGGCTACCGGAGTGGCTGACATCGGCATTGTGGGTGAGAACGAATATGTGGAGAAGAATGAGGATGCGGAAGTTGTGAAGCGCCTGGGATTCAGCAAGTGCCGACTGTCGCTGGCAATGCCGAAGGATATAGAGTATCCCGGCGTGAAGTGGTTTGAAGGCAAGAAGATTGCAACGTCTTATCCGGGGATTCTCTCTGCATACCTGAAAGAGCAAGGGGTGAGTGCCGAGATCCACGTCATTACGGGGTCGGTGGAAGTGGCGCCGGGCATCGGGCTGGCGGATGCCATCTTCGACATCGTAAGTTCCGGCTCTACGCTGGTGAGCAACCGGCTGAAAGAGGTGGAAGTGGTGATGAAGTCCGAAGCGCTGCTGATAGGCAACAAGAACATGAGCGAAGAAAAGCTGGAAATACTGAGGGAACTGCTGTTCCGCATGGATGCGGTGAAGACGGCGGAAGACAAGAAGTATGTGCTGATGAATGCGCCGAAGGATAAGCTGGACGAGATTGTGTCCGTGCTGCCGGGTATGAAGAGCCCGACAGTGATGCCGCTGGCACAGGAAGGCTGGTGCTCCGTGCACACCGTGCTGGATGAGAAGTGTTTCTGGGAGATTATCGGCAAACTGAAGGCGCTGGGGGCGGAAGGAATACTGGTGCTGCCGATAGAGAAGATGATCCTGTAATCTGTGGTGAAATAAATAACAAACAGAAAAACGATTATTATGATACTGATAACCAATCCTGATAAATCCCAATGGGCGGAAATCCTGAAACGTCCCGTGATGAACACGGAAAATCTGTTCGACACGGTGCGGAGCATTATAGACCGCGTGAAGGCGGAGGGAGACCGTGCCGTGCTGGAATACGAAGAGAAATTTGACAAAGCGGCGCTGACCTCGCTTGCCGTGAGCAAGGAAGAACAGGAAGAAGCCGAGGCGCTGGTGAGTGAAGAGCTGAAAGCCGCCATCAGGCTGGCAAAGCAGAACATCGAAACATTCCACGCCGCACAACGCTTTGAGGGCAAGCAGATAGAGACGCAGCCGGGCGTGACGTGCTGGCAAAAGGCGGTTGCCATCGAGAGGGTGGGACTGTATATTCCGGGTGGAACGGCTCCCCTGTTCTCCACCGTGCTGATGCTGGCAGTGCCCGCCAAGATTGCGGGATGCAAGGAAATTGTGCTTTGCACCCCTCCGGGCAAGGACGGGAAGGTGCACCCTGCCGTGCTGTTTGCCGCACGGGTGGCAGGCGTAAGCCGTATCTTCAAAGCCGGTGGTGTGCAGGCGATTGCTGCTATGGCCTACGGTACGGAGAGCGTGCCGAAGGTGTACAAGATATTCGGCCCCGGAAACCAGTACGTGACCGCTGCCAAGCAGTTGGTGAGCCTGCGCGATGTGGCAATTGATATGCCTGCCGGTCCCTCGGAAGTGGAAGTGCTGGCGGATGAAACGGCGAACCCCGTATTCGTGGCAGCCGACTTACTGAGTCAGGCGGAACATGGAGTGGATAGCCAAGCCATGCTTATCACCACTTCTGCCTCGTTGCAGCAGGCGGTGAAGGCGGAAGTGGAGCACCAATTGGCCTTACTTCCCCGCAAGGAGATTGCCGAAAAGTCTCTTGCCAACAGCAAGCTGATTGTGGTGCGCGATATGGCGGAAGCCATCGAGCTGACCAATGCCTATGCCCCTGAACATCTGATTATAGAAACAGCCGGTTATCTGTCGGTGGCGGAGCGCGTGGTGAATGCCGGTTCGGTATTCTTAGGTTCTCTGACTCCCGAAAGCGCGGGAGACTATGCTTCGGGCACGAACCACACGCTGCCTACCAACGGCTATGCCAAGGCATATAGCGGTGTCAGCCTGGACAGCTTTATCCGCAAGATTACTTTCCAGGAGATAAAGCCCGAAGGAATACGCGCCATCGGCCCCGCCATCGAAGTGATGGCTGCCAATGAGTGCCTGGATGCGCATAAGAATGCGGTAACCGTGAGATTGAATTCATTATAGAAAAAAGAATACGTATGAGAACATTACAAGAACTGACCCGGTCGAACATCTGGGATTTGAAACCCTATTCTTCGGCACGCGATGAGTATAACGGCGCTGCTGCATCCGTCTTTCTCGATGCCAACGAGAACCCGTACAATATGCCGCACAACCGCTACCCCGACCCGTTGCAGCGTGAACTGAAAGCGGAATTGGCGAAGATAAAGAAGGTGAGTCCCGAACATATCTTCCTGGGAAACGGCAGCGATGAAGCCATCGACCTGATGTATCGCGCTTTCTGTGAGCCGGTGATAGACAATGTGGTAGCTATCGCCCCCACCTACGGTATGTATGAGGTGTGCGCCGATGTGAACGATGTGGAGTATCGCAAGGTGTTGCTCGATGAGGATTTCCAGTTCTCGGCAGAGGAACTGCTGGATGAAGCGAATGAAATGACAAAGCTGATCTTTCTTTGTTCTCCCAACAACCCGACGGGAAACGACCTGCTCCGTAGCGAGATTGTGAAACTGATACGGGAGTTCGACGGGCTGGTGGTGCTGGACGAAGCCTACAATGACTTCTCCGAAGCGCCCTCTTTCCTCGAAGAGCTGGATAAGTATCCCAATCTCGTGGTGCTTCAGACTTTCTCCAAGGCATGGGGATGTGCAGCTATCCGCCTGGGCATGGCGTTTGCTTCGCCGGAGATTATCGGCATTCTCAATAAGATAAAATATCCCTATAATGTGAATCAGCTGACGCAGCAGCAGGCAGTGGAGATGCTGCACCGGTACTACGAAATAGACCGCTGGGTGAAGATGCTGAAAGAGGAACGCGAACACCTGGAAGCTGAATTTGCCCGGCTGCCTTGCACGAAGCATCTGTTCCCCTCGAGCGCCAACTTCTTCCTGGTGCGTGTGACGGATGCCGTGAAGATTTACAATTATCTGGTGGGCAAGGGAATCATTGTCCGCAACCGCCACTCCGTTGTGCTTTGCGGCAACTGCCTGCGTGTGACGGTGGGGACGCGGATGGAGAATGAGAAACTGATAGAGGCGCTGAAGGAGTATAAATAGAACTTATTATGAAGAAAATACTTTTTATAGACCGTGACGGTACGCTGGTCATTGAACCGCCGGTGGATTATCAACTGGATTCGCTGGAGAAGCTGGAGTTTTATCCGAAGGTGATGCGCAATCTCGGTTTTATCCGCAGCAAGCTGGACTTTGAGTTTGTGATGGTGACCAATCAGGACGGGCTGGGTACAGCCTCTTTCCCCGAAGATACCTTCTGGCCGGCACACAACCTGATGATGAAAACGCTGGAAGGTGAAGGCATCACGTTCGATGACATCTGCATAGACCGCAGTATGCCCGCCGATAATGCCCCCACCCGCAAACCGCGTACCGGGATGCTTACCAAATACCTGGATAATCCGGATTATGACCTTGCCGGCAGCTTTGTCATCGGCGACCGCCCCACGGACGTGGAACTGGCAAAGAACCTGGGTTGCCGCGCCATCTTCCTGCAAGAGGACACTGCCTCGCTGAAACCCGTTTCCGAGGGAGGAGATGCCGCTTGCGAAGGACTTGAAGAAGTCTGTGCCCTCGTTACGACGGACTGGGACAAGGTGGCGGAGTTCCTGTTTGCCGGCGAGCGCAAGGCCGAAGTGCGGCGCACGACCAAAGAAACCGATATCTACGTGTCTCTGAACCTCGACGGCGACGGACATTGCGACATCAGCACCGGTCTGGGCTTCTTTGACCACATGCTGGAGCAGATAGGCAAGCATGGCGGCATAGACCTGACCATCCATGTGAAAGGCGACCTGGAAGTGGACGAGCACCACACCATAGAAGACGCCGCCCTTGCCCTGGGCGAATGCCTCTACCAGGCATTGGGCAGCAAGCGGGGCATCGAGCGCTACGGCTACGCCCTGCCTATGGACGATTGCCTCTGCCAGGTGTGCCTGGACTTCGGAGGACGCCCGTGGCTTGTGTGGGATGCCGAGTTCAAGCGCGAGAAGATAGGGGAGATGCCTACGGAAATGTTCCTGCACTTCTTCAAGTCGCTGAGTGATGCCGCCAAAATGAATCTGAATATCAAGGCCGAAGGACAGAATGAGCATCATAAGATAGAGGGTATCTTCAAGGCGCTGGCACGTGCGTTGAAAATGGCTGTGAAGCGGGATATCTATCACTTTGAGTTGCCCAGTTCGAAGGGAATACTGTAACGATATGACACACTTAGCTCCCCTGATAGCCGACCTGGCTCTGATATTGATCTGTGCAGGAATCATGACCCTGCTCTTTAAGAAGTTGAAACAACCGCTGGTGTTGGGATATGTGGTTGCCGGATTTCTTGCCAGCCCCCACATGGCTTATACGCCTTCGGTGATGGACACGGCAAACATACAGACGTGGGCGGATATCGGTGTCATCTTCCTGCTGTTTGCGTTGGGACTGGAATTCAGTTTCAAGAAGATTGTAAAAGTGGGAGGGGCGGCGATTATTGCCGCCTGCACTATTATCTTCTGCATGATACTGCTGGGGGTGACGGTAGGCACCGCCTTCGGGTGGAAACGGATGGACTGCATCTTCCTGGGCGGTATGATTGCGATGTCGTCCACCACTATTATCTATAAGGCTTTCGACGATTTGGGGCTACGCAAGAAGCAGTTCACCGGGCTGGTTCTCAGCATACTTATCCTCGAAGATATCCTTGCCATCGTGCTGATGGTGATGCTGTCCACTATGGCGGTCAGCAACAATTTTGAGGGAACGGAGATGCTGGGAAGCATTGCCAAACTGCTGTTCTTCCTGATACTTTGGTTCGTGGTGGGCATCTACCTTATCCCCGTACTGCTGAAACGTTGCCGGAAGCTGATGAGCGAGGAAACGCTGCTGATCGTGTCTCTGGGACTTTGCTTCGGAATGGTGGTGATGGCGGCGCATACCGGTTTTTCGGCTGCTTTCGGAGCGTTCATCATGGGCTCCATCCTTGCCGAGACGGTGGAGGCGGAGAGCATTGAGCGGCTGGTGAAGCCGGTGAAGGACTTGTTCGGAGCTATCTTCTTCGTGTCGGTGGGCATGATGGTAGACCCTGCCATGATTGTGGAATACGCCGTTCCTATCATTGTGCTGACCTTGGCTGTGCTCATCGGCCAGTCTCTTTTCGGAACGTTGGGCGTGCTGCTTTCAGGACAACCGCTAAAGACTGCCATGCAATGCGGTTTCAGCCTGACACAAATCGGAGAGTTCGCTTTTATCATCGCCTCGCTGGGCGTTTCGCTGCACGTTACCAGTCACTTTCTGTATCCCATCGTGGTGGCGGTGTCTGTTATCACTACTTTTATTACTCCTTATATGATTCGCCTGGCGGAACCGGCTTCCAACTTCGTAGATACGCACTTGCCGGCTAAGTGGCTGGGCTTCCTGACCCGTTACACCCTGGGATCGCAGACCATGAACCACGAAAGTTTGTGGAAGAAGCTGATATTTGCCCTGGTGAGGATTACGGTGGTGTACTCCATCATCAGTGTGGCGGTGATAGCCCTGTCGTTCCGCTTCCTGGTGCCCTTGTGCCGCCACAGTCTGCCGGGCATCTGGGGCTCTTTGTTGGCGGCTCTTGTCACGATATTGTTCATCGCTCCTTTCCTGCGTGCCATTATGATAAAGAAGAATCATTCGGTGGAGTTCGTCACGCTGTGGAAGGATGGCCGTGGAAACCGGGCGCCGTTGGTTGCTACGATTGTGTTGCGCATTCTGCTGGCGGTTTCGTTTGTGATGTTTGTGATAGGCGGTTTGTTTAAGGTTTCCGTCGGGCTGGTGTTCGGCGTGGCGGTGCTGCTGGTGACGTTGATGATACTCTCCCGCCAGTTGAAGAAGCAGTCCATCATGATAGAGAGGACCTTCTTCCAGAACCTGCGCTATCGCGATATGCGTGCCGAATATCTGGGCGAGAAGAAGCCGGAGTATGCGGGGCGTCTGCTTTCCCGCGACTTGCATCTGACGGATTTTGTGGTTCCCGGTGAATCGGGCTGGGCGGGCAAGACGCTGGAAGAACTGAACTTTGGCAAGAAATACGGCGTACACGTCGTTTCCATCCTTCGCGGCAGGAAGCGTATCAATATTCCCGGTGCATCCGTCCGCCTCTTTCCGCAGGACAAGATACAGGTGATTGCCACGGACGAAGAACTGAATGTGTTTGGGCAGGAGATGGATAAAGTGTCTGCTATGGATACCGATGTGATAGAGAAGAGTGAAATGATTCTGCGCCAGTTCCGCGTGGACGGGCAGTCTCCGTTCCTGAACAAGACGTTGAAAGAAGCGGGAATACGTGAAAAATATCACTGCCTGATAGCCGGTGTGGAGCGGGAAGGGGAGACGTTGCACGCTCCCGATCCGCGCGAGCCTTTTACCGAAGGCGATATCGTCTGGATTGTAGGTGAAAATGACGATGTGTATCGGCTGGTCAACCGGGATGGCCGCCTATAACTTTCCGAGTATCTTGTCCATTGCCCAGTTGGTAAGCGTGGCGCTTTCGCCGTCGCAGGAGCAGACGGACTTGCCCAGCAGGTGGTCTACCACTGCCTGGATAAGCGGTTGCTGAACGTAGGTGGGGTTTTCGACCAAAATCTCTTCACGCCCTTTTTCCGTGTGCAGGGCAATGGGATCGTAGGTAAATACGGAAAAGCATAGCATTCCCTTGTCCCCGATGATCTCGATGCGGTCCTCGCGGGCGGACTCATGGGCGACAAAGCACCAGGAACCGCTACCCACCAATCCGTTGTCGAACTGGAAACAGGCGCTGAGGGTGTCTTCTACGGGGTATAAACCGCCGCGGTTGCTTTTGTATCCGTTGGCTTCGAGAATACAGCCGAATATCTCCTGCAATAAATCTATCTGGTGTGGTGCCAGGTCGTAGAAGTATCCGCCGCCGGCAATGTCTGCCTGTACGCGCCAGGGAAGGTTCTCTTTGTTATAGTCCAGGTCGCGGGGCGGCTGGGCAAAACGGATTTGTATGTTGATGACATTTCCGATGGCACCTTCGTCTATCAATGATTTTACTTTCTGGAAATAAGGCAGATAGCGACGATAGTAAGCGACGAAACACGGAACGCCCGTCTCTTTGGAGATACGGTTGATGCGGCAGCATTCCTCATAGGTTACTGCCATCGGCTTTTCGATATAAACCGGTTTCCCGGCCTTCATGGACATGATGGCGTAGGTGGCGTGCGAAGAGGGTGGGGTGGCGATGTAGATAGCATTTATCTCCTCGTCGTCAATAAGTTCCTGGGCGTCATCATACCATTTGGGGATGTTCCTTTCTTTGGCGTAAGCTTTCGCTTTGGCTCCATTCCGGCTCATGACTGCCACTACTTCAGAGTTTTCTATCTTCTGAAAGGCGGGGCCACTCTTGTATTTGGTCACTTCTCCGCAACCGATAAATCCCCATTTAATTATTTTTTCGCTCATATTTATTCTCCTTCAAAATCAAATTCAAAGTCAAAATCATCCATAAATTCCGGAGCTGTGAAGTCCTCCAGGGTGCGGCGGTCTTTCTTTGTAGGCCGTCCGGTACCCTTGGCACGGTTCACGAAGCCGCTGACACGGCTCATTTCCAACAATTCGTATTGGTCGGGAGTCGTAACGTTTTCCATTACTTCGGGCACGAGCTTGGCGCCAACACGTTTTTCTATGGGTTGCAGTACCTTGAACGAGTAAGTGACAGGTGGTTTGCGCACCTGAATCACGTCTCCCGGCTTTACCATACGGGCGGCCTTTGCCAATCCGCCGTTGATGCTTACACGCCCTTTCTTGCAGGCTTCAGCGGCAATGGTGCGCGTTTTGAAAATGCGCACTGCCCACATCCATTTGTCTATTCTTGCTTCATTCATCTCTCAACTACCAACTACTTACTACCAACTACTTACTACTTACTACTTCTTATTAAACTGATTCATCGTAATGTCAATTCCCGCCAGGCAGAAGCTCTTGACTATCTCTCCGGCGGTTTCCAGTCTCTCGTCCATCGTTTTCCGGTCTTCATCGGTGAAGTGGCCCAACACGAAGTCAATCTGTCCGCCACGGGGAAATTCGTTGCCGATTCCAAAGCGCAGACGTGCATAGTTCTGAGTGCCGAGCGTGGCGGCAATGTGTTTCAGACCGTTGTGACCGGCATCACTTCCTTTGCCTTTCAGGCGCAGAGTGCCGAAGGGCAGGGCAAGGTCGTCTACCACAATCAACACATTCTCCAATGGAATGTTTTCTTTCTGCATCCAGTAGCGCACGGCGTTTCCGCTAAGGTTCATGTATGTAGAAGGTTTTAGTAACAGCAACTGCCTGCCTTTGACCGAAAGTGTGGTGGTGAAACCATAGCGTCCGTCATTGAAAGTGGCGCCTGCCGCCTTTGCCAATGCGTCTACTACCATGAATCCGATATTGTGGCGGGTTTCGTGATATTCGGGGCCTATATTACCTAATCCTACAATTAAGTATTTCATTCTTGTTTCTTATTTAAAAGTTTTGCGGGGGACTAAGATAAAAAAGGAACGCGGATTATCGCAGCTACTCGCGGATTATCAATGAAATCTGCGTAGACTGCGTTAATCCGCGTTCCGAAATATCTTTTCTTCTTATGGAAAAGCTGATTAGTTGCCTGCAGCAGCAGCGGCACCTCTTGCTGCACGAGTCAGCTTAACAGCGCATACAACAGCTTCTTTAGCATTCATCAGTTCCAGACCTTCGTAGCTCAGTTCGCCAACTTTCACTGTCTTACCCAGTCCCAGGTGAGCAACGTTTACAGTCAGTTTCTCAGGAATCAGGTTATACAAAGCTTTCACTTTCAGCTTACGAGTCTGCAGAACCAGCTTACCACCGGCCTTCACACCTTCTGCCAAACCTTCCATCTGTACCGGAACTTCCATTACGATAGGTTTAGCTTCGTCTATCTGATAGAAGTCAACGTGCAGGATAGTATCTTTTACAGGGTGGAACTGGATATCTTTCATGATAGCGTTTACCTTCTTATCGTCAATAGTGAGGTTTACTACATAGATATTAGGAGTGTAAACCAAGTTGCGCAGACCTTCAGCAGGTACAGTGAAGTGAACATTTTCACCGGCACCATAGAGTACGCAAGGTACACCGTTGTTTTTACGAATAGCTTTCAATGCTCTTGCTTGTTCCGAAGAACGCTCTGCAATAGTTCTTGCAGTTCCTTTTACTTCAATTGATTTCATTTTTTAAAATTTTTGTGTTACTCTAAATTAAGTATTTCTTTGCTTAATTCACCATCACACGATGTGGTATACCCACACGATGTTGCAAAAAAGCGGTGCAAAAGTACAGCTTCTTTTTGAATTATCAAAAGGTTATGACTTAAAATTCGATGTCTATTTTGATTTCTCCGTCCAATGGAGAGTCTTTTTCTTCTTCTTTCAACAGGTTTTCCTGCGGTGCTTCCGGACTTTCGGCTCCTTCTTCAACAGCTTGTCTGGCGTAACAGCCTTGTTGCTCCTGGATGAATCCGATGGCTTGCTGCAATCCGTTCATAAACTTTTCGAAGTCTTCCTTATATAGAAAGATTTTGTGCTTCTCGAAGCTCACTTGCGAGTCGTCCCCTTCGCCCATCACCACCTTTTTGCTTTCAGTGATGGCGAGAAACATCTCATCTTTTCTGTTTTTCTTGACGTCCAGATAGTAGATGCGCTTACCTGCTTTTATAGATTGGGAGAATACAATCTCTTTGTCATTCACATCCGCTCCATTTTTCTTTTTAAAGTCTTCCATATTATATAGCTCTCAATTATAGTGTTATCTGCTTGTAGCTCGTCACTCGTAGTCGGGTCACTGCTTTATCGGCCTCAAAATTGACGATTTTTTTTAAACTGTCAAAAGAAAAAGCCGGGATAATCAATATCTGCATTAAAAAATGTGATTTATTTATGTAGACTCATTAAAAATGCCTACTTTTGCGACTCATTAAAACATCAGTATTTACTTTAAAATTATGATCAACAGAGTTCTTATTCGTCTTAAGATTATACAGATTGTATACGCTTATTATCAGAACGGCAGTAAAAATTTAGACTCAGCGGAGAAAGAATTGTTCTTTAGCCTTTCAAAGGCATACGACCTCTACAACTACCTGCTGATGCTGATGATAGCCCTGACGAACTACGCACAAAAGCGCATTGATGCGGCAAAAGCAAAATTGGCTCCTACCGCCAAGGAGCTGTATCCCAACATGAAATTCGTAGAAAACAAGTTCATCTCCCAGTTGGAAGTGAACAAGCAGTTGATGGAGTTCATCGCAAACCAGAAACGCACTTGGGGGAATGATGAAGATTTCGTCAAAGGTTTGTATGAGAAAATCTTGGAGTCGGATATATATAAGGAATATATGGCTTCATCGGACAACTCTTATGAGGCCGACCGCGAACTGTGGAGAAAACTCTACAAAACATATATCTTCAACAATGAGGCCCTGGATGTGCTGCTCGAAGACCAAAGTCTTTATTGGAATGATGATAAGGAAATAGTAGATACTTTTGTGCTGAAAACCATCAAGCGCTTTGAAGAGAAGAATGGTGCCAACCAGGAGTTACTGCCCGAATTCAAGGATGATGAAGACCAGGAGTTTGCCCGTCGTTTGTTCCGTCGCGCCATACTGAACTGCGACTACTACCGCCATCTTATCAGCGAAAATACACGCAACTGGGATTTGGATCGCGTAGCCTTTATGGATGTTGTGATAATGCAGTGTGCTTTGGCCGAAATATTAAGTTTCCCGAACATTCCGGTAAGTGTTTCGTTAAATGAATATGTTGATATTGCCAAGGTGTATAGCACAGCTAAGAGCGGCAGCTTCGTCAACGGTACGCTGGATGGAATAGTTAATCAATTAAAAAAAGAAGGTAAGTTAATGAAAAACTGATACCTTTGTTGAATAGTAAAAACTAAAACTGAGTATTTATGAACTTAATGACTGTATTTTTTCTGCAGGCCCCTGCTGCAGCCCCAGGCGGTGGAAGCTTGATGTGGATTATGTTGATAGCGATGTTCGTTATCATGTACTTCTTCATGATTCGTCCGCAAAATAAGAAGCAAAAGGAAATCGCTAACTTCCGTAAGTCACTCCAGGTGAACCAGAAGGTAATTACTGCCGGTGGTATCCACGGCGTTATCAAGGAAATTAATGACAATGATGTGATACTCGAAATCGCTTCTAACGTTAAGATCCGTATAGATAAGAATTCTGTTTTTGCCGCAGCTGCTGACGCTAACAGTAGCCAGGTTACTAAATAAATAGGAATGTGAGCCTATGTTTGAACGTAGGAACATAAAGCATATATATTTAAGGACAATCAAACAAGTGAAGGACTTTCTGTTTAGTGATAAGAGCAGAGAGTTCTTCATTTTTTTGTTTTTCTTCCTTGTAGCGGGTGGTTTCTGGTTATTGCAAACCTTGAACAACGACTATGAGGCGGAATTTTCTATCCCTGTGCGGCTGAGGGGAGTGCCCAATAATGTGGTGATTACTTCCGAACCCCCTGCTGAACTCCGTGTCAAAGTAAAAGATAAGGGAACGGTGCTTCTCAACTACATGCTGGGAAAGAGTTTCTATCCGGTTGTACTGGACTATTCAGATTATCAGGGAGTGGATAATCAAGTGCGCATCTATGCTCCGCAGTTCGAGAAGAAAGTGCTGAGCCAACTGAATGTATCCACCCGCCTGCTCTCGATGAAACCCGATACATTGGAATATATTTATTCGACGGGAGCCTCAAAATTGGTGCCGGTGAAGCTACGGGGTACGGTGAGTGCCGGGCGGCAGTACTATCTGTCCGATACGATTTTCCATCCCGATTCGGTATTGGTATATGCTCCGGAAGGGGTGCTGGACACAATAACCGCTGCCTATACACAGCGTGTAGAACTGAAAGATATATCGGATACTTTGAAACGGCAGATACCTTTGCGTATTCAGAAAGGTGTAAAGTTTGTGCCGTCGTCTATCGAAATGCTGCTTCCGGTGGACATCTATACGGAAAAGACGGTAGAGGTACCCTTGCGCGGAGTGAACTTCCCGGCAGACAAGGTGCTGCGTGCTTTCCCTTCCAAAGTACAAGTGACTTTCCAAATCGGTCTGAGCCGTTTCCGGCAGATCACTGCAAACGATTTTCATATTTATGTTTCTTATGAAGAGTTGTTGCGCTTGGGAGCTGATAAATACACTGTAAAGCTGAAGAACATACCGGACGGTGTGAGTCACATACGCTTCAATCCGGAGCAGGTGGATTTTCTGATCGAACAAGTTTCCCCTAATTATGGCAATTAAAATAGGAATAACCGGAGGCATCGGCAGCGGGAAGAGCGTTGTATCCCGCTTGCTTGAGGTGATGGGAATTCCCGTTTATGTTTCGGACGTGGAAACCAAGCGGATTATGGCTGTCGACACTTTTATCCGCAGTGAACTGGTGGCACTGCTGGGCGAAGAAGTATATGCCGGCGGTGTGTTGAACAAGCCTTTTCTGGCATCCTATCTTTTTGGTAATCTCCGGCATGCCGGACAAGTGAATGGTATTGTGCATCCCCGCGTCAAGGATGATTTCAGGCAATGGGCGCAATGTCGTGCCGCGTGTTCTATGGTGGGCATTGAGTCTGCCATATTGGTTGAAGCCGGTTTCACGGGTGAGGTAGATGCAATTATCATGGTGTATGCACCGGAGGAAGTACGTATCGAACGCGCTGTCAGGCGGGATGCATCCTCGCGCGAATTGATAGAAAAACGTATCCGCAGCCAGATGAGTGATGAAGAAAAACGTGGATATGCCGATTTTGTGATTGTAAATGATGGCGAAACGCCGTTGATTCCGCAAGTTCTGGAAATAATCGCTTCGCTATCTAAAAAAATACACTATCTTTGCTCCCCGAAAAAATAAATACTAATAATAAAAGCAGAATATACTATGTTGAAGACTATTTTGTCTATCTCCGGTAAACCGGGATTGTATAAGCTCGTTTCTCAGGGAAAGAATATGTTGATTGTGGAGTCGCTTATCGACAAGAAACGTTTCCCGGCTTATGGTAATGAGAAGATTATCTCTTTAGGCGATATTGCCATGTACACAGATACGGAAGATGTACCTTTGAAAGATGTGCTGATTTCAATAAAGAATAAAGAGAATGGTGCGGAAGTGGCAATGGATTTGAAGAAAGCTACTCCGGATGATTTCCGTGCTTACATGGCAGAAGTGTTGCCGACTTTCGACCGCGACCGTGTGTATATATCCGATATCAAGAAACTGATATCCTGGTATAACCTGTTGGTGAAAAGTGGTCTGACGGACTTTGAAGATGCTCCGGAAACCACGGAAGCCGAAGCTGCCGAAACAAAAGCTGAAGTTGCTGAATAAGAAATTTATATTTCCATCTATAAAAAGAAGGCTCTGAAACATTTGGTTTCAGAGCCTTTCTTATAATATAGTCAGGTTTAGTTCTTGAATATCAATCCGTCATTCGTCGTATTGGCATCTATCAAGATCGGTTTACTGCGGTCTACTTCCTGCGACAGCAGTTTCTTAGACAAGTCGTTCAGCAAGTAGTGCTGGATGGCACGCTTCACCGGACGGGCGCCGAATTCGGGATCATACCCTGCATTGGCAAGGAAGTCAATAGCTGCATCGGTCAATACCAACTCCACACCGTTGCCCGAAAGCATCTTCTGCACGCTCTTGATTTGAAGAACTACAATCTGCTTGATTTCCTTTTCCGTCAACGGCAAGAACATAATCGTTTCGTCAATACGGTTCAGGAATTCGGGGCGGATGGCTTTCTTCAGCATATTCATCACTTCCTTCTTGGTTTCCTCTATCACCTGTTCCTTGTTGGAACTGTTCAGTTTCTCCATTTGGCTTTGGATGTAACTGCTGCCCATATTGGAAGTCATGATGATGATGGTGTTCTTGAAGTTCACCGTGCGACCCTTGTTGTCCGTCAGACGTCCATCGTCGAGCACTTGCAGCAAGATGTTGAACACATCCGGATGCGCCTTTTCTATTTCGTCGAACAGGATAACAGAGTAAGGTTTGCGCCGTACGGCTTCCGTCAACTGACCGCCTTCATCGTAGCCTACATATCCCGGAGGCGCTCCTACCAGACGGGAGACGCTGTGCTTCTCCTGATACTCGCTCATGTCGATACGAGTCATCATGGTTTCGTCGTCGAAGAGGAACTCTGCCAATGCCTTTGCCAGCTCCGTCTTACCTACACCGGTGGTACCCAGGAAGAGGAACGAACCGATGGGGCGTCTCGGATCTTGCAATCCGGCACGGCTGCGGCGCACTGCGTCGGCTACGGCTTCGATGGCTTCGTCTTGCCCGATCACCCGCTTGTGCAACTCTTCTTCCAGATTCAGCAGCTTGTCCTTTTCGCTCTGCAACATCTTGTTTACCGGTATGCCCGTCCAACGTGATACTACGTCCGCGATGTCTTCGGCATCCACTTCTTCTTTTATCATGGCCTTGTCGCCTTGCATGGCGTGCAGTTTCTGCTGCGTCTCTTCAATTTCTTTGTTCAACGCTTGCAGCTTGCCGTAACGTATTTCGGCAACTTTACCATAATCTCCTTCGCGTTCGGCCTTGTCGGCTTCGAACTTCAGGTTTTCTATTTCCACCTTATTCTGCTGTATCTTGTTGACCAGCGTCTTTTCGCTTTGCCACTTTGCTTTGTACGAACTTTCCTGTTCTTTCAACTCGGCAAGTTCTTTACCGATTTGTTCCAACTTGGGTTTGTCGTTTTCGCGTTTGATGGCTTCGCGCTCAATCTCCAACTGCTTGATTTTACGGGAGATTTCATCCAGTTCCTCCGGTACGGAGTCTACTTCCATACGGAGCTTGGCGGCGGCTTCGTCCATCAGGTCGATGGCCTTGTCGGGCAAGAAACGGTCGGTGATGTAACGGTTGCTCAACTCTACGGCGGCAATGATGGCATCATCTTTAATCCGCACGTGGTGGTGGTTTTCGTACCGCTCTTTCAGTCCACGAAGGATGGAGATGGTGCTCAGCGTATCCGGTTCGTTCACCATCACAATCTGGAAACGACGTTCCAGCGCCTTGTCCTTTTCAAAATATTTCTGGTATTCGTCGAGGGTGGTGGCGCCGATGCTTCTCAACTCTCCACGGGCCAAGGCGGGTTTCAGGATGTTGGCGGCATCCATGGCACCTTCGCCCTTACCGGCACCTACCAATGTGTGGATTTCGTCGATAAACAGAATGATGTCTCCTTCCGACTTCTTCACTTCATTGATAACGGCTTTCAGACGTTCTTCAAACTCACCTTTATACTTGGCACCGGCAACCAGTGCGCCCATGTCCAGTGAGTAAACCTGCTTGTTCTTCAAGTTCTCCGGTACATCGCCGCGCAGAATACGGTGTGCAAGTCCTTCCACAATGGCTGTCTTACCCGTACCCGGCTCACCTATTAATATAGGGTTGTTTTTGGTACGGCGGCTCAGGATTTGCAGCACCCGGCGGATTTCTTCGTCACGTCCGATCACCGGATCGAGTTTGCCGCTACGTGCCGCTTCATTCAGGTTGATGGCATATTTCTCCAAAGACTGATAGGTATCTTCGCTGGATTGTGAAGTTACCTTCTCGCCTTTGCGCAGCTCGTTGATGGCTTCACGCAGTTCTCTTTCCGTCATTCCGGCATCCTTCAGGATGGTGGAAGCGGTATTCTTCACGTTCAGTAATGCCAGCAATATCGGTTCCAGGGAAACGAATTCGTCGCCCATTTCTTTGGAATATTGTGTAGCTTTCTGCAATACCTCGTTGGCCTCACGGCTCAAGTAGGGTTCTCCGCCCGATACTTTGGGCAGGGAGTCAATCTGCTTGTCTACAACCAGCGCAATCTGCTGACCGTTCAAGCCCAGCTTCTGGAAGATGAAGTTGGTGACGTTTTCGCCCACCTTCATCACGCTTTGCAGCAAGTGCACCGGTTCGATGGCTTGTTGCCCCCGGCTTTGCACCAAGTTTACGGCTTCTTGTACCGCTTCTTGCGCCTTAATGGTAAAATTGTTAAAGTTCATATCTGGTTCTCCTTTCTATTTTTATCAGTTTCATAACACTTGGAAGGACGCAAAAGATTTGCCAATGGCATATTTCGGACATTTTTTCAGTTAATTTGATGAGATTAATGTCAAAATGTCTGTTGTAGCTGCAATGTGTCTGCAGTACTGCTGCAAAACATCTGCAGTACTGCTGCATCACAGTTGCAGTGTCGCTGCAACATAGCTGCAGTGCTACTGCAACCGTTATGCAGTGACACTGCAACAATGATGCAGTAACTTTGCAGTAACGCTGCAGTACTTGCTTTGTTTCACTAACGGATATCCTTTATCTCGAACTCGCGTTAAATATGGCTATTTGCGCCAGACCAGATACGGTCAAAGGTGAAAGTATTAATAAAACTTTTCTTACCTTTACGGCATAATTACTAAATAGCAAAGTATAATGACGAATGACGTAAAGTTTTCAAAGAATGTGATATTAATAGATGTCGCGTTTGTGAATGAGGTGATTGCTAAAAGCAAGAAGCCTATGGAAGAACAGTTAGGACGCGAATTACCCAACATAGATTTACCCGCATGGTTATCTTATCTTGCCCTGGATGCAGGGCTTAGAGAGGGGGATAATGAAATACAAGTATTGCTGGTGCACAGTGAAGGTACTCATACGCTGGATTGCTGTGAACCGACGAACCTGGATGGCTTGGATGGTATGGCTTGCCGTACTCCGTTAGGTGAATTTGTCTTTTCTACGGTTTCTCCGGCAAGCATTACTAATACGGTGGATTTATTTCTTGATTTAATGAATCTGACATTGGATTCTGCTGACGTGGAATGTCTGATGTTGTTACCTTTTCATCCCTTGTATGGGAATGAGGTAGAGGATGGACTGCGCAGCTTCTTTAAAGGTAAGAGTAAAGAAGAATGTAGCAAAGCCGTCTATTTCTTGATGGATAAGCTGCTTGAACCGATACCTTGTCGTTCTGACCTTGTCGCCTATTCTATACTGCGTGCTTTCGGCATTAAATCTGAAGATTTACAATAAAGAATAGTTATGAGTGATTTTCGTTTAAAAGTATTCCAGTCCGTAGCGAAGAACCTGAGTTTTACAAAGGCTTCGCAAGAACTGTTCATCAGCCAGCCTGCCATCACCAAGCATGTGCAGGAGTTGGAGACTCTTTATCAGACACGTTTGTTCGACCGGCAGGGAAACCGGATTAGTTTGACTGAATCCGGTAAGTTACTGCTGGAGCACTGCGAGCGGATACTGGAAGACTATAAACGATTGGAGTATGAGATGCACCTGCTGCACAATGAGTATACCGGCGAACTGAAACTCGGTGCCAGTACTACGATTGCGCAGTATGTGCTTCCTCCTCTGCTTGGTAGCTTTATCAGTAAATTTCCTCAAGTCAACCTTTCTTTATTGAACGGAAACTCCCGGGAGATAGAACTTGCCCTGCAAGAACATCGCATCGACTTGGGACTGGTAGAAGGTATATATCGCCTTCCCAATCTGAAGTATACCCCTTTTCTTGAAGATGAATTGGTGGCCGTAGTGCATACCAAAAGCAAGTTGTCGTTGCCCGAAGAAATTACTCCAGCCGATTTGTGTAATACTCCTCTTGTGTTGCGTGAACGTGGTTCCGGTACACTCGATGTTATAGAGCGTGCGCTGGGGCAGCATGGCATCAAACTCTCTTCGCTCCATGTGCTGATGTATCTTGGTAGTACAGAGAGCATCAAGTCTTTCTTGGAACATACTGACTGTATGGGCATTGTGTCTGTACGCTCCATCCTCAAAGAACTGTCTGCCGGCGTGTTCCGCGTTATTGAAATTAAAGATATGCCTATGCATCGCGATTTCTGTTTCGTTGGCCAGCAGGGGCAGGAAGAAGGCTTGGCACAGGCTTTTATGCAGTTTGCCATGCGCAATCATAAAGAAGGATAACTATATGTTATAATACATAAGAATAAACAATTAGTATCTTCGAGAAAAGAAGCCTACCTTTGTGCCCGAAATTAAAACGAGGTATAAATTAAAAACAACTGAGTAAATATGGCTTCAACCCAAGTGACAGGAACAAGTAGTGCTTCCTTCCTACAGACAAACAACAAAACGGTTTACGTTTCTCTTCTCGTCATTCTCTCTTTTTTCTTGTTATTAGATTATGTTCCGGGCATGCACGCCTATTCTGCATGGGTCACTCCGCCCGTAGCATTGTTTCTGGGATTGGCTTTTGCCTTACTGTGCGGACAGGCTCATCCCAAGTTCAACAAAAAGACTTCGAAATATCTGCTGCAATACTCCGTTGTGGGTTTAGGGTTCGGGATGAACTTGCAGGCTTCTCTGGCTTCAGGTAAAGAAGGAATGGAGTTTACCATTATTTCTGTGATAGGCACTTTGCTTCTCGGTTGGCTGATTGGCCGTAAATTCTTAAAAGTAGATTGTGATACTTCTTATTTGATCAGTTCCGGTACGGCCATCTGTGGTGGTAGTGCCATAGCAGCTGTAGGACCGGTGTTGAGGGCTAAAGACAGTGAGATGTCCGTAGCGTTGGGCACTATCTTTATATTGAATGCGCTTGCATTATTTATTTTCCCGATGATTGGCCATGCGCTGAATATGAGTCAGCATGAGTTTGGTACATGGGCTGCTATTGCTATTCATGATACCAGTTCGGTGGTGGGTGCCGGTGCTGCCTATGGAGAAGAGGCTTTGCAAGTGGCTACTACTATCAAGCTGACGCGTGCGCTGTGGATTATTCCTTTAGCCATCGCCACTTCGTTCATCTTTAAGAGTAAAGGACAGAAGATCAGCATTCCTTGGTTTATCTTCTTCTTCGTATTGGCAATGATTTTCAATACTTATGTATTGGATAGAAGCGAAATCGGTGCGCAGATTGGTGCAGGCATCAATAACTTTGCCCGCAAATCGCTGACTATAACACTGTTCTTTATCGGTGCCTCTTTGTCGCGCGATGTGCTGAAGGCGGTAGGCATCAAGCCTTTGGTACAAGGTGTATTGCTGTGGGTAGTAATCAGTTTGAGTACACTGGCCTATATCTATTGGTTCTAAAACAAGGGTAGATAGTTTATTAGGAAATGCATCATCTGTTGAGAGTAAACGGATGATGCATTTTGTTTCCCCCAATGAGAGATTGAAAGGTTTGGGTTTACTTCACTTGTGTTACAACAAAATCGAATGTATTGAAAAATTGCGGTTGCTTACCGATAGATATGGGAAGGACAAGAGTCGCAGATGATTTATTCCCCTTCCGGATGTTTTTCCTTTCATATATTTTCTGACTTATCTTGTTTTTCCCCATTGAGGTGGTAACAGTAATTATCCGGCTGACTTCAGAATTACTTTTTATGGTAGATAGGGGAAAGTCCTCAGTATCAGGCGAAGTGAATTTTACTTCTGATGCTCTGCCGTTGACAATAAATTGTGCATTCTTCCAGTTTACTTGCGCATCTTCTGAAGATGTGTTCCGAATTATTATTTTCCACTGTGTACTGCCCGGTATAAATTGATAAATCATTCCGTCTTTGCAGCATTCCAGTTTCCCATTCTGATTTTCATACCATTTAAAGGAAATGCGGCAACCATTATCTACATATTGTGCTGATAGAGTAGTTGGAAACATTAGAAAGAGCAGAATAATCAGATTATTTTGTTTCTTATACTTTCTAAAATCAATATACATCCATAATACAATGGCAAGGATGCCTGTCGGGATGAATATAAGTATGAAAATTAGCAGTGTCATGTCACAGATGTTATTTGTTTATTTATATGAGTACGCGGCAAATGTATCATAAAATATTTGATAAAACAAATGAATTATGAATAAAATGAACATAATTATCAGATGATTTATTGTTCTACTGCCCATTGAACTGAACTATTAATTAGTACCTTCGTATTAATGGAAAAAAGTAATATATACATTGGTGAAATCATCAAGAATGTGATGGCAGAACAGCAGGTGACAAAGGCTGAATTGGCACGTAGACTGAATGTTAAGCCTCAAAGCGTAGATTATATGTTGACGCGGAAAAGCATTGATACTGATACACTTTATAATGTTTCCTGGGCGTTGGATTATGATTTTGCCTTGCTATATTCCATTCATAAAGAACAGACAAATTCTGATAATAAAGAGCCGGACTATAACTTCTCATCTGCTAAAGTCCTTGTAGAACTGGATTTGAAACCGGAAGACATCGTAAAACTGAATCTTAAGAAAAGAATTGCAGATATATTGAAGTAATAGCGATATATTGTGAGGTAAATTCTATCGGTATATTGTACTTTCCCTTTTTTTCTTTCCCATCATGTAACAAAATCCTTTTTGTTCACGTCTCATAGATATAAGCATAAAAATGATTTAAAAGCCCATGGACGCTGAGAGTTTTAAGAAAGAGTTTCTGCCGTATCATCGTAAGCTGTACTGCATAGCCTATAAGCTATTGGAGAACGCAGCCGACGCTGAGGACTTGGTACAGGAAGCTTATTTGAAGCTGTGGGACAAGCGGGAAGGGCTGACTATTATCAGTAACCCGGAAGCATTCAGCGTTACTTTGGTGAAGAACATGTGCTTTGACTTGCTCCGTTCGGGCAAATATACATTGAACAAGCAAAGCGTGGAACTGACCGAAGTACACAATATCTCTCCGGCAGATGACTTTGAAGCGAAGGACGAGGCACGGCAAGTAAAGCATATCATTGCACACTTACCGGTGCAGCAACAGAAGGTGGTGACACTGCGTGATGTCAAAGGATGTTCTTACGAAGAGATAGAACAAGTTACCGGGTTGAATGCTACCAATGTCCGCGTACTGTTGTCCCGGGCAAGGAAGAAAATACGTGAGGAATTTAATAAATGGAGTAACTATGAAAGTCGAAGAAATTGAAAGGCTGCTCACCGCATTTTACGAGGGGAACACTAACGAGCAGGAAGAAGAGCTGTTGAAAGAAGCTTTCAGAACCGAAGAAGTACCCCCACATTTGCAAAAGGACAAGAACCTTTTTCTTAGCTTTTTTTGCCAGGAAGTGGTGGTGGATGTTCCTGCCGGGTTGGAGGACAAACTAAGCCGGATGATTGATGAAAAGGTTGAGGAAGAACAACGCTTCTTCCATCGGAACAAGTCCAAACGAAACTGGCGCTGGATAGGAGGTATTGCAGCTACGATTCTGCTCCTGATGGGAATCGGCTATGGCGTTACGGGGATAGGCGAGGATATGCGTCCGCCTACTCCACAAGATACTTTCTCTGACCCTGAAGCTGCTTATAAAGTACTGCAAGCCACTCTGATGGAAGTTTCTACAAACCTGAACAATGGCATTAAGCAAGTAGAAGATACACGATTTGATTTGACAAAAGTGAATCAGGAAATAAAACAAGAAATTCAAAGATAATCTGATATGAAAACAATGAAAATGATTTTAGCGGGGATGCTGTTGTTGTTGCCCCTGCTCTGCCAGGCGCAGAAGAACTTATTCAACAAATACGGGGATATGAAAGGAGTTTCATCGGTTTATATATCCAAGGCGATGATAGAAACGAATCCTAATCTGTTCGCAAAGGACATTTATATAGGAAAGGTGTCAGGACAGTTGAATTCTGTTCAAATACTTTCTACGATGGACAATAATGTGAAGAAAGATATGCGTAAGGATCTCCGTTCTTTGGTGCAGTCTTCCAAATACGAACTGTTGATGAAGCAGAAGGGGACTGTTTCCAGTTCAGAATTCTATCTCAGCCGGAAAGGGGATAAGGTGAAGGAACTGATTATGATTATAGACGGTGCTGCTACTCTGAAGTTCGTATATCTGGAGGGCGATATGACTTTAAAGGATATTCAGCGTATCATGATGTATCAGAATACCAGTTGGAACAGTGGCAATGTGGATATCTATCAGATACCTTCTATTGACTTGTCGGAAATAGAGAAACTGAAAGATAAAGACTGGCTGAAAGATTTGAAACTCTCGGGAGAGGTAGCAGTGAAAGGTTTGAAAGGCATCACCAAGTTGAAAGATATGGAATCGCTGAAAGACCAAATGGACGCCGATACCTGGAAGCGTTTTGAAAAGAGTATGGAGGACTTGGAGAAGCGTCTGGAAAGTCTGGAATAAGCACTATTATTTAGAGGAAACCTCCGATTTCCCTTCAAGACCTCTAAGGTTAATGAAGGAAAGTCGGAGGCTTTTTTATTCAGATAGGGAAGTGGATTACTTGTCTTTCTTCAATTCTGCAAAGATAAGTCCTTCCAGTTCCTCTGCCAATTCCGGGTTATCAAGGATGACCTGCTTGGCAGCATCACGTCCCTGGGCAATCTTCGTGTCATTGTAGCTGAACCAGGAACCACTCTTCTTGATGATGCCGAGGTCTGCACCCAGGTCGATGATTTCGCCTGCACGGGAGATGCCCTCACCAAACATGATGTCGAATTCTGCCCGGCGGAAAGGAGGAGCCACTTTGTTCTTCACTACCTTTACTTTGGTTTGCTTGCCCAGCACTTCATCACCATTTTTGATGGCTTGGCCTCCGCGGATGTCAACACGTACGGATGCATAGAACTTCAGTGCATTACCACCGGTAGTCGTTTCGGGATTGCCGAACATGACACCGATCTTCTCGCGCAACTGGTTGATAAAGATGCAAGTGGTGCGTGTTTTGCTGACGGTACCGGTCAGCTTACGCAAGGCTTGCGACATGAGTCGTGCTTGCAAACCGACCTTGTTTTCACCCATATCACCTTCTATTTCAGCCTTCGGAGTCAAAGCGGCTACGGAGTCGATAACGATGATGTCAATGGCAGAAGAGCGGATCAGTTGCTCTGCAATTTCCAATGCCTGCTCACCATTGTCCGGTTGGGAGATGAAGAGGTTGTCTACATCCACACCCAGTTTGGCAGCATAGAAACGGTCGAAAGCATGCTCCGCATCAATAAATGCAGCGATACCTCCCGCCTTTTGTGCTTCGGCAATGGCATGGATAGCCAAAGTCGTTTTACCGGATGATTCCGGGCCGTAGATTTCAATGATACGTCCGCGCGGATAACCGCCTACGCCCAGAGCTACGTTCAGTCCGATGGAGCCGGTGGGAATTACCTCTACTTGTTCGACGATGCCGTCGCCCATTTTCATGATAGAACCCTTGCCAAAGCTCTTTTCTATCTTGTCCATGGCAGCTTGCAGGGCTTTCAGCTTTTCGCTGGATGCCATTTTGCCACCACCTTCGTTTTCAAAAATCAGTTCTTCTTTCTTTGCCATTATTATAAATTATAAATTCTGAATCAGAGGATTTGTGCGGCGTGCTCTTTGGTTTTCACTTCCTTCGGCGTGATGATACGTTCTATCACTCCTTCTTCATTGATAATGAAGGTGGTGCGGAAGGTGCCCATATATTTGCGGCCGTACATACTTTTCTCGCCCCATACGCCGAATTGCTCTACCAACTTCTTGTCCGTATCGGCAATCAGGGTAAAAGGCAGGTTGTTTTTCTCTATAAATTTCTGGTGCGACTTCTCGTTGTCCACACTCACACCGATAATCTCGTAACCGGCTTTGCGCAGGTCGGCGTAGTTATCGCGCAGGTTGCAGGCTTGTGCCGTGCAGCCGGATGTCATATCTTTGGGATAGAAATAGAGTACTATCTTCTTTCCTTTATAGTCGCTCAAACGAATTTCTTCGCCTTTCTCGTTGATGCCCAGTACTTCGGGCGCTTTATCTCCTACGTTCACGTTGATAATTTAAAATTAAGAGTTAAAAATTAGAGTTCCAAGTCTCCGTCGATTACCTCATGCCATGGCAAGCCCTGCTTGTTGAGCTGTTCCATGAACGGATCGGGATTGAACTCTTCTACGTTCCATACACCCGGTTTCTTCCAAAGTCCTTTGAGGAACATCATGGCGCCAATCATGGCAGGAACGCCGGTGGTGTAGCTGACACCTTGCATGCCTGTTTCTTTGTAGGCTTCCTGGTGGCTACAATTATTGTATACATAGTAAGTACGTTCTTTGCCTTCTTTCAGTCCGCGGATGCGGCAGCCGATGGAAGTTTCGCCTTCGTAGTTTTCGCCCAGGTCTTGCGGGTTGGGGAGTACGGCTTTGAGGAATTGCAGCGGAACAATCTTCATTCCGTTGTACTCCACTTCGTCGATGCGGGCCATGCCGATGTTCTGAATCACACGCAGGTGCGTGAGATACTCCTGCCCGAACGTCATCCAGAAACGGGCGCGCTTGATGGTGGGGAAGTTCTTCACCAGCGATTCCAACTCTTCGTGATAGAGTAGATAAGAATCGCGCGGGCCGATATTGGGATAAGTCAGGTCCTTGTGGATTTCCAAAGGCTGGGTTGTCACCCACTGGCCGTTTTCGTAGTAACGTCCGTTCTGCGTAATCTCGCGAATGTTGATTTCCGGGTTGAAGTTCGTGGCAAATGCCTTGTGATGATTTCCGGCATTGCAGTCCACGATGTCCAGATATTGTATCTCGTCGAAGTAATGCTTGGCGGCATAAGCTGTATAGATGCCGCTTACTCCCGGGTCGAAACCGCAGCCGAGGATAGCTGTCAGTCCGGCGTCCTCGAAACGTTTCTTGTATGCCCATTGCCAACTGTATTCAAAGTGGGCTACGTCTTTGGGCTCGTAGTTGGCCGTATCCAGATAGTTGACGCCTGTCTTCAGGCAAGCCTCCATGATGGTGAGGTCTTGATAGGGTAGGGCAACATTTATTACAATCTCGGGTTTGAAACTATTGAAGAGTGCCACCAATTCGTCCACACTGTCGGCATCTACCTGGGCGGTTTTGATGTTCGGGTTACCAATCGCTTTTACAACGGCGTCACATTTTGACTTGGTGCGGCTGGCAATCATGATTTCAGTAAACACATCAGGATTCTGAGCCACTTTGTGCGCAACGACGGTACCTACACCGCCTGCACCGATAATAAGAACTTTACCCATTTCTTCTATTACGTTATTATTAGGTTTATAAAAATACGGAGAGCAAATATAAGAGATAATTCTCAGATACGCATTAAAATCTTACTAAATACTTTGAAGAAACTCCGCCAAGTTTCCATAGAACGTTTCCGTCTTTTCTCAAAACGTGCTCGTCTTTTCTGAAAACGTACCCGTCTTTGAAATAAACTCCCTTAACTTTTCAGGAAAAATCTTTCAATTTTCGAACAAATTGCTTGCATTTGGGTTATTTTACATATATTTGCCCCCGAAAAAATTAACTTAAACAACGAATAGCAATGAAAAAAGTAATTGTTTCGCTATGCATGGCAGGTGCTTTGATTGGCCTGTCATCATGTGCATCGACCAAGAATGCCGCTACCCTTTCTTCTATCAGCGGCGAGTGGAATATTATTGAAATAAACGGTACGGCTGTAGTCCCTGCTCCGGGACAGGAATTCCCTTATATCGGCTTTGATACCAAAACAGGAAAAGTGTTTGGAAACAGTGGTTGCAACCGCCTGATGGGTTCGTTCGACGTGAATGCCAAACCGGGTACTATTGACCTCAGCGCGCTGGGCAGCACGCGTATGATGTGCCCCGACATGACGATAGAAAATAATGTATTATCTGCTTTGGGTAAAGTGAAGAAGTACAAGAAGCTGGGAACAGAGAATATCGCTTTGTGCGGTTCTTCCAATCGCCCCATCGTGGTGTTGCAGAAGAAAGAATCTGTTGCCAAGCTCTCTGACCTGAGTGGAAAGTGGATAATCAGCGAAGCTGCCGGTGAGGCTATTCCCGACGGCATGGAGAAGCAGCCGTTCATCGAGTTCGATATGACTGAAAAGAGGATACATGGCAATGCCGGTTGCAACATCATTAACGGCGCTTTCCAGACGGACGAGACGAATCCGTCGGCAATCTCTTTTCCGCAACTCATCAGTACGATGATGGCGTGCCCCGATATGGCAGTGGAAGGACGTGTGACGAAGGCGCTGAACGAGGCCCAGTCTTTCGGTAAACTGGCAGGCGGAGGCATTGGGCTGTATGATGCTGATAACACTTTGGTGTTGGTGCTGGTGAAGAAGTAACGCTCATTTATAATTATAGAAAAGGCTCTTGCAGATGATTTCTGTCAAGAGCCTTTTTTCTTGTGTCTCAATCCGGCCCGTATGCGACTCAAGGATTGCGGAGTGATGTATAAGTAGGATGCCAGATACTTGAGCGGCACGTCTTGCAGCAGTTCCGGATTTTCTTCCATCAGCGTCATATATCGCTCTTTGGCGGTGGGCGGGGAGCCATAGGCTATCGTCGAATTATCTACCGATAATATCTCCCGTTCAAAGATCTTTCTGCCGAAGTTGGCCATCTCGATGGAATGTGCAAAGAGGTTTTCCAACTCTGCTTTGCCAATGCAGTAGGCTGTTGTGTCGTTCACCGACTCGATATTGACGTGCGAGGCTTCCCCGTTCACGTATCCCCATGAAGAAAATGCCGCCTCGCCCGGGCCGACGAACCACAGGGAGTTTTCCGTCCCGTCCGTCAGATAGTAGGCGCGCCATATTCCTTGCTTCAAGAGGTAAAAATTGGTATTCCTTTCTCCTTCCTTTATCACCAGTTCCCCTTTCCCGAACCGGACTTCCGTCATGTGCGACAGAAGTTCGAGCAGGGTCTTTTCCGGTAGCTTATACTTTTTGTAGAATTTCTCTATCATAGTTTCCATGTCGCAAAGATATGGAATTTTCCTTGCGCTCCCTTTTCCCCGCGAGATAATTCACGAGGATAAAGAGCGTAGTCAGCAGTTCGGCAAGCGGGGTGGCAAGCCAGATGCCCCGGTCGCCCAGGAACAGCGGCAGTGCAAAGAAGCAGGCTGTCAGCAAGATGAAGCCGCGCAGCAGGGTGATGAGGGTGGCATAGCGGGCACGCTCCACACTTTGAAAATAGCCGATGGACACGATGTTGACCGCAAAGAACACAAATCCGGTGGCATACCACGGCAGACCTTTCACTGCTATTTCATAAGCCGGATAACTCCGGTCGATGAACATTCCGACAATCGCCGGGCTGCACAACATCGTAATCAGCGCGAAACAAGCCCCGCATCCCACGGCCGTCTTCAGTGCCAGCAGATAGGTGCGGCGTATGCGGCTTTCCTCACCGAGCCCGTAGTTGTAGCTGATGATGGGCTGTGCCGACTGTGCAATGGCATTGTACACCATAAATATAATAGGAAAGAAATAGCAGGCGATGCTGAATGCCGCCACCCCTTCTTCCTTCAGATAATGGATGAACACCTGATTCCCCACAAACATCATGCAGGCAATGGCCACCTCGCAGAGGAAAGCCGAAGAACCCAACCGGCACATATAGCCGATGTTGCGGCGCAGCAGTAGCATACTGTTCCGGCTCAGCTTCAACGCATAGAAACGCAGTGCGCACCGGCGGCGCATCAGATAGACGACTATCATCAATGCACCCACCGTAGTACCTATGGCACTGGCCAGTGCGGCACCAAACATTCCCCAGCCAAAGGGGAAGATGAACAGATAATCCAACAGGATATTCAGCACAGCAGCCACCACATTGCACATCATGGCAAAGTTGGGCGAGCCGTCCAGCCGCAGAAAGAACATGCCCGAATTGAGCAATGCCGTGAACAGCGAGAAGGGAACGAACCAAAGCATATATTCCACCGCCAGTGGCATGAGCCGTTCCGAACCGCCCAACAGGCTCACCAGTTCCGGGGCAAACGTGCAGAACAGGGCAGAGGTACACATCAGCAGCAGCGAGGATATCACCACCGCCTGCGTGATGTTGATGCGCGCCACCTTCACCTTGCCGTGCGACAAATGAATGGACGCCACCACCGATGCGCCCACACCGAACATCAGTCCGATGCCCGTAGAAAACAACCACAGCGGCGCCACAATGTTGACCGCTGCCAAAGCGTCACTGCCGATACCCTTGCCCACAAAGATACCGTCCGTGATAACGAACAACGCCGAGAACATCATCCCAAATACAGTAGGGAGCAACAGCCTGCGGAACAATGTTGTGATGTCCGTGTTCTTGAAGTCGATACTGTCTCTCATCTTTTCCATAATCTTCAGTCTTATTATATAGTATATTCAGTTATTCTTTGTTAGTAACTCAGCCAGGCACTGTCCTATGGTGGGGGTATAATCATTATACATGATTCCTATAATCATCATACATGATTTCCATAATCATCATACATGATTCCTACCATCATCCGGGATGATTCTTATTTAAGTATAAGTAAGAAGGGGGCTCATCTGTATCACGAGTATCTCTCATCCCTACTAAGTGCCATAATCATCGTTTCATCTGCCCCAAATGGCAAACAGTCTTTAAATGCTCGGCAAAAGTAGACCTTTTGAATGGTATGGGAATTAACAAATGGTAATTTCGGACAGGAAAATATCTTTTATTTCTGCCAGATTGACAGCCGGACTGTCAGAATCAGAAATCTGCCACCCTTCTGAACAATTTGGCACGAGGTTTGTCTTTTTATTGGCGTCTGCCACTGCGGCGGACACCGAACTTGAATAATAACAAATAAAAAAATAACGATCATGGGAAAAATTATTGGTATTGACTTAGGAACTACAAACTCTTGTGTTGCCGTATTCGAAGGTAACGAACCTGTAGTAATTGCAAACAGCGAAGGTAAACGTACTACTCCTTCTGTAGTAGCATTTGTTGACGGCGGTGAACGTAAAATTGGTGACCCTGCCAAGCGTCAGGCTATCACAAACCCGACGAGAACTGTCTTCTCCATCAAACGCTTCATGGGTGAGAATTGGGGACAAGTGCAGAAGGAAATAGCCCGTATGCCTTATAAAGTTGTGAACGAAAACAACATGCCGCGTGTCGACATCGACGGACGCCACTATACTCCGCAGGAAATCTCTGCAATGATACTGCAGAAGATGAAGAAAACTGCCGAAGACTACCTGGGACAAGAAGTAACGGAAGCCGTTATCACCGTTCCGGCTTACTTCTCCGACTCTCAGCGTCAGGCTACGAAAGAAGCCGGTCAGATTGCCGGACTCGAAGTAAAACGTATCGTCAACGAACCGACTGCCGCAGCTTTGGCTTACGGTATCGACAAGGCAAATAAAGATATGAAGGTTGCCGTATTCGACCTTGGTGGTGGTACATTCGATATCTCCATCCTCGAATTCGGTGGCGGTGTATTCGAAGTTTTGTCAACCAACGGTGATACCCACCTCGGTGGTGACGACTTCGACCAGGTAATCATCAACTGGTTGGTAGATGAATTCAAGAATGACGAAGGTGCCGACCTGACTCAGGATCCGATGGCTATGCAACGTCTGAAAGAGGCTGCTGAAAAGGCTAAGATTGAGTTGTCCTCTTCTTCAAGCACTGAAATCAACTTGCCGTACATCATGCCGGTAGGCGGTGTGCCCAAGCACTTGGTTAAGACACTGACTCGTGCTAAGTTCGAGGCACTGGCTCACAGTTTGATCCAGGCTTGTTTGGAACCGTGTAAGAAGGCTATGAGCGATGCCGGATTGAGCAACGCTGATATCGACGAAGTAATCCTCGTAGGTGGTTCTTCTCGTATTCCGGCTGTACAGGAGTTGGTAGAGAAGTTCTTCGGCAAAACTCCTTCCAAGGGTGTGAACCCCGATGAAGTAGTAGCCGTAGGTGCTGCCGTACAAGGCGCTGTGTTGACGGATGAAATCAAAGGTGTGGTATTGCTGGATGTTACTCCGCTGTCTATGGGTATCGAAACTATGGGTGGTGTAATGACGAAGTTGATTGATGCCAACACCACTATTCCGTGCAAGAAGAGCGAAACTTTCTCTACGGCTGCCGACAACCAGACGGAAGTGACCATCCACGTATTGCAGGGTGAACGTCCGATGGCTGCTCAGAATAAATCAATCGGTCAGTTCAACCTGACAGGTATCGCTCCGGCTCGTCGTGGTATTCCTCAGATTGAGGTAACGTTCGACATCGACGCCAACGGTATCTTGAAGGTATCTGCCAAGGATAAGGCTACCGGTAAGGAACAAGCTATCCGTATCGAGGCTTCCAGTGGTTTGAGCAAGGACGAAATCGAAAAGATGAAGGCTGAAGCTGAGGCTAATGCAGAAGCTGACAAGAAGGAACGTGAGAAAGTTGACAAGCTGAACCAGGCCGACTCAATGATTTTCACTACCGAGAATCAGTTGAAGGAGTTGGGCGACAAGTTGCCTGCCGACAAGAAGGCTCCGATTGAAGCTGCTCTGCAGAAACTGAAAGATGCTCACAAGGCTCAGGATCTCGCTGCTGTAGACGCTTCTATGGCAGAACTGAATACAGCTTTCCAGGCTGCCAGCGCTGAAATGTATGCTCAGAGCGGTGCCCAAGGTGGTGCACAGGCTGGTCCGGATATGAATGGACAGGCCGGTGGCTCTCAGGACAACAGCAAGCATGGAGATAATGTACAAGATGCTGATTTTGAGGAAGTGCACTAATATCTATAAACAAACAAGTAACATATAATAGAAAAAGCGGTA
>JAUUPT010000040.1 GCA_030843315.1 Bacteroidaceae bacterium | reverse complement strand
ATATAAATTGTGCAATATCCATAGTAAATATCTATTTTTCTTTGATTATTTTTAAATTAGTCAGCATCTCTAATAGTATGATTGATTTATGGAGAGCCACACGACTCTGCTCATAATTGGTAACAGCACCGGTGCGACGTGAACGTTCCAAGGACAGAGATATAATATCTATTGAGCCTTGTATGAAGTTATTTTCAGATATTTTCATTTGCGCATTATATAGTGCTGCAGTTTCTGCTTTTGCTTTAATCGTAGCAAGTTGTTCTGTTACTGCATTATATGCTTCCAATACTCTCAACCGACGCTCTTCCATCACTTCTTCTTGAACATATTGTAATTGCTCAATATCATATCTGTATTTTTTTAATTTAAGAGGACGGTTCACTAAATCTCCAATACTAACGCCTACACTGGCCCCTACATTGAAAGTATGCTGTGCATTTTCCATCGTTGTCTGGTATGCAGGGGTAAACTCATCACTTGCATTGCCAATAATATTATAGCGTCCATAAGAATAATTACCATTTAGACGAAAATAGTTCAGCCAATCCCGTTTTTGTAGGCGGTATTCATTCTTGACTTGCTCCACTTGTGACTGCGCACGCTTTACAGTTGCATTCTCTGTCACAGCATCTAAAAATACAGAAAGTGGAGGGAGCTCTAATTTCTCTAATTCTGTCGGAACATTTTGAGTAGCAAGCCCCAATGTATTGGCTTCCATCTTTTCATCTTCCATTTTCAGTCTTTCCAAAGCCTTGAGACGTTCTTCCCTCGTCAACTCCTGCGCTGTTGCAGATAACGGCACCGCCAGCAATCCTGAGAGGATTAGGCTGTAAACTATGAGTTTGGTATATCTTCTTATCATATTAAAACTAATATAGTTCTTACTGTTTTTAATTATACGTTCTCTTTCTGCACAAATGCTGTTACCGTTTTCAGCAGAATTTTCATATCCATCCAGAATGAAAATTCGCGGGCATATTTTATATCCAGCTGTTTCCGTTCTTCGGCGGACAGTTTGCCGGCACCACCACGCTTTTCTACTTGCCATAATCCGGTCAGTCCGGCGGGGGCCATGAAACGTTCGATGTAGGTGTCGCTGGTCAGCAGTTCTGCTTCGTAGAGGGGCAGGGGGCGGTTGCCGACGATGCTCATGTCGCCTTTCAGGACGTTGAAGAGTTGGGGGAGTTCGTCAATGCTGTATTTGCGGATGAAACGGCCGACGCGGGTGACGCGCGGATCGTTCTCCAACTTGACAAACGTATTTTGTTTGCTTTGTTCTTTCTTCTTTAACAGTTCTTCTTCGGAGATTACAAAATCGTCCGAAATGAATAGGGAAGCTTCTTCTTCGGGGGTGCCTATGAGATCGTCAAAACGAATCTCGGGGCGCTCATCCGTCAGTTCTTCTTCTATCTTATACTGGTTGAGGGCGTTCAGTTCCTTCAACCGCTTGTCCGCATTGGTGTACATGGAACGGAATTTCAAGAAATCGAATATCTTGTAGTTGCTCCCGACGCGTTGTGATTTGTAGATTATTTTGCCCTTGCTCTCCATGCGGATGGCAATTGCCGTGGCAATGAGCAGGGGAGATAGTATAATCAATACTGCAAGTGCAAAAAGGATGTCAAATGCACGTTTCCAGATTGGTAACTGGAAAGTGTTGAGGAGTTTGCGGTGAGTTTGGCTGAATTCTTGCAATCTATGCTCTTTGCGAAGAACTAAGAATTTGGTCATCTGCTGAATGCTGTCTTCACTGGCAGTGGGGGATAACGTATTATTGACCCCCGCTTGCAAGTAAATTTTTCGGTGCTCGCTTAACAGTTTCTCTGTGACAAGGATTATATAGACGCGTGGAAAGCGCTTGTGCAGGAAAGCAATTTCCTGACTGTCTTTTTCTGCATCATTGCTCTGTTCGTAAAGTAGGGATGTGTTATATCTTTCGCGAATGCCGTCAATGACTTTCGCTGCTTTATTGCACGAAGAGACAGCCATGAACATACCATTCGTCACTTTATTCAGGTGTTCGATTGTGGTACGGTTGTTCCCTACGTAAATATAGTATAACATATCCATCATAATCTCATTCTGTTCAGAGGAATTTCTTAATACGGGCCTTGAGTTCCATCGGGTTGAAGGGCTTCAGAATATAATCTTCGGCTCCGGCTTCGAGGAGGTGAATGCGTTCAGTGGTACTCTCTTCACTGGAAAGCATGACAACCGGAATATCTTTAAACATTGCATTACCTTTCAGATAAGCCAGAAATTCACTTCCGGTCATTTTGGGCATACGGATGTCGGAGATGATGAGAGCCGGTTCGTTTCCTTCGTTCAGCCACTCGATGGCTTGAATGGGATCTTCTAAATATACCAGCTCGTTTTCCTGGCCCAAATACACTGAGAGTACCTTGCCTATGGCAGGTTTATCGTCTACAAATAATATCTTCTTCATTGTTATGTTTGCTTATTTAGTTGCAATAAATAGGATGTTAATAAGTTATTTCAATTTCTTCAACCAATAAAAGCTGTGTACAGAAACGGGCCTCCATATCTGGTGCTTTTTCCCACCCTTAACAGTTGCTTTATTTGATCACAAGCAAAAATACACTTAATTAAACTAATACGCCTTATTTATGGTAAAGAAAAGCACGTTAGTTAACACTATTTAATGTTTTGTTTGGGCAGATAAAACAAGTTTAGTCCTAATATCGTCAAATATTGAATGGCTTTTTTTCCTGTAAATCACAGGTTTAGTAAAATAAAATACATTTTTTTAAAGGTTATTGTTTGCTAATTTCTCCGGCCAGATCGGAATTCATTCGGTAGCGGATTTCGGCTTGGCTCAGACCGTGGCCGAGGAGGAACATGAGTTTGGTGACGGCGCATTCGGGGGTGCTGTCGTAACCGCTGATGACGCCGGCTTGGAGAAGTTGCAGGCCGGTTTCGTAGCGTTCCATCTCGACGGCACCGCTTTGGCACTGGGTGATGTTGACGATGACGATGCCGCGGTCGGTGGCGTCTTTGAGTTGGCGGATGAACCAGTCCTTCTGCGGGGCGTTGCCGGAGCCGAAGGTTTTGAGCACGACGGCTTTCAGACCGGGAACGTGGAGCACGGAGTTGATGATGGTCTCCTGGATGCCGGGGAAGAGGGTGAGTACGACGACGTTAGTGTCGAAGAGGTAGTGGGGCTTCATGGGGCGCGACAGGTCGGGACGGCGGATGCGGTGCTCGCTGTAGCGGATGTGGATGCCGGCTTTGGCGAGCGGGGGGTAGTTGAACGACCGGAAGGCGTTGAAGTTTTCGGCGTTGATCTTGGTGGTGCGGTTGCCGCGCATCAGTTCGTTTTCGAAGAAGATGCAGACTTCGGGCACTATCGGGGTGCCGTCGGGGTTCTTGGCGGCGGCTATCTCGATGGAGGTGATGAGGTTCTCTTTGCCGTCGGTGCGCAGGGTGCCGATGGGGAGCTGCGAGCCGGTGAGGATGACGGGCTTGGAGAGGTTTTCAAGCATGAAGCTGAGGGCAGATGCGGTGTAGGACATGGTGTCGGTGCCGTGTAGGATGACGAAGCCGTCGAAGTAGTCGTAGTTGTAGTTGATGATTTTGACTATCTTCGCCCAAAGGGAGGGTTCCATGTCGGAGGAGTCGATAGGCGGATCGAACTGGTAGGAGGAGATGCGGTAGTTGAAACGTTTCAGCTCGGGGACGTGCTTGAGCAGGTGGTCGAAGTTGAAGTTTTCGAGGGCACCGGTCTCGGGGTTTTCTATCATTCCGATAGTTCCGCCAGTGTAAATCAGCAATACGGAAGGGCAATCAACTTTCATGAACATCGCATTTGGGTTCTTTTTTGGGCACAAAGATAACGAAAAAAGTGATATGCTGAATCCATTTTAGGTATGGATTACACGGATTACGCGGATTAAAAGCTGCGTAATTGTATGGTTGAGTTAGAAAAATTCGCGTAATCCGTGCCTAAAAATGAGTGCATTTGCAAGCAATTTATTAATTACTTCTTCAGGTCTTCTTTCAGTTGCGTGATCGCTTTTTCCGCATCGCCGTCAGCTTCGTTGAGCAGGGTGACGAAGCGGCTGCCGATGATGGCGCCGGAGGAGTGGGCGCAGGCGGCGTCGAAGGTCTGCTTGTTGCTGATGCCGAAGCCGACCATGCGGGGGTTGCGCAGTTGCAGGTCTTCTATCTTCTTGAAGTAGGATTGCTTGGCGGCGTCGAAATCATGTTGGGCGCCGGTGGTGGCGGCACTGGACACCATATAAATGAAACCGTCGGTGTGGGCGTCGATTTCGCGGACGCGGGCTTCGCTGGTTTCGGGGGTGATGAGCATGATGACGCGGATGTCGTATTTCAGGGCGATGGCTTTGTAGGACGCTTCGTAGTCGCGGAAGGGGAGGTCGGGGATGATGACGCCGTCGATGCCGCACTCGGCGCACTGCCGGCAGAAGGCTTCGAAGCCGAACTGCATGATGGGGTTGAGGTAGCCCATCAGGACGAGAGGGATGCGGACGTCGCGGCGGATGTCGCGCAGTTGCTCGAAGAGGAGGCGGAGGGACATACCGTTGCGCAAGGCGCGGGTGGCGGCGTTCTGGATGACGATGCCGTCTGCCATGGGGTCGCTGAAGGGAATGCCGATTTCAATCATTTGCACGCCGTTGCGTTCGAGGGCGCGGATGACGTCGGCGGTACCGTCGAGGGTGGGACAGCCGGCGCAGAAGTAGATGGACAGCAGGTTCTTGGGGCTGTCCTGGAAGAGTTGGTTAATGCGATTCATACTATTTTAAATTACTGATTACTAATTATAAATTACGTGAGATAAATTATAAGACGAATGGGTTGTTTACATCGTCAGAGTTCTTTCAGAAATGTTTCGATGCGTTCTACATCTTTGATGCCCGGAGCGGTTTCAAAACGGCTGTTGAGGTCGATGCCGGCAAAGCGGGGGTGATGGAATTCTTTGATGGCTTTGGCGCTATAAGAATTGATTCCGCCGCTGAGCAGGAAGGGAGTGGGGCCGTTGTAGCGGTTCAGGATGTTCCAGTCGAACTGGTTGCCGGAGCCACCGTACTGCGGGGTTTTGGTATCGAAGAGGTAGTAGTCGCACAGGCCGTTGTAGGCGGAGACGGCGAGCAGGTCTTTGGGCAGGGCGATGGAGAATGCCTTGATAAGACGCTGGCCGGCGGCGAGCAGGGAACGGCAGTATTCGGGTGATTCGCTGCCGTGGAGCTGGATGCAGTCCAGGGCGAAGCGGTCGGCATACATGAGGATGTCTTCCTTGCTCGCGTTGACGAAGACGCCGACGCGCTTGGCACGGGTGGGCAGGTAGTCGGGCATTTCGAGCAGGCAGCGGGGGGACTTGGGGTAGAAGATGAAACCTATCATGTCTACGCCCAGTTGCTCTACGCTGCGGATGTTGTCGGCGCGGGTCATGCCGCATACTTTGGTTATTAAATTCATAGGGCGATGATTACAAATTACTTATCATTTCTTTGAGCGCCTCACCCGGTTGTCCGGTCTTCATAAACGTTTCTCCGATGAGGAAACCACGGAAGCCGGCGGTGCGCAGGCTGCGGATGGTGTCGGGACTGGAGATGCCGCTTTCGGAGACGAGGAGGGGGAGGGTGTCCGGGGCGGAGCTTTCTTGCTCGCTGCTTCCCGGGACGGAACTTACTGCAAGGACGGCTTCGCGCAGTTGTTCGGCGATGCGGAAGGAGTTTTCCACGTCGGTGACGAACGAGCCGAGGTTGCGGTTGTTGACGCCTACCATATCTACTTCCTTATTTATATAGGAGAGCTCGCTGGGGCTGTGAACTTCGAGCAGCACTTCGAGACCGAGTTCGTGGGCTTGGGCGGTGAGGGTGGCGCATTGTTCGGGCGTGAGGCAGGCGGCGATGAGCAGCACGGCGTCGGCACCGACGATGCGGGCTTGCAGCAGTTGGTAGCTGTCGATGATGAAGTCCTTGCGCAGGATGGGGATGCCGACCAGGGGGCGGGCAGTGCGGATGTCGCGCAGGGTGCCGCCGAAGAACTTCTCGTCGGTGAGGATGGAGAGGGCGGCAGCGCCGGCGGACTCGTAGGCCGGGGGGATGACGTCCGCTTGGGCGTCGGGGTGTATCCAGCCTTTGGAGGGGGAGCGGCGCTTGAACTCGGAGATGATGCCGGTGGACGAGGCGGCGAGGGCACGCTTCATGCTGCGGCGGGGGGAGGCATCTTCCTGTAAGATGGCTTCGACCTGTTCCATCAGATGCTCGCGGGAGACGGCTTGCTTCTGCATGGCTATCTCGACCTGCTTGTTTGCTATTATTTCGGATAAGATATCGTTCATGATTGTATGTTTTTTGATTCACCACAGATTACACAGATTAACACAGATTTTAAAGTAATCTGTATTTAAAGAAATAATCTGTGTAAATCTGTGTAATCTGTGGTGAGTTTAATTATTGATTTCTATGAATTTCTTCAGCGTCTCCAGCGCCCGTCCGCTTTCCAGCGACTCGTGGGCGATGGCGATGCACTCTTCGATCTCCTTCTGCGGCTCCATAATTTGGATGGCGAAGGCGGCGTTGACGATGACGCACTGCGTCTGCGCCGGTGTGGCCTGGCAACGGAGGATGTTGTCGAAGATGCGGGCGGCGTCTTCCTTGCACGCACCGCCAAAGAGTTCTTCGGGGCGGGCATCACTGAAGCCGAGCGCCTGCGGACGGTAGATGCGTTCGTAGTGGCGCGTCATCACCTTGAACTCGTCGGTGAGGGAGATTTCGTCGTAGCTGTCCAGGCTGTTGACTACGGCAAAGTCGATGCCCAGCTTGTAGAATACGTTGGTGTAGAGGCGCATCTGCGAGAGGTCGGCCACACCGAGCAGCTGGTAGGCGGGCTTGCAGGGGTTGACCAACGGGCCCAGCAGATTGAAGAGCGTGCGCACACCGAGCGCCTTGCGAACGGGGCCGACGAATTTCATTGCCGGATTGAAAAGCTGTGCGTGCAGGTAGGCGATGTTGCACTCGTCCATGCTGCGGCGTAGCGTGTCGGGGTCGTTGGTGAAGCGGACGCCGTGCTGCTCGATGACGTTGCTTGCCCCGCTGACGGAGGTAGCGCCGTAGTTGCCGTGCTTGGCAACCTTGTAGCCGGCTCCTGCCACTACGAAGCAGGCGCAGGTGGAGATGTTGAATGTGTTTTTGCCGTCGCCGCCCGTGCCTACGATGTCGATGGGACGGTAGGGACTGAAGTCTATGGGGACGCGCGTTTCCATCAGTGCTTCGCGGAAGCCGATGAGTTCGTCCACGGTGATGCCGCGCATCTGGAAGGCGGTGAGCAAGGCAGCGATTTGTGCCTCGGGATACATCTCTCGGGTGATGTTGAGGAGGATTTGCTTGGTTTCCTCCGAGGTAAGCTCTTCGTGGTTGAAGAGGCGGGATAATATTGTTTTCATGAGAATTGAAAATTAAAAATTAATAATTAAAAGGCTGCGCTGTTTCAGATGAAAAGCCAGTTCTTCATTATCTGTTTTCCGTCCGGCGTCAGCACGGATTCGGGGTGGAACTGGATGCCGTGAACGTCGTACCGGCGGTGCTTCAGCGCCATGATTTGCCCTTCGGGGCTGACGGCGGTCACTACCAGGTCTTCGGGCAGTCCTTCGGTGGAGACTACCCAGGAGTGGTAGCGGCCTACGGGGATTTCTTCCGGCAGACCGCGGAAGATGTAGTCCGGTTCTACCAGTCGGACCGGGGTTTGTACGCCGTGGAAGACGTCACTCAGGTTAGTCAGTGTGCCGCCGAATACCTGCCCGATGGCTTGTTCGCCCAGGCAGACGCCGAGGATGGGTTTCCGTCCGGCGTAGGTGCGGATGACGTCGAGCAGCAGTCCTGCTTCCTCGGGGATGCCGGGGCCGGGGGAGAGGATGATCTTGTCGTATGGCTCCAGGTCTTGGAGGAGGAAGCGGTCGTTGCGCAGTACGTCTACCGTTGCGCCAAGCTCTTTCACCAGGTGGGACAGGTTGTAGGTGAAGGAGTCGTAGTTGTCTATGATTACTGTTTTCATTTCGTTCTGTTTTACATTTTTTCTGCCATGATGATTGCTTTCTTCAGCGCACCGAGTTTATTGTTCACTTCTTGCAGCTCGTACTCGTCGTTGCTCTTTGCCACGATGCCGCCGCCTGCCTGGAACCAAAGTATACCGTTGCGGCTGACGAAGGTGCGGATGGTGATGGCCTGGTTCAGCGAGCCGTCCAGTCCGATGAAGCCGATGCAGCCACCGTAGGCGCCGCGGTTGTGGGGTTCCATTTCGCTGATGAGCTGCATGGCACGTACTTTGGGCGCACCGCTCAGCGTGCCGGCGGGAAAGGTGTCGATGAAGGCTTTTATGGGGTTGGCGCCTTCATCCAGCGTACCGCTGACGCGGCTGACGAGGTGGATGACGTGGCTGTAATACTGCGTATCTTTGTAGAAGTCCACCTTTACGTCGTGGCAGTTGCGGCTGAGGTCGTTGCGTGCCAGGTCTACCAGCATCACGTGCTCGGCGTTCTCCTTGGGGTCGTCGTGCAGGTATTGGGCGTTGACGGCATCTTGGCGGGCATCACCGGTGCGCTTGGTGGTTCCGGCGATGGGGTCGATGTAGGCGCGGCAGCCGTCGATGCGGCAGTGTGTCTCGGGCGAGGAGCCGAAGATGCGGAAGCCGCCGAAGTCGAAGTAGAACAGATAGGGCGAGGGGTTGATGCTGCGCAGGGCGCGGTAGAGCTTGAAGTCGTCGCCTGTGAAGCGCTGCTCGAAGCGGCGGGAGAGGACAATCTGGAAGACATCGCCGCGCAGGCAGTGGGCAATGCCGCGGCGGATGTTCGCCTTGTGCTCCTCGTCGGTGAGGGGGGAGGTGGTTTCGCCTACGGCGCGGAAATCGTAGGCGGTGTAGTTGCGGTTGTGGATGGCTTTCTGCACCTGGTCCAGTTCGCTGGTTTCGCCGTCTTGCAGCATTTCCAGCAACAGCATTTCGTTCTTGAAGTCGTTGAAGACGATGAGATATTTGTATAATATGTATAGCATATCGGGCGCGTCGTTGGTGGCTTCGCGGCTGTCCTTCACGGGGATGTTCTCGAAGTAGCGCACGGCGTTGAAGGAGGTGTAGCCGTAGAGGCCGCAGTATTCGCTGTACTCGCCTTCTACGCGGAAGCGGGAGAGGAAATCGCTCAAGGCGGTTTCTACGCGGTAGCCGTCGGGGGCTTCGTTGCTGCCGTCGCATACGGGGTGTTCTTCGCGACTGCCGTCGGGCAGGCGGAAGACGGCGGTGCCGTGGTCGATGCTGACGCTTGCCACGGGGCAGAGGCCGATGAAGGAGCGGTTGTTCTCGCTGCCGTGATAGTCGGAGCTCTCCATGAGGGCGCTCTGGGGGAAGATGTCGCGTACTTTGAGGTAGGTGCTCACCGGGGTGTGCAGGTCGCCGAGTACGGTGCGGCTGACGGTGGTGTATTGGTATTGTTTCATAACGGTATGTCTTTTTTAATTATAACTCATAATTCAGATAAGTCTCTATATCCTTGTCTCCCCTTCCCGAAACCGTCAGTACCACGACGTCGGTCGGTCGGAATGTCATCTTCTCCAGCGCACCCAGGGCGTGGGCGCTTTCCAAGGCGGGGATGATGCCTTCGAGTTTCGTCAGTTCGTAGGCGGCGCGGATGGCCTCGTCGTCGTTGACGGAAAGGACGAGCGCCCGGCGTTGGGCGGCAAGGTTGGCGTGCATGGGGCCGATGCCCGGATAATCCAGTCCGGCGGAGATGGAGTAGGGTTCTTCTATCTGCCCGTCCTCGTCCTGAATGACGTAGGTGCGGGAGCCGTGGATGATGCCGAGCTTGCCCAGGGCGATGGTGGCGGCGGTCATGCCGGTCTCTATCCCTTTGCCTCCTGCTTCGGCGAGGACGATTTGTACGCGGGCGTCGTCGATGTAGTGGTAGATGGTGCCGGCGGCGTTGCTTCCTCCACCTACGCAGGCGATGAGGTAGTCGGGACAGTCGCGTCCTTCGTGCTCCAGGAGCTGCTTCTTGATTTCTTCGCTGATGACCGATTGCAGGCGGGCTACCATATCGGGGTAGGGATGCGGGCCGACGGTGGAGCCTATTATATAATAGGTGTCCGACGGATGGCAGCACCAGTCGCGGATGGCCTCGTTGGTGGCGTCCTTCAGCGTCATGTTGCCGCTGGTGACGGGGACTACGGTGGCGCCCAGCATCTTCATCTTCTCTACGTTGATGTGCTGGCGTTCTACGTCGGTCTTGCCCATGTAGACGATGCACTCCATGTTCATCAGGGCGCAGACGGTGGCGGTGGCTACGCCGTGCTGTCCGGCACCGGTTTCGGCGATGATGCGGTGCTTGCCCATGCGGCGTGCCAAGAGGATTTGGCCGATGGTGTTGTTGATTTTGTGGGCGCCGGTGTGGTTCAGGTCTTCCCGTTTCAGGTAGATTCGGCAACCGTACTTCTCGGATAACCGGTGTGCCAGGTAGAGTGGGGAAGGACGGCCTACGTAGTCGCGCAGCAACTGGTCGTATTCGCGCTTGAAGTCTTCACTTTGCAGTACGCCGAGGTAGGTGTTTTGCAGTTCTTCTACACACTTGTGGAGGATTTCGGGGACGTATGCCCCGCCGAATTCTCCGTAATAGCCTTCTTTGTCAACTAAGAAACTCATATTGTTTATTGTTTAATTGTTTACGATGCTGTTTATTGACTTCCCTAAACGAAAAGAGCCCTGTCGCTTGGTGCGACAGGGCTCTTTCTTTTTTTATTTATATATTACATATATACATACGAGCGCTGCTCCCTTACGACTGTCGGAGTTGTAACGGGTGCCACCACCAATATGTATTTACTAACATTGTTCTCATTGTCTTTTTTGTCTTAACTGGGGGGCAAATATAAGCACTTTGTTTGGAACGCCAAAACAAATCTTACTTTTTTTCTTCATTAGAACAAATTTCTTGAAATATTGTTCTATATCAACAAAAATAACGAATATTTACCCTAAAAAAGAAAGGATTGACTATGAAACGAAAACATTTAGTCGCAATAGGCGTCATCATTGCGGTACTTCTACTATTATACTGGCTTTTTGTGGCCGAAGATCTGAATGCCTGGCTGGGTATGAATTGATTTTCCCGAATTTTCCTGCGGAGTTATCCGGATAAAAATGTATCTTCGCAAAAAATCATAGACTCATGAAAGGATTAAGTTATTCATTTCTGCGTGCGATATGTGCGCTTATAATCGGACTGGTGCTGGTGATGTTTCCCGACCAGGCGGGTGATTATTTCGTCATTACGATCGGTGTCATTTTCATGGTGCCATCTCTCATCAGCATCATAGGCTACTTTGCACAGAATGCCGAGGTGCGTCGTCGCTTCCCGGTGGAAGGTGTGGGTAGTTTGTTGTTCGGCTTGTGGCTGGTCATCATGCCCGGTTTCTTTGCCGACTTGCTGACGTTTGTGCTCGGATTTATCCTGGTGATGGGCGGTGTGCAACAGATTGCGTCGCTCTCCGCAGCCCGTCGTTGGATGCCGGTTCCGGGGGGATTCTATGTCGTTCCGGTTCTGATTCTGCTTGCCGGACTGCTTGCGTTGTTCAATCCGATGGGCGTGCGCTCCACGGCATTCATCATTATCGGCATCAGTAGTTTGGTATATGCCGCTTCGGAGTTGCTGAACTGGTTCACGTTTACCCGCCGCCGGCCCCAAACGCCCGGAAAAGGGACTTCGGCAAAGACAATAGACAATATAGAAGATGCTGAAATTATAGACTAAAAAAACAGACCATGCGTCGGGCGGAAACAGATGGTCTGTTTGCCCCAAACGCATGGTCTGTTTGCATGAAACGGATGATGTGTTTTACCTCAACGCATCATCCGTTTTTTTATTCTTTCAACCACTTGTCTATCAAAGAGATGACTTCATGTTGATCAGCCTCAGGCAGGGTGCTGATGCGCGTACGGTGACTGCCGCCGGGCTGGATGAAGACATGGACGTTCTTCTTTCCTTTGAGCCACGTCACTCCGGCAGCCGTCCAGGGATCGTTCTCACCGTAGATGAATATCATCTTGGGGTCATTTTCTTTCAGATAGGTGGTGATTTTCTTGCTCAACGTCTTGTCGAAAGGCATGTCTTTCAGCTCTTCGGGCAGCATCAGGCGGTGCAGATAGCCCTTGCTGGAAGTGATGGAGAGGTACTTCTTGAACGGGCGAATGTCGTAGCCGTAGTAACCCAGTTCGCGGGCTGCCTGTACGAAGAACGAAACATTGGGACTGTTGGAAATGAAGTAGTCGGGGTTGCTGACCGTGAGCAGATGCTCGAAGAGCACTTCATCCGAAGCCGAAGGATCGGGGATGCTGCTGACGGGAGTGCCCCATTGCCAAAAGGCAAAGGAATATTCCAGTACCGAATAGTCGAATACTTCTTCGTTAGGGACACGGAACTTCATATAGTTATTCATGCAATATTTCTTGAAGAGGGGTAGCAGCGTAGACCTCCGCTTCAGCACTTCCAACTGGAAGTCCAGCACTTTCTTGCGATCTTCGGGCGTAGATACCTTCCGGAGGAAAGGTTCGTGGCGTCCGTCTTCCACGTCGTAGCACAGCGGGGCCACGTAGGGAACGGAGATATCCACATCGTCGGGATAGAAGGTGCGGTAGAGCAGGGTGGTCTGTCCGCCCTTGCTGATGCCGGTAGCAATCCACTTGCCGGGATAGATGCTGCGGAAGGCGGCATTCACGGCGTGCAGGTCGTCGGCAGAGTTCTCGGCGGTGAGGTATTGCCAGTCTCTGGGCTCGGGGGTGGATTCGAGGAAGTAGCGGTGTTCCACGAATATCATGTTAGCATCGAACAGCCTGGACAGCTCTTCGCGGAACTTCGGGTTGACGGCATAAGCGGCTCCATAACCTTCGGTGACAATCACCGTGGGGCGGTCGAAGCCCACATGGGCCACGATGACGCGTTGGCGGAAACTGCCTTTCTCGGGGTGGCGATGATCGAGCGGTTGGGTGAAGTAAGTGACATACTTCTCCTGGAACTCGGTCGATTGCAATGGCTTTGTCTCCGTGATGGCGGAAATCTGACTCAGTTTCTCTTGCAGGGCGGTTTGTGCGGATGCATAGATCGGCACAAACAGGAGTGCGAACAGCAGCAACGCTGCATGACAGGTACGTAGTTTCTTCATACTATGACAGTTGTTTTATTGGTCGACAAAGATAATCTATTTTGTTTCTATCGGCAACTATCGGGGCACTAAAAAATGGGAGGGAGAACTACCTCACGGTACCTCTCCCCCTGCAAACTTAAAACAACCAACAAAAGAAATAGATAACTTGTGCCGCGGGGGCACTTTCAAGCTTCCTTCCGGTTACGTGAAGCTACCTATTTTTTTATCTTATAAATAGCAGTTCTCTATACTTCGGCAACGTCCACATCTGGTTGTCGATGATGAGTTCCAACTTGTCGATGTGGTAGCGGATTTCTTCCATCATCGGCACAATTGTGTCGTGGTAGGCGATGGCTTTTTCGCGTTCACATTCTATCTTGTTGGCAACCTTGCGGGCTTCGACCATGGCATTTACATGCTCCATGATGAAGGCGGTGCGGTCGGCAATCTCTTCGATGAGTTCCAGGTTCTTGGCAGAGAGCTTTGCTGACTTTTCTGCGGGGAAGAGGTCCTTCATCTTGTATACGTTGTCCACCAGGTCGGTCTGATACTGTGTAGCTACGGGGATGATGTGGTTCATTGCCAAGTCTCCCAGTACACGGGCTTCGATCTGGATTTTCTTCGTGTAAGTTTCCCACTTCACTTCGTTGCGGGCCTCGAGTTCCTTCTGCGTCATCACGCCGATGGTCTCGAACATCTTGATACTTTCCGGTTTCAGATAGTTGTCGAAGATGACGGGTACGCTGGTTTCGCAGTCTAGACCGCGGCGGGCAGCTTCGGCTTTCCATTCGTCGCTGTAGCCGTTGCCGTCGAAGTGGATGGGCTTGCAGATCTTGATGTATTTGCGAATCACTTCGAGGATAGCCGAAATCTTCGGTTCACCCTTCTCGATGAGGGCATCCACATCTTTCTTGAATTCTACCAACTGTTCGGCTACGGCAGCGTTCAGGGCAACCATGGCGCTGGCGCAGTTAGCCTCGGAACCTACGGCGCGGAACTCAAAACGGTTTCCGGTGAAGGCGAACGGGCTGGTGCGGTTACGGTCGGTATTGTCTATCATCAGTTCGGGAATCTGCGGGATATCCAGCTTCATGCCTTGCTTGCCGCTGAGGCTGATGAGGTCGTCTTTGGTACTTTCTTCGATGTGCTCCAGTACTTGAGACAACTGCTTGCCCAGGAAGGAAGAGATGATTGCCGGAGGTGCTTCGTTGGCACCCAGACGGTGGGCGTTCGTAGCGCTGGAGATGCTGGCTTTCAGCAATCCGTTGTGCTTGTAAACGGCCATCAGCGTGTTCACTACGAAGGTGATGAAACGCAGGTTTTCTTCGGGTGTCTTGCCCGGACCCATCAGCAGGATGCCGGTATCGGTACCCAGTGACCAGTTGTTGTGCTTACCGCTACCGTTGACACCTTTGAACGGTTTTTCGTGCAGCAGCACGCGGAAACCGTGGTGACGGGCTACTTTGCGCATCAAGGCCATGATGAGCATGTTGTGGTCTACAGCCAGGTTACATTCTTCGTAGATAGGAGCCAACTCGAACTGGTTGGGGGCTACCTCGTTATGACGTGTCTTGACGGGGATGCCGAGCTTCAGTGCTTCGATCTCCAACTCCTTCATGAAGGCGGCTACGCGGCTCGGAATGGCGCCGAAGTAGTGGTCTTCCAACTGCTGGTTCTTGGCACTGTCGTGTCCCATCAGCGTACGTCCGGTCATCAACAAGTCGGGACGGGCAGCGTACAGACCTTCGTCAATCAGGAAGTACTCTTGTTCCCAACCCAGGTAGGCAACTACCTTCTTCACGTCCGGGTTGAAGTAGCGGCATACGTCGACCGCAGCCTTATCTACGGCACGAAGCGCTTTCAGCAACGGTGCCTTGTAGTCCAGAGACTCACCGGTATATGCAATGAAAATCGTCGGTATGCAGAGCGTATCGTCTACAATGAACGCAGGTGAAGAGGGGTCCCATGCTGAGTAACCGCGAGCCTCGAAAGTGTTGCGGATACCACCGTTAGGGAAACTGGAAGCATCGGGTTCTTGCTGCACGAGCAACTTGCCGGTGAATTCTTCCATCATACCGCCTTTACCGTCATGTTCTACAAAAGCGTCATGCTTTTCGGCAGTACCTTCGGTCAGCGGGTGGAACCAGTGCGTGTAATGGGTGGCTCCCATTTCGGTGGCCCATTTCTTCATGCCTGCCGCCACTTCATCGGCGATGCTGCGGTCCAGCGGTGCACCGTTGTCAATCACATCGGTCAGCTTGGCATAAACCTTGCTGGACAGATACTTGAACATCTTGTCCTTGTTGAATACATACTTGGCGAAATACTCTGACGGGCGTTCCGCCGGAACTGCCACTTCAACGGGTTTCTTCTTGAACGCCGTCTCTACTACTCTGAATCTCAATTTTGACATAATACCTTGAGTTGTAATTGTTGGTTTATAAAATTATGTTAGAGTGAAAAAAACTCTTGGGTTGTTGTTCCCGGAGGGGCGGCCAAGCCCCACCGGGATGATATGTTTAGTTGTAGGCCGACTCTCCGTGTTCGTAGATGTCGAGACCTTCTTCTTCGATGCGCTTGGAAACGCGGAGTCCGTGTATCTTGTCAAGAGCCTTGAAGATGACGAATCCCATGCCTGCCGCCCATGCGCCTACTACGAGTGCGCCGAACAACTGTGCGAGGAAGAATCCTGCTCCTGCTCCGTAGAACAGACCTTCACTGGTAGAGAGCAATCCGGTGAGCACCGTTCCGAGGAAACCGCAAACACCGTGTACGGAAGATGCACCCACAGGGTCGTCAATCTTCAGCACTCTGTCGATGAACTCTACCGAGAATATCATCACGATGCCACAGATGGCGCCGATGACAACAGCACCCGTTGCCGAAACCATGTCGCAACCTGCCGTGATACCTACCAGACCTGCCAGGATACCATTCAGTGTGAGTGACAGGGATGGTTTGCTATACTTCCACCAACTGATGCAAAGTGCGAAGAAACCTCCGGCACAAGCGGCCAGGTTGGTAGTGAGGAATACGTGTGAGATGGCTATCTGATCTGCCGTAGAAGCAGCTGCCAACTGTGAACCCGGGTTGAATCCGAACCAGCCGAACCAAAGGATGAATACACCCAGTGCTGCCAGCGTAAGGTTGTGCCCCGGAATAGCTTTCGACTTGCCGTCCTTGGTGTACTTGCCGATACGCGGGCCGAGGATGGCTGCACCTACCAGGGCAATCCAACCGCCTACGGAGTGTACGATTGTAGACCCGGCGAAGTCATGGAAGACTGTTCCGAACGTATCCATCATGAACGAACCTGCTTCGCCGTTCATCAGCCAACCGCCGCCCCAGGTCCAGTGACCGGAAACCGGGTAAATGATGACGCTGATACAGATGGTGTAGACCAGATACATGGAGAACTTGGTGCGTTCTGCCATTGCTCCAGATACGATAGTGGCTGCTGTGGCGCAGAACACCGTCTGGAATATGAGGAAGCCTTCCGAGGGAAGTCCGCCGCCGTCATAGAACGAGAGGTCGAAGAAGTGGGGCATTCCGATGAATCCGCCTATGCCGAACATCAGTCCGAAACCGATGAACCAGTAGAGCAGGGAACCGAACATGAAGTCCACAAGGTTCTTCATCAGGATGTTGGCGGTGTTCTTGGTGCGGGTGAAGCCTGCTTCTACCAGTGCGAATCCCGGCTGCATGAAGAATACTAGCATGGCTGCGAGCAGCATCCAAACGGTGTTCAATCCGTTGGCCAGTTCGCCGATGTTATCGGGTGCTGCGGCCGCTTCAACGGGGATTTCTGTTGCGGTGATTACTTCTGTTACCGCTGCCGCTACATCCTCCGTAGCTGCGGCATCTTGTGCATAAATATCTGTGGTAAAGCAGAATGCCATGAATATAGCAGTGGCTATACACAGTCGGGCAAAACTGCGTTTTATATGTTTATCCATAATCTCTTAACTATTTAGTTGTATTGTATTTTTGCTTCTCACCGGGCACGCTGTCCGGCGGGTGGTGGTTTGATGCTGCCTGTTATCTTTCTTTTTCGGCATTATAGAGGGCGATGTCGCCTCTCTCGGCAGTGCGGATGCGGATGGCATCTTCGATAGGAATGACGAAGATACGTCCGTCACCGATTTCGCCGGTCTGTGCAGAGTTGATGATGGCCTGTACGGTCTTCTCTGCATTTTTATCGCGCACTACGATGGAGATCAGGATTCGTTCGATAGAGCTGGTGTCGTACATCACACCACGGTAGATGCGGGCTTGCCTGGACTTCCCGATGCCCCTTACTTCGTAGTAAGAGAACCATTCAATGTCCGCTTCGAGCAGTGCGTCCTTCACTTCCTCGAACTTTGTCTTGCGGATAATAGCTTCAATCTTTTTCATACTTTAAACTATTTACTATTCTACACTCTTTTTTAGAAACTCAGTCCGACAACAAAGTATGCACCTTCGGTTCTCGGGTTCCAGGTTGCTTTGGCAAACAGCGGAAGTGAGAATGAATCGGTAACCTTTACCTCTTTCGATACACCCAGGCTGAAGTCGCATACGGCAAAGCCATTGGCACCATAGAAGCTCGTAGCCCAGGGAGTGGCACCTACTTCGGCAGTCCAGTCCAAACCTCCCAGTGTGAAGGGAGCGGCTACGGAGACGTAAGATGAATAAGCTCTGTCACCGTCTTTGTCAAAGCCATCGGCACCGGCAAAGTTCGTGTACCAGTTCACGGCCAGGGGGCCGAAGTCATAACCAAGTTGTCCTTCAAAAACATGAGTTGTGTTGCGGGCGCCATAATGAAAATAACCGGGGCCGCCGTTGAACCAATAATCCGTCACCGATACGCTGAAACCTCCTGTCGAATATCCCAATGTCAGGTCAAATTCCTTTGTGTCGGTGCTCTCAAGTCCTACTGATCCCCAAGCTCCCAAAGAGAAACCATTATAGGCAACGGATACGCCAGGCTGAAGGCTTACACCTCCCAAGTCCTGACCACGCCAGATGTAACCACTTACGAGGTCGGCGCCTACTGATGCTTCTACTTTGTCCTGAGCCTTTGCTGTGAAAGGCATTGTGATTGATAATAGCATGGCTATTACCCCCAATTTAACGCTTTTTGTTTTCATACCTTTTTACCTTTTAGTTTAGACAATTGCGGATGATCAGTCCGACTCACCTATAGTGTAGCGCTATTGTATAGTAGTTAGTAGTGAGAAAAAATCATTTCAGCCAGTTCCGGATGCGTCTCATGGCTTCCACGCAATCTTCGTGTGTGCCAAAGGCGGTCAACCGGAGATATCCTTCGCCGCTGGGTCCGAAACCTACGCCCGGTGTACCCACCACGTTGGCTTCGTATAACATCTGTTCAAAGAATCTCCAGGAACCTACTCCGTTGGGAGTCTTCAGCCAGATGTAGGGAGCATTCACTCCGCCGTACACTTTCAGTCCGGAGGCTTCGAGGCCTTCCTTCATCGTACGGGCATTGTTCATATAATAGTCAATCGTTTCCTTTATCTGTCGCTTGCCCTCGGGGGTGTAGATGGCTTCGGCACCTCGTTGGGTGATGTAGCTGGTGCCGTTGAACTTGGTGCATTGGCGGCGGTTCCACAGCTTGTTCAGCGGGATGCGTTCGCCTTCCAGGGTGGCGGCAGTAAGCTCTTTGGGTACTACGGTGTATCCGCAGCGTATTCCGGTGAATCCGGCAGTCTTGGAGAAACTACGGAACTCGATGGCACATTTCTTTGCGCCTTTTATTTCATAGATAGAGTGGGGCACGCCGTCTTCCTGGATGAATGCTTCGTATGCAGCATCGAACAGAATCAGGGTATCGTTGGCAAGTGCGTAGTCTACCCACTTCTTCAGTTGCGGTTTGGTCAGGGTGGTTCCCGTGGGGTTGTTGGGGTAGCAGAGATAAACGATATCGATGCGCTTGTCGGGAATTTCGGGGATGAAGTCGTTTTCGGCGGTGCAGGGCATATAAGTCACGTTGCTCCATTTGCCGTCTTCTTGCAGTACTCCGGCGCGTCCGCACATCACGTTGCTGTCTATGTAGACCGGATAGATGGGGTCGGTCACTCCCACGCTGTTATCGTGGCGCAGAATGTCGCCGATGTTTCCCGTATCACTCTTCGCCCCGTCGCTTACAAATACTTCTGTGGGACTGAGATGAATGCCGCGTGATGCATAATCATGCTTGATAATCGCTTCAATTAAAAAATCATACCCTTGCTCGGGACCATAACCGCGGAATGTTTTTGAATCTGCCATCTCATCCACTGCCTTGTGCATCGCCTCGATGCAAGCCGGTGGCAGTGGCCGGGTAACGTCTCCGATACCCAGACGGATGACCTCTTGTTTGGGGTGCGTTATCCTGAAAGTATTAACCTTTTTAGCTATGTCTGAAAATAAGTAACTACCTGGTAGCTTCAGAAAATGTTCGTTTACTAATGCCATATGCTTGTTCTTGTTTTAAGTTATTTCTTCTATTGATGGTTGAGTTTATCTATTATCAATAAGTTCTATTTCTCCGTCGAAGACTTTGGTTGCTCCTCCTGTCATAAGTATATGCTTCGTAGCGACGTCCCATTCTATGGTGAGCGAGCCTCCATCCATAATGATGATTGATTCTCTTCCTGCACGTCCTGTGAGGGCGGCGGCTACGGCGGTGGCACAAGCTCCGGTTCCGCAGGCCTGGGTGATGCCCGAACCCCGTTCCCATACACGCATTCTTATTTTTCCTTCGCCCAGCACTTGGGCAAACTCTACGTTGATGCGTCCGGGGAAGAGAGGATGATTTTCCAGTTTCGGACCGATAGTGGGAAGGTCTACTTCCGCAATGTCATTTACGAATATCACCAGATGCGGGTTTCCCATTGACACGGTGGTTCCTACATATCGTTCTCCCTCTACTTCGATGGGTTGTTCTTTCATTGGTTTGGCACCTTTGCCGTCGTAGTCTGCCGGTTCGTCGGCAGGCATGCCCATATCCACTGTCACGGTATTTACCTTTCCGTCTGCAACGTGCAGTTTCAGTATCTTTATGCCCGACTGGGTGTCGAGTGTAATTTCCGTTTTTTTCGTCAGTTCGTTTTCATAGAGATATTTGCCTATGCAGCGGGTGGCGTTGCCACACATCATGGCTTCCGAACCGTCTGCATTGAAAATGTGCATACTGAAATCCGCTTTCTCCGACCGGCCGATGAGTACCAGGCCATCGCTGCCAATTCCCGTATGAGGCGCACTCCATATCTTCGAAACTTCCTCCGGATTTTCAATGGGGTACTTGGTAGTGTCTACATAGATGTAGTCATTTCCTGCGCCTTGCATTTTAGTGAATTTCACAACTCTTGTCATTTTGCACTTTGTTGGTTAGTTAAAAATATCCTTTTGTCTTATTTCACTGCAAATATACGACGTTTTGTTTAATGATTAATCAAAAGAATATCTATTTTCTATTTATTTTTAATTAAACTTTCAGTCAATGCAAATATAAGCTATTCATCTTTCAAATTAAAAGCACATTGCTTTATATTTGAATAAATTGTAATCAAGATGAAATCTTATCCTGAGTCTAAATAAGAAAAAAGATTGTTTATTCGGGGTATTGCTGCCTTTTTGGAAAGATAAAACCGCTTCATTGTTGACATAATGAAGCGGTTTTCTGTGTTTTGCTTTCTATATGTATGTATATAGCTATTTCTTCTTTAAGATTTCTTGCAATAATAAAGGTTCGTTGGTAGTGATGAAATCCACACCTTGTCCGATGAGCCATTCCATGTCTTTGGGGTCGTTCACGGTCCAGGCATTTACTTTCATGCCCAGGTCGTGGCTCTCTTTGATCCATTCGGGATGTTTCTTGAATACGCTGAAGTGGTAGTCCGGCCCGGCGCAACCCCATTCTTTCAGTTCTTTGGGGGCGATGTCACCTTCCAGGTAGTAAACGGGGGTACCTTTGGGGGCGAGGCGGATGAACTCTTTGGTGGCATGCCGGGAGAAGGTGATGTACTCGGTGCGATCCTCCAGTCCCATGTTTTTTATCATCTTCACGATGCCCTCTACGGCGCGTGTTTCCTGCTCCGGGGTTTTGTGGGCTTTCAGTTCCAGGATGATGCGGGTTTTCAGTTGCCGGGCTTTCTCCATATATTGCTGCAGGGTGGGGAGCTGTTCGCCGTTATCCAGTTGTACGGCGGTACATACTTTGGCGGTGGCATCTTGCATGGTTACGCCTTTGAAGGTGTCGTCGTGGTTCACTACCAGTTGGTTATCGGTAGTGAGCCATACGTCAAACTCGGAACCATAGCAGTCGATGGAATCCGCCTTCACGAGTGCGGCGATGGAGTTTTGTGCCGAACCGGCGGTTTTCCAGAAGCCGCGGTGGGCAATGACTTGAGTTTTTTGTGCCTGCATAGTGCCACATGCGGCAACCGCCAGGGCAGATGCAAAAAGAAGATTTTTCAGATTCATTGTTATAAGTTGTTTGGTTTGGTAGCCAAAGATAATGCATGTCCAATGAATACAAAATAAATTACGACTTTATTTGATCAGATACACCAGCGCCACCGCCGCCTTTGTAGGCCCCAGATAGTTCTTCCTGTTTTCCCCTATTTTGTACCCGCAGGCATAGCAGTCGTACTTGGTATAGCTGGTGTAGGCATATCCTACGCCTACCGACAGGTCCAGGCTCCACCTCACCGATAGCGGTACCTGATAGCCTGCTGTCAGCCCTGCACCTGCTCCCCATCCCTTGTAGCGTTGCTTTTCCAGCTTGTCAATGAACTTGATTCCGCCTATGTTATACTCTCCTCCGAACACATTCACGCCTATGTTCCATCCCAGGAACGACTCACAGAACCAGTACCTTACTTCTCCTCCCATCATCCAGTGCATCAGCTTCGGGTTTACGGTATTGCCTTTCGCATTCTGGTACTGTCTGAAGTGGAAGGGGTTGTATGCAGCCGTCAGCGTGGCTGTATACTTCCTGTCCAGCTTCCACTCCACGCCCATATTGGGCGTGGAGGTGGCAAGATACAGCAGGTTGGTTTTCAGTTCCACGTTCTGCCCACAGAGTGGCAGAACCAAAAATACGGTGTACATAAACATTGCCATACGTTTCATTCTTGTTTCATTTTTCTGCATAATCTCTCTTTTATTAGTTCTTTTTCTCCTCTGCATAATGTATCTCGCAAACGGTTCTCCTCAGCTTCGGCAGGAAGTCCTTTTTCAGTAGCTTATAGGCCCTACCTGCATCCAGCTTCTTCATATTCTCTTCCTTCCCGTCCGGCTCCTGGTCCGTGGCTACAATCATCAGTAACTCTTCCCGGTAGGGTATGTCCGAATGCTCCAATGCCGCCTTCAGCCCTTCCCAGTCTTCGGCTACGCTTGCGGTGCGGAAGGGCAGCTCGCGGTAACAGGGCATATCCTGCAAGTAATCCCTCAGGGCTATGGTACGCCGGTATGCCAGTTCTTCGTTCTGCCGATAGGGTCCTTCGGGCGAGGCATATCCGGTCATGGCTACCAGTTCTATGTGAACGGTTGGCAGGGCGATGAGGCTGTCCAGTGCCGTACCCAGTTTCTTCAACTCTTTCCGATTGTTGCCGTAGTCGGGCAGTATGTCCGCCCGGTTCACGGGGAAGGTGAGGTAATCCAAGTATAGCGCTACCTTGGTCACTTTGTGCTCCACCTCCTTTTGCGGGATGCTTTCCGCCTGTGGCGTGACTTTCTTTTCTTCCTGTCTCTCTACTTTGGCTATTTTGGCGGACAGCGGACGCAATGCCTGCTCCATCGGGCTTCCTCCGCAGCCGCATAAATCCTCCGCAAGCCATAGCCGGGCATCCTCCATCCAGGGGCTGTACAGGCACGAATCCACATATTCCACCTGCCCTGCGCCATTCTTTCCGCATTTCATCACGATGCCTTCCTCCGTTTTTTCTCCAAGCTCCCGCAGATACATCAGATGCCTCCATGTGCCGTTCACGGTGACGGGGCGCAGTGCCTGTGTATGCGTGCCGTCACTCAGCACGATGGTGAACATTCTCGACTGTTTCCGCTTCATCCGCAGGCTGTCGAGGTTCAGTTCCGACTGCACCTTCAGATACGTATGCCGCCGTATTTCCGTCCGAGTTTCTCCGTCGGGTGCAGACTGCTCACTGTGCACGGTTTGCGCTTCTGCGCAGACGCCCGGCAAGGCTGTTGCGCAGAGGCATCCCAATCCTATCAATATATCCCTTATCCGTTTCATACTTTCCATTTCTCTTATTTCTCCGTTTCGTTGCTCCTCACACTGCACACCATGCGCGTGGCGGTGCCGCCCACCACCAGTGTGTACTTCCTGTTCCTTTTCAGGTCGATGCGCGTACCGTCTTCCGCCAGCATCTGCACCTCCACCGTCTTGGATACTCCGTTCAGCCTGTACGTCAGTCTCAGGGTGGGTACGGGTGTCTCCCCGGCGGGATACTCGTAGAGGTACATCACCTTCCCGCACGTATCTCCCTGCCTCAGACCTTCCAGGTCGCCCGATGCCACTTCGGGGTTCCGTTGCAGGGCAGTGAGGGCGGTGTAACCTTCGGGCCTTTTCGCGGCGGTGGGGCTTTGGCTGCTGCTCCATTCAAACAGATAGCCCGTGGGGGCGCAGTTTCCGGCACTTATGTTCTCTATGACCAGGTCGCTTGCATCCGCTACATCGTTCCTCACGTCTATGCGTGCTACGATGCGGTACAACTTTACTGTCATTTTCCCGGTGTCCTTCAGGTCTTGCGGCAGGGTTAGCGGTACGGTGTTTCCCGTCATCACAGCGCCCTTGCTTCCTACCAGCCCGCCGCAATCCGCCCCGTCCTTCAGGTTGCGGGTGCTTGTTGTCCACCGCAGGTCGTCTATGGACTTCCGGGTTACGATAGAGTCGAAATGCGTCTTTCCCTCGTTTGCCACGAAGGCAAATACATGCGTTGTGTTCTCCGGGGTTAACAGCGACAGGCAGGCTTTTGCGCCTGCATCGGTGCGGACAAACTGCCCTGCCTTTGGGGTGGTTACTCCATCACCTGCATCCGTCAGATACCGTACATTCTCGAAGAGGGTATCTCCGTCGGTTACCAGAAAGTCATACACCGCCAGGCTGTTGATTCTTGTTTCCGATTCATCCTGTGCGGCACGTGTGTATTCCACTTCATCGCTTGCCGGGCTGCCGATGCGGAACATAATCTCCAAAGGGTTCATACTTCCGCCGTCCCCTTCTTCTTCGATGCCCTTGCCACTGCATGCCGCTAACATCAGCAATACCATGCACCAGCCTATCCGGTTCATCCGGCTTTTCCTCTTCATATCTTCCATTTCCATCTTCTATTTCTCAATTTTTAATTCTCCATTCTCCATTTACCCGAAGCTTCCTCCGTCTACCCAGTCCGCCACTCCCATTTCCGATTCCACTTTCACTCCTACGTGGCCGTCCATGTAGATGGTGACGATGATCTTGTAATTCTGTCGTTCCGTGTTTTCGGGCCGGTATCCCCATACCTTGAATGCGGTTTGCAGGTCCAGCGGCGGGGTCAGTTCGGTGTAACCGTTCCCTTCCTGTTTCCGGCAGAGGATGTGCAGTACGGGCAAGTTCGTGTTTGTATATCTCAGGCTTACGAAATCCTCTTTGAGTTGCAATCCTTTCAGTGCGCATACCAGCCGGTGCTCCCGGTTCCATTGGGGGGAGTAGGGGAAGCGCTTTTCTTCCAGGGAATATCCTTGTGTTCCGTCCAGTTCGTAGCCGGCGGCGCACCGGGTCAGGGTCATTTTGTATACGGGGGCAGTGGTCATGGCGGGTGGCAGGTTCTGCCATTTCACGGTCACTTGGAGCCGGGTGTGTACGTTTGCCATGTGGGTGGTGAATTGCTGCCGGGGATTGGTTTTCTTGTCCTTCAGAGAGAAGCGGCAAATGCCGTAGTACAGCGGGTCGGTTATTCGTCCGTCCGTTGCGTCGGTTTGCAGCAGGAAGTCGGCGAGTGATCCGCCGGCAGGGAGGGGGAGCAGGGTGGCATCCGTGGCATTGCCCACGGTCACCATGGTGTAGGTTCCCGCTTCCAGTGAGTCGAGGTTTTGTTGTTGCAGGTTCTTTCCGGGGGGCAGTTCGCGGACGAACTGTTCGGCTGTATCAAACAGGAAGTGCCTCATGGAGTGGATGTTCTCCTTGAATGTGTCTTTCCCTTCGCTGGTGTAGCGATACTCCATCAGGATTTGTTTGCAGCATATGTCCCTTTCGTCCTCTATGTCGCAGGCAACGACGGACAGACAGCCCACCACCATGATGATGCACTGCACGAATCTGCTTCTATTTAGTAATGTCTGCAACATTGTTCGCTTCTTTTATTACTATAATCAGTTTTAAAAGAAAGCGAACTTTGAAAGGTTGGGGAAGAGAAAAGGAGATTATCCTAAATCAAATCTTGTTTTACGCGTTCCACTGCCTCTTTCAGAGGTAGCAGATACTTATCAATAACTGTCCAGATTATATCGTAGTCAATATTGGCATATTCGTGAGATATAATATTGCGTAAACCGATAATCTTACGCCATGGTACGTCAGGATAGTTTGCAAATAACTCTTGATGCGTTTTATCATCAATGCCTCTAATCGTTTCTCCAATTACTTGTAATCTCATGATGCAAGCTTCCATGATCGTCATGCCCCAAGGTGTTTGCAAGAAATCGTTTAAAGAATGATACTCCTTACAGCGATCTTGTATTATGTCTATTGATTCTGAAATTTGTTCCAGTTTATCAATAACTTCTTCTTTTAGTTTATGCGTAAACTCCATCTTGTTCAATTCTTTTAAGTAAGAGGCTTCGTAGTCCTTGGCGCAAGCGGATTAGGTCGACTTTGCAGCCGAATAGAGTTTGCAGGGCTTCGCGGAGGTCGAACATAACAAAAGGGTCTGCATCTTCTAATTCAACGAACACATCTACGTCGCTATCCGGGCGATGCTCTCCACGAGCTACCGAACCGAAGATACCGATAGAGCGAATGCCATACTTAGAGGCACATTCTTGCTTGAACTGCTTGAGTGCAGCAATGTATTCATCTTTTGTTTTCATCATTCTACTCCTTTTTATTTGGAACAAAGATAAGAAGTTTTTCTTATATATCTTTTCTTTCCCCAACATTTCAAAGACCGCTTTCTTCGTTTCTTCATAGATTTCTTGCTGAACAGAGAGCGGAGTATCTCAATTTCTCGGGGGAGAGATTAAGGTACTCCGGTCTGTATAGGGGGAGAAGGGTTATGATGCTTCTTTACTTCTCCCGGTTATGGTATGATAACCACGATTGAGAGAGGGAATGAACGGGTGGGGACATTCCATGGGGTGGTTATGGGTTTTGAGGTTTGGGGAAGGCAAAGACATAATAAGTATTTATAGTTAATTCTTCTGCTTTTAGGTATATACCATATAGAGTCAGTTTATCAGTGTATGACTGTGTGTGTGCAAAAAGAGTTGCATCAACTTCGGAACTTGAAGCCATAAAAGCCCCCGAAGTCACTACGTTTCTATTATCGATTTTTTGGGAAAAGCTGTTTATAAATGCATAATTTCCACCGTTGAACTGCTGAGAGGTACCGGTAAGATCCATGTCTTGATAAGTTGTATGAAGGCTGGTCATTCCTGCAATATTGTAAAATAGCTCTGCTATTTGCCCTATGCTGGGCATATACCAGCCACTTGTTTCGGCGGGTAAGGATGTTAGCGATGTTGTGTTTGATTTCAGTCGTTTATACATCGGATAGCTGTCAATCCCCTCTGTTTCCATGGCCTGACAATGTGAATATCCATCCATGTCGTTTACCATCTCTTTTACAGTAGTTACATTAGGTATATTGGGATTGTCTTTAGTGGCATAATTTCCTGAACACCAATATGTTTGCATCATTGCGTTTGATCTTGTTGATATCACATAACCCGTCCATCCCTTTGCTTTGTCCTTCTCGCTCACTCTGTTTGAGAATACAAAGCCGACACAGGTGCCTTTGTCGGTTGCAGGTTTTATATTATCGAGGTCTGCATCCCATTCCAATGTTCCGTTTAGGTTGGATTTTCTTAATCCGCCGTCGCTGAAGGCGAGTTCTCCGGTGGTGGTGACGTACACATAGTCACCCACTTTTCCTAAATCGTTAGCGGTATAGACTATATCCAGATTTCCGTCCGGCACAATCACTGTGGCGCCTTCGTTCCAGTCTTTTACTTCAACGCTGAATTCACCTGTGACTCCGTTCATGTAGATGCGGTATATATGGTTGCGCAGCACGGCAAGGTCGCTTTCTCCTACTTTCAGTTGGACTTTCTTTGTCATATTTGCCTTTGCCGAGGCTCCTGCTGTCAGTTCATATTCTATATCGATGCTAAGGCGATTGCTGGCATTTGCATCTTTCAGGTTCAGATTCTCGTAAGTATATGCGCTGATGTAGGCTGTCTGATCAGATGACCAGTCAGTGAGAACAACCTCTTGTGTCTTGAGTTCTTCCTGGCTGATGTCTGCCAGTTCTATCAATCTCGATTGTTGGGCGGCGTTATTTATCGTTATTTTGGTGATTTTTACTTTGTTGTCAGCTGCTGCAGCCGAGTTGATAAAGTCGAAGCGGGCAGCCAGGCGTGTCAGGTTTATGTCTTTCACAGTGGCGGCGCTGGTGCTCAGGGTGATGCTTTGCTTGGCAAGCATGATGAAGCCTCTTTCAGCTGCAGGGCTTCCTTCTTCTACCGTTCCGTCCGCTGTTCCCGATTTTGCTTTCAATGCTTCGAAGTCGCTTAGCTTGGTGCGGGTCGAGAGCTCAGCTCCACTGCCTGCAGATAGCTGGAATTTAGCAAAGTTCGCTTTCATGTCTGCGTCCGGATTGGCAATGAAGTAAACTACATAGTCTCCCACCTTACCCGGTGATGCGATGACGTAGTCTTCGGTGTCCGCTGTTTTGGTGATTGTTGCATCTGTCCACGCGTCGCCTGTCGCTTTATCGTCGTACGCAAAGATTTTGTACAGCAGATAGTCTCCTTCCTTCTTACTTCCGTCATTCAAGAAGAAAGCCACATACAGGGTATTGATTTTGGTTTCGCTCTCCTTTGTCAGCTCTTCCGCGGTGGCACGTGTATTCGTCTTCCCTATTCCTTTCAGGCTGAACTTAAAGCCCGCCGCCTGCTGATTGTCCGGTTTCTCTGTCCCCGGCTTTTCATTTTCCAGTAATTCGTTGTTGCTGCATCCGCTCCATAGGGCAGTGCCTGCCAGCATTAGTGTGGCAGCCAGCAATGTATATATCTGTTTCATTGTCTTCTATTATTTTTTAGTTCTCAATTCTCAATTTTTAATTTCCCGTAACTGTTATTCCGTCATTCAGGTCCACATCTACATCGTGTACAGTCCACGGAGCAAAAACAAACTTAAAGGTCAGTGCGCCGGCGGGGGCTTCGGTTTCACCTATTTGCAGGGTGTACACGGTGTTCCGTTCGATGGCGTAGGGCACTTGTTTTTCATCCTCTACATTTACAGTTGCCTTGGCGGATACTCCGTTCAATGTATAATTCACTTCTATCTGTATGGGATTGATGGCACTACCATCCCCCAACTTTGCCGGATATTCGTACATATAGAGTATTTTCTTGTACCAGATTCCTTCTCTGCCGTTGGCGCTCTTAGTGGTAGCTACCCAAGTATCCTTCATCGCCGATTCTGCGGCATAGTCTGCAACGGGCAGGTAGCCATATGTGTCGTACATGGCGTTTTGGGTAATCTCCATTGCTTCTTCCTGTGTATTCCATATAAAGGTTTGTCCGGCCATTCCGAAGAGATATCCTTTCGGTGCGGTGTAGTAGTTGGAGTATAGCAGGCGTACGGACTCTATGTGGAAGTCACGGTCTTGCGGCACAAAGTTCTTTACGTCCAGGCGTGCCATGATGCGCGTCAAGGCGGTGCGGCTGTCGGTGGTGCTTATTTGGTTGCTTCCGCTTGTCAGGGTCACGTTCTTCACTTCTCCTGTCATGCACAGCCCGGCGGGATCGCCCATAAAGAGGTCGGCAGATGCCGTGCCGCCGGTTACCTGTTTGTCGGCAAGCTGTTTGTGCAGGTCTGCCAGGGTGGTGGTACTTTCCACTATTCCGGCGTCGAAGGTGCTACACGAGTCGTTGGCAACGAAGGCAAAGGCGTGTTTGTCCGTTTCGGCTATCAGTTTGGTGCGCAGCGATAGTTTCACGGAGTAGGTGCCGTCGCCGTTGTTTGTACATGTTCCGGCAGTGGTAGTGGTTTCGCCGTTTGCGGCGGACGTTTTTATGGGAACGTTGTAGATGCGCTCTAATGTGTAGTCGGCATCTGTGGGTGTGTCACCCGCATTGCCCACAGTAGCATGAAAGTGATAGACTTTGAGCGACTTCAGGGTGTTTTCCGATGCATCCTGGATTACGGCATCGGCTCGTGTGTATCCCACTTCGTCGCCTTGTGGCAGCCCCAGGCTGAAGGTGACGGATGTTTCTTCTGTTCCGTTCCCTTGGTTCGGCCGGGCCATTTCTTCGTTGCTGCATCCGGTGGCGAGTAAAGCTCCGGTGCACATTGCAAACATGGTTTGCAATAATTGATTCTTGTTCATAATGAAATGTTTTTTGTTAAGTAAATAACTTGTTTTGATTTAGAAAATACGTTAGAGGTCGAAGAGCTTGATGTCCTGCATATAAATCCTTGTCATGTGGTTTACCACGCCGAGTTTCTGTGCTGCTTTTCCGTATCGGGCATAGAATTCTTCGGTGGTGGGGTGGTTGCAGTTCAAGTGTTCTCCGGTGGCTTCCAGAATATCGAGCAGGGATATGTTTTTCGGCACTTTGGTCGGTTTGTAAGAGGGGGCTTCTTGTGGTTTTTCTTTGTCTGTGAGCGCTATGAGTCCGGCAGCACAGAGTTTTCCGAGCAGTTCTTCCCGGATGTTTTCCGGGAGGCGGGTACTTTCCATTTTGGCATCGAGGCTACTCAAGTAGTAGATGTCATGCAGCAATGCGATAGCTGCTTGTGCTTTGGGTGTTATCATTCTCCTGTTGTTTGTTTGATTGATGAATGGGAATGTTCCGGTTCTCTATAAGAACCGGAACAAAGAGAATTTTTGTATTGAAAAATGGCTTACGAACTACTCTTTTACAGAAATAATAGCTACCTTTGAAACATTAAAAAGTAGTGATATGGAGAATGTAGTACTGCGTAAGCTTCCTATTGTTATCTGATATCTTACCAAGCAGGCGAACGCAAACTGATAAAGATTGGTGTGGAGTTTGATGCAAAGGAAAGAAATATAGGACGTTGGTTGCCTTGAATTTGGCATAATCTCGTAGGTTAATGTTATATTTGCATCGAATAAATATTTAGTATATGAGCAGAATCAAAATAAAGAACTTCGGTCCGATAAAAAGGACTTCATTTTTGGATGATGATTGGATTGACATTAAGAAGGTTACCATCTTCATGGGTGATCAGGGAAGTGGCAAGAGTACTGCTGCCAAACTGATTTCTGTCTTTTCGTGGATGGAGAAAGTCTTGACGCGGGGTGACTATAAAGAGAAGGAGTTTACAGCTGCTAAATTTAGAAATACATATTGTGGATATCACCGGATTACAAACTACTTCATAAAGGATAAAACAGAAATATCTTATGAAGGTGATTCATTCCGCTTCTCATATACCAGGCAAGGAGAATTCATCATAAATAAAGCAGCCGATAGCATGGAGGTTTATCCATTGCCACAAATTATGTATGTTCCTGCTGAAAGAAATTTCATCAGTATGGTTAACAAACCGAATCTGATTAAGGATCTACCGGACGCTTTACTGACTTTTTTGACAGAATATAATAATGCAAAGGATTCTATAAAGGGAGAGTTGTGTCTTCCGATAAACAATGCATCTTTGGAATATAATAAGTTGAACGACATCATATATGTTAAAGGCGAGGATTATAGAGTCCGGTTGATGGAGTCGTCCAGTGGCTTTCAGTCGATAGTTCCTTTGTATTTGGTTTCTCACTATTTATCCGATTCGGTAAAGGAACAGGTTAATAAACCGGGAACTATGAGTATTGATGAAGCAAAACGTTTTGAAGATGAATTCACCAGTATTTGGGAGAATGATAGTTTGACGGAGGTTCAAAGAAAAATTGCACTTTCAGCACTTTCTTCTAAATTCAAAAAATCTGCGTTTATCAATATTGTAGAGGAACCGGAGCAGAACTTGTTTCCCTCATCACAGTGGAAAGTAATGCAGAGTTTGCTGGCTTTTAACAACTCGTTGGAAGCCAATAAACTTGTAATAACAACGCATAGCCCCTACCTTATCAATGGGTTGACGATTGCAGCCAAAGCTGGCATACTAAAAAAGGAAGCAGCATTAAACAATGAGGCTTTGGAAAGAATTAACTCCGTTTATCCGATAGATTCATCTATCCAACCGGATGATATTGCTATATATGAGTTTGACGAAAATCTGGGCAATGTGTCGCTATTGGAAACCTATCAGGGATTACCGTCCGATGATAATTTCCTGAATAGTATGCTTGAGAAGACAAATGATGCTTTTGCCGACTTATTAGAAATCCAACAGACCCTATGATTGATTTTTTCCCGATAGAACATGTAACATCATCCAGTAAAAACCGCTTTGGTGTATGCGACCCGCCTGCCTCAGAAGAAAAAGCATATATAGCGGAGAGAGAGGGCGAAAACTGGATAGCCATAGTAGACAACTATTATGAAATCGAAGTTAAGTTTGTTCCTGTTGATCACTGTATTGAGCTTAGGAAGCCTAACGGTCATATGGATAACCGTTGTGATGGGTGTTTGTTTTATGAAACGACGATTATCTTTATTGAACTGAAAGATAGAAATAGCAAAGGAAATCAATGGATTAAAGATGCAGAGGTGCAGCTACGCTCTACTATTAAGCATTTTGAAACTGAAGGAAAGGTCAATAACTTCACTATAAAAAAGGCATATATCGCTAATTGTGCAAAACCCCGTTTTAGATTTGGACAGACTGCGCGAATGGAAATGTTCTATTCAGAAACGGGATATATTCTGGAGATTAAGAATATAGTTGAAATCGTATAAACAAAAAAGAGATTGGTTTATTCCGTTTTGCACAAAGTTGCACAATGATTTTGTTTACGAAACACTGTTAAGCATAACAAAACGTGACTCCTTCTGTTGGAGTCACGTCTAATCGTTTATTGAGATGCGTAGGTCTTTTATGATTTCTTCTGCACTCCGTTCATCTTTCCACTTGCCGAGGTGCTTTTCTATCATTTCCTCGGTCACGTCTTTACAAGGAGTCTTTTTAGTTATAACAGATGCCGTAAGGCGGGTAGCCAAACGTAGCTTGATATCATCACTCAGGGATTGCTCCGATGTATCAAAGAAGCTGGAAATATGAATGTCCTCATCTAACGATTCCCATCGAACGTCATCTCTAAATTTACCAATCTTGAAATTAAGCCGTTCTTCTTCACTTGCATCCTTCAATAAAGGAAATGCCTCTATCGGACGGCTGAAAATTGTCCCGGCTTCCGTTTTCATAAAAATGCGGTTAGCTTCAAACCAAATGTTCTTAATTGTATCCATAACTTTTAGTTTTATAATATAGGCATATTTATGTTATTGCTACAAAGATGGGGATAAAAAGTGAACCAGCAAATGAAACTTACTTGTTTTTCTTTGTCTGATATTATTTACTATATACTATACTATTGATTTATTCTTCATAATTTACATACTTGTACTAAATATCAAAAGATAAGTCTTTCCGTTTCTTATTCTGCAACTATTTCTATATTTATTACATTAACATTTAAAATAATCTATTTTTTTCTTGCTTATATCAAATAGATGCTGTTCTTTTGCAAAGTTGTTTGTTCCGGTTCTTATAGAGAACCGGAACGGATTTTCGTCCTTAAAATACTTTTGTTTTTCGGTTTTCCTCTATCTTTCTTAGTTTCCTTATCGTTTGTGATGCAAGCTATTACCCTTCTGTTGACTCCCGCCAACCGGTCGGGGGAGAAGGAGCGTAGGTAGTGGCGGGTCATTTTCTCGGAACTGTGGCAGAGGGCTTCGCTGATGTCGGCAATGTCGATGCCGAGGTCGTGGGCGGTGTTGGCCCAAGTATGCCGGGCGGAGTAGGAGGTGATGGGAGTTTCCAGGCCGAGGAACTCGGAGAGGGCTTTCAGATGCTTGTTGTAAAGGCGGAGAGCGCTTTCGTACTGCCTTCGTTCGTCTGCGCAAGTGCCGGACTGGCGGATAATGGGGAGCAGATAGGGCGAGGCGGGATAAAGACCGGTGTAGCGGTGAATAATGTCGAGGGCGCAAGGCTCCAAGCGGATACAGGCAGGCTTACCGGTTTTGCATCGCTGGTAACGGAGGATGCCGTTGCGAAGATCGCAGCGACGCAGGTGTGCCAGGTCGATGAAGGGTATGCCGCGAAGATAGAAAGACAGGAGAAAGAGGTCGCGGGCATAGGCGAGTTTGAGGTTCTTGTCGGTAAGCTCGGCGCGATGCAGGCGTTGCATGGTGTCGGTGCCGACGGAGCGGCGGCGGGCAGGCGGGTAGCCGGTGAATACTTTGGCGAACAAGTCCTTTGGCAGCTTTGTTATTCCGGCTTCCTCGGCTTTGTGGCAGAGGGTCTGGAGGGTGCGGATATAGAGCGAAACGGTGCTACGGGTGCAGGCGTTGCCCAGGAGTTGATGCTCGTATTCTTTCAGCAGGGCGGCGGTCAAGTGACTGAAAGATAGTTTTTTAGTTCCGGCTGTACGGAGCAGGCTTCTCAACATGGTGAGGCAGGTTTTGGCGGCGCTGTATTGTCCGGATTGCTTCATGCCGGCGGCGACTCGTCTGGTAAATGTTTCTACGGTTGTTTCCATTATGACTGTTTTTATGAAGTTATATTCAGTTACAAATATAGAACAAAACGGGAAGAAACAAAGTTTAATTTGGAACGGGTGTACATAAATATTTATAGTAGAAAAATAGTTATTAAAATATTATGTATTATTGGCTCATGTGATTGATTTTATTTATAGCTTTGCACCGTTTTTTTTAAGTTAAACAGTAAACATGAAAGCAACTAAACAGAAAGAACATCTTTTGAACGGCTGCCCCACGCTGGTAGAAGTGGCTATGGCTTATTTCGGTAATTACGGACAACGCACAGCAATGAAGCATCTCAAGGAGTATGTAAACGAAAAAGAAGGCTTCTCGGCCGACCTGGAGGAGGCGGGGTATGTGAGGTGGCATCCATTCTTCGTCCCTCAGCAGATGATTGTCATATTCAAACACATGGGCCCGCCGAACGCGGCATACGAATGGATACAGGGAAAGTCTTCCCGATTATAGTTTAAATTTTTATATCTCTTTCTTTGATGTCGGCTGCTGTGTCGGCTATGAAAAAACGGGTGGCGTAAGTCGCTCGTTTTTTGTTGGTTGCGGTGGCGGCGGGTGTGTCGGGTGGTGTGTCGGCTTTGAGGGCTTCCGCCGGTGCATGCGGTGGATGACAAAATGTGACAAAATGATGCAAAATGATGCAATCTGCGGCAGTTTAGTGCAAAGATGGGCAGATCGCGTCAAAGCATTTGCAGGAGCGGGAAATAGGGCATACCTTTGCCTTCGAAATCTTAAAAACAGAGATTGGAATGATACAGGATTTGCCTTTCGAGGCTTTGAAAAACGGGTACATCCTGCTGCCCAAGAAAATGCTGGAAGAGTTGTTCGGTCGTAAGGGCCGGGAAATGAGTGAACTGGAAGCGACGTTGAAGTTGCTGGTGACGGTGAATTATAAAGATGCCGTGGTGGTGCAGCCGGACGGTTCGGCGGTGACGTGCCGCCGTGGGGAGTCGGTGAGGAGCTGGCAGTCGTGGTCGGAACTCTTCGGGTGGGACCGCTGCAAGACGCGCCGCTTCTTTGCCCGCCTGCAACGGCGGGGCATGGTGGAACTGCTGCCCCAGGTGTACACCCTGCACTTGCGGGTGAAGGACTACGACCTGTGGACGGGCTGCCGCAGCGGTGCGCTGAAGAAGATGGCCGAGAATGAAGACCGCGACTTCACGGAGTTCTGGAACTGCTATCACGACACTACGCAGATGAATAAGACCAGCCCCGGCAGGGCGCGCAAGGAATGGGCGCGGCTGACGGTGGACGAACGCCGGCGCGCCACGGAGAACATCGATGTGTATTACAGCCATCTGGAGAATACGAAGTACTGCTTGCAAGCAGTGAATTACCTGTCATACAAGGCATTTGACAACGAATACGAATACTGATAACGAGTAACGAATACTGAAATGAGTGAAATCTTGAATCCTCACGACGAGGAATTGGAAGAAGCCGTACTGTGCGGCTGCCTGATAGCCACGGAGTCCATGCCGCTGTTGGCGGAAAAGATACGCCCCGAAATGTTCTACGAAGAGAAACACAGCCTGATATACGCCGCCATGCTCGGAATGCATCGTGCCGGAAAGAAGATAGACTTGCTGACGGTGAAGGAAGAACTTGCCTGTCTCGGCACGCTGGAGGCCGTGGGCGGGCCTTATCAACTGACGAAGATATGCGGGCGGGTGGCATCCATCATCCACCTGGAGTACCATGCTCTTATCCTGATTCAGAAGTTCCTGCGCCGTGAAATGATACGGGGCTTCCATAAGCTGCTGGCTCTCGCCGCCGACGAAACTACCGACATAGACGACACGATGGTAGATGCCCACAACCTGCTGGACCGCCTGGAAGGCGAGTCGGGCGTCACCGAACATTTGCGTGATATGGACCGGCTGGTGGACGACACCCTCGTCCAGGTGGATGACCGCATCGCCAACAATCGCAACGGCATCACCGGCATCCCCACCGGCCTCGAAGCCCTGGATCGCCTGACAGGCGGCTGGCAGCGCGGCGACCTCGACGTCATAGCCGCCCGCCCCTCGGTGGGCAAGACGGCCTTTGCGCTGCACGTGGCGATTGCCGCCGCCCGCTCCGGCACCCACGTGGTGATATACAGTCTGGAGATGCAGGGCGAACGCCTGGGCGACCGCTGGCTGCTTGCCACCTCGCCCGACGTGAATGCCAACCACCTGCTTAGCGGCCAGTTGCAGCCCGACGAGGTGGAGCAGATACGCACCGCCGCCGCCGAGCTGCGCCGCCTGCCCATCCATGTGGATGACCATCCGGTGACGAGCATGGACCGCGTGCGCTCGTCGGCGCGGATGCTGAAAAGCCGGGGCAAGTGCGATATGGTGATTCTGGACTACCTGCAACTGTGCGACATGAAGTCCGACCAGAAGCACCGCAACCGCGAGCAGGAAGTGGCGCAAGCCACGCGCAAAGCGAAGCTGCTGGCAAAGGAGCTGAACATCCCCGTGCTGCTGTTGAGTCAGTTGAACCGTGGCAGCGAGGGGCGTCCGTACAGCATGCCGGCGCTTGCCGATCTGCGTGAGAGCGGCGCCATAGAACAGGATGCCGATATGGTGATGCTGCTCTACCGCCCCGCACTGGCGGGAGTAAAGACCGAGCCTCTGAGCAAGTATCCCACTGAGCAGATGGGCATGGTGATGGTGGCGAAACACCGCAATGGCAAAACGGACAACGTCTACTTTGCCCACAACTCCAGCATGACGAAGATAGGGGAGCATGTGCCGCCCACGGAGTGGCTGATGAAGTACGCGAAGTAGTGGCGGCATGAGAGAAAAACAGATGGTCTGTTCGGGGCAAACAGACCATCTGTAAAGGGTGAACAGACCGTCTGTGGGAGGCAAACAGACGGTCTGTTTTTGTATGCCGGCCGCTAAAGATAAAAGAGGAAAATATTTTGAAAATAAATGGGAAAATACTTGACTTCGCCTCTTTGATTTTGTATCTTTGTAATGTGCTTAAGGAAAGGAATAATCATTGATTCGGGCGCCTTATCCCTCCTCTTATCCACTTCTCTTGTATAAATCATTTTTCTTAACTTAAACCTTAACTTTTAAAAGATTATGGATGTAATTGTAGAACGCTATCAGCGCCGTAAGAATATGGCGGACGCTGATTCTCAGAAGTTGTTTTATCTTCGCCAGAAACCCAAGACGTGCGGCACGGTGGATATTGATGTGCTGGCGGCTGCCATCGAGAAGAATTGTGCCATGACGAAGGGTGACGTGAAACACGTCATCGAAGCCCTGGTAGAAGAGATTCAGGGTAATCTGGCAAACGGTGACAAGGTGAAGCTGAACCAGTTGGGCACGCTTCACATGACGTTCTGCTGTCCCGGCGTAGAAACCTCGGACAAGTGTACGGTGCGGAATATCAGCAAGGTGAATATCCGCTTTGTGCCGGACAAGGGGCTGAAACTGGTGAACGGTAGTACGGCCGCCACGCGCAGCCCGGCGAATGTAGGGTTTGTGCTGGACAAGCCGGAGGACGGTAGCGGGTCGGGGAATAATCCGGGCGGCGGCAGTGACGGTGATCTGGATGAGAACCCGATGGGGTAAAGCCTCTCCCCTAACCCCTCCCCCGTAGGGAGGGGAA
>JAUUPT010000039.1 GCA_030843315.1 Bacteroidaceae bacterium | reverse complement strand
GGTATTAACGGTAATGATATCATTGATAATGAAGCTCCTTACACAAAGTATCTTATCAGTTTGAAAGATGCCAGCTATAATATGAATGGAGACGGTACCACTCTTGCCCCCGGTGGCTATAAAGTGAGATCGACCAACCCTGATTTGAAGTGGGAAAGCACGAGACAGACAAATATCGGTATAGATGCCGCTTTCCTGAATGGACGTCTAAATGCTTCTCTTGACTATTTTGACAAGAAGACAAGCGATATGCTTGTTGAAAAACCATATATTGCGGTAATTGGTGAAGGTGGTTACTGCTGGTATAATGGCGGTACGATGAGCAATAAAGGTTTTGAGATGTCTTTGAGTTGGAGAGATAAAATCAAAGACTTCCAATACTATGTGGATTTCAACCTTTCTTATTATAAGAATGAAGTTACTGAGTTGACCGAGGAAATCTACTATACGTATGGTGGCGGTAATGGCGTTGACAAGACGTTGGTAGGCCAGCCCTTCGGCTCTTGGATGGGATTCAAGACAGACGGTGTGTTCCGTACTCAAGAAGAAGTGGACGAATACAAGTCTAAGTATAATGTACAATTCGGTGCTCCTGCCGTAGGGCGTATCAAGTATGTGGATGCCGATGGAAATGGTGATATCAATACGAACGACCGTGTATGGCTGGGATCTGATAATCCGAAAGTGATTGGCGGTCTTACTCTTGGTGCATCATGGAAGGGTTTCGATATGAATGTGTTCTTCAACGGCATGATTCGTGATGCTTACAATAATGCTAAATATTACACGGATTTATTCCAATGCTGGAGCGGTAACCACTCTACCCGCCTGCTCGAAGCGATGCATGCTTATCAGAACTTTGAGAAAACCGGTGTTTACAATAGCAATGTGCCTGCCTTGACTACTCTTAATAGCAACAATGAACATGAAGTATCGCAATTCTATATTGAAGACGGCTCATATATCAAGCTGAAAAGTCTGACACTGGGTTATTCACTTCCGAAGTCTGTTCTTGATAAGATGAAATTGCGCAATGCACGTGTTTATTTCCAGGCTCAGAACCTGTTTACAATTACCGGCTATACGGGTGCGGATCCCGAAGGTTTGGGTTATCCTTATCCTTTGCCCCGTTCGTTCTCTTTAGGATTATCATTTGGTTTCTAAACTTTAAAATCAATATTATCATGAAATTAAAATATATATGTATGTTTGGCGCTCTGGCGCTGATGACAGCAAGTTGTGACGAAGATAGTTTCTTGGACTTAAAGCCCCAAGGTAGCTTGAATGAAGACATTATGACATCGACCGAAGGTGCTGATCTGCTTGTAAATGCCGCATACGCAGCTTTGGGTGGTCCCGAAGGACAGAATTGGAGTGTGTGGTGCCATCCTACGTCTAACTGGACTTACGGTGAAGTTCGTTCTGATAATGCCTATAAAGGCGGTGGTGGTGTAGGTGACCTGAACGAGGTGCATCGCATGGAAACGTTCGACATGGATGCAACTAATGGTTTCCTTGATAGCAAATGGTATCATTTGTATTGTAGTGTACAGCGTTGTAACTCCGCCTTGCGTGTGTTGAATGCTGCTACGGACGATCAAGTCAGCGGCCGTACATCCCGTATCGCAGAAATGAAAGTGCTTCGTGCCCACTACTATTTTGAGTTGAGCCGTCTTTTCAACAAGATTCCTTATTTTGATGAGAATGTTGAAATCTCTCAATATCCTAATATTCCCAATAATGAATTTACACGTGATGAGATTTTGGGCAAACTGGTACAAGAAATGCTTGATGCAGCTGCACAGTTGCCGACTTCTCAGCCTGAAATAGGACGTATTCATAAGTATATCGCTCTGGCTTATGCTGCTAAAATAAAGTTATATCAGGCTTATGAGCAAGATGAAACGACTCATGCCGTAACCAATATTAATAAGGAGTTGCTTCGCGAAGTAGTATCACTCTGTGACCAGGTGACAGCCAGCAACCGCTATGGCTTGATCGATGATTTCCAGGGCTTGGATCTCATAGCAAACGAAAATGGTAAGGAGTCTGTTTTTGCTATCCAGTATTCCATGAACGATGGTACTGAAAGTGCCGGCCGTATCAATTGGAGTAACCTGCTGAACTCTCCTGGCGGTGGCAGCCCTTATGGTGGCGACGGTTTCTTCTTGCCGAGTCAGGACTTGATCAATGCTTATCAGACAGATGCAAACGGTCTGCCCGATTTTAGCTATCAAGCAAAGGCTGATTATAGTAAGGCAGTTTTATCTAACGGTGTTTATACTCTGGAAAACACGAATCCGAATGTGGACCCGCGTCTTGATTTTGTTGTTGGACGTCCTAATATCACTTGGAAGACTTATACGGAGAAACCTTGTGAAGGTTGGGTACGCGATAAGGAAACGTATGGTTACAATTGTGCAAAACGTTTCTGGGTCTCTCCCGAAAGCAGTGATATGTTTAAAGGCTGGCCTTGGGGTGCTTCTCAGTTGAACTGGCAAATTATCCGTTATGCTGATATTCTTCTCTGGAAGGCTGAGGCTCTTATTGAACTTAATGAAGGGGATGGCCTTGATACAGCTCGTAGCTTGATCAATGAAATTCGTAACCGTGCCAAGAATAGCCCTTATGTGAAGGATTTCAATGATAACTCCAAGTATGCTGCCCATTATCTTATTAACTCTTATCCTGCTGAAGGATGGAATCAGGACTATGCCCGTAAGGCTCTCCGCTGGGAGGCTCGTTTGGAAAAGGCACTGGAAGGAGAACGTTTCTTCGATCTGGTCCGTTGGGGTATTGCTGAATACACAATGAACAATTATATTGCAGCAGAAAAAGATAATCGTATCTACTATGGTAATGCACAATTCACTAAAGGAAAAGACGAATACTATCCGGTTCCGAACAACCAGTATGGTTTCTCCGGTGGCAAGTATGTGCAGAATCCGGGTTATCCTGCTTTCAATTAATTAAATAAGAAAGGAAGGGTGGCATAAAACCACCCTTCTTTTAAATAATCTTCTATTACTATGAAATACTATCTCTACTCTTTACTGGGTGGCTTGTTACTTTCTCTGAATGCCGCCTTTGCCCAAAGAACATGGTCTTTCGACCAACAGAACCCATTACTCTCCGATGATGGTAAATCATTATTAACCTTATACACAGTGAAACAAACACCCGAGTTTGTGGTGGGGCTTGATGGGAAAGCACTCCGTACGGATGGTTATTCCACATGGCTGGAAGGTGTTATGGACGAAGGGGGAACTTCGCTTTCTGCATGGTTCGCTTTAGAATCATATCCTACAGATACGGCCGCATTTATGGGAGTAAGAGATGCGTTGGGAAATTCCGTAGCAGTATGTACAGATCGTTTTGGCCAATTGCTGCTTGGAGTCGGGAAAAATAAGTCATATTCCTATTATTCTTTGAATGCTAAAATAGAACGTTTTAAGTGGCTGCATCTGCTGCTCGATTTAAAAGATAAGTCTGTTTATCTGAATGGAGACAAACTTGCTGTGGCAGCAGGAAAAGACTTAATGCTGGGTCATAAGATGCAGATCAGGATAGGTAAGGACTTTCGGGATAAGAAGGTATGGATGTATGATGTCACGGCAATAAACGGGCTGATTGATGAAATTAAGATTGAATCAGCTTCTTTGGACCTTGCAGCATTGAATGCCCATATCATCCCCAATCTTGAAAAAACTCCCGTCTTGGCCATCCCGCAAACACGTTTTGCAAAAGATTTCAATCGTCCTCATTATCACTTATTGCCATCTGCCAATTGGACTAATGAGACACATGGGCTAATTTATTATAAAGGTAACTATCATATATTTAATCAAAAGAATGCTTCTGCTATTTTCTTGGGACAGATTAACTGGGGACACTTTAGCAGTCCCGACTTACTCCACTGGGCAGAAGAAAAACCGGCATTGACTCCTGATGCTTCTTATGACAAAAATGGTATCTGGTCCGGTTGTGCAGTGATTGATGACGCCGGAATACCTCAGCTTATTTATACCGCAGGCGGGGATGAAATGGGAGTTGGGATTGCTTTCCCGAAAGACAGTACTTTGATAGAGTGGAAGAAATACGATCATAACCCGGTTATAGTAAGGCATCCGGCAGGTTATACGCGTACTGATATGCGTGACCAGTATGTATGGAAAGAGGGTAATCTTTGGTATATGATTATTGGCTATGGTATCGAAGACGCAGATACACCTCGTGGCACTTTGCTGCTTTATAAATCGGTCGATTTAAAGAAATGGGACTTTCTGCATTTGTTGTTTGAAGGTAATCCTAAGGTCGATAAATCCGGTATCTTCTGGGAAATGCCGGTCTTCAAGAAGATAGGGAATAAATATGTGCTTTTAGTGAATAGGGTACCTCATAATGGAATACCGGCACGCTGTCAATATTGGATAGGAAATTTTAAGAACGAAAAGTTTATTCCGGATAATCCAGTCCCTCGGAATTTGGAAGTGATAAACCGTTTGCTATCTCCATCTATAGTGGAAACGCCGGAGGGCGATCTTGCTTCTATTGCGATAATACCGGATGAAATTGGTGGTATGGCTACTTATGAACAAGGTTGGGCGCACCTCTACAGTATTCCAAGAAAATGGAGATTAGAGAATGGCAAAGTCTGCCAGACCCCTCATCCCGTTATGCAACAATTACGGGAAAAATGCCATACTTTTCCCAAACGGGCGTTAGCGTCTGCGGAACCGTATATTGTGAGCAAACATGGTCATCAATTGGAAGTTAAGGCGACTTTTTATCCAAAGGATGCCAAGCGTTTCGGATTTATTCTATGTAAGAATCCGGATAACAGCGAATTCAGCAAGATATACTATGATGCAGAAAGCCAAGAGCTTGTCGTAGATCAGACGCATTCCTCATTACGCAGATATATTCCTCTGGATATTCGTAAAGATTATTATCAAGTCGATACATCAGCTCCGGTAGAAATTCATCTGTTCATTGACGGGTCTGTGGTAGAAGGCTTTATTAATAATCAGGATGCGTTTACTACCAGAATATTTCCATTAAAAAAAAATAGTACGCAGTTAGAGTTGTTTTCTGACGGGAATAACGCGGAAGCTGCCGCCGAAGTGTGGACACTAAGAGATGCAAAAGTAGAAATGAACTTTTAAATTGACGTAAAATGAAGACTTTAAACATTATAAATGCTCTTTTACTGGCAGGGACATTGTCTGCCGGTGCACAAAACAATACGGATAGCTTATATCGTGAATCGTATCGTCCTCAATATCATTTCAGCCCGCAGAAAGGTTGGATTGGTGATCCTTGCGGATTTATGTACTATCAGGGTAAATATCATATGTATTGGTGGGGCAAGGTAGAATCTTCCGATCTGGTACATTATCAGGAGATTACTCCTTATGCCATGACGGGAGCGGATGCTAATATCGGTTATTTCACGGGTTCTGCCGTCATAGATAAAAAAAATACGGCAGGGTTTGGTAAGGATGCCTATATTGCTGCCTATACTGTTTTTGAGAAAGATTCAAAGAAGCAGGCTCAAGGTATTTCCTTTAGTCATGACGGGAAAACGTTTCATTATTATGAAGGAAACCCGGTCATTGATATTTGGAGTACGGAGTTTAGGGATCCTACTGTGTTTTGGTACGAGCCGACTCAAAAGTGGGTAATGGTGGTAGCTAAGGCTTTGGAGAAGAAAATAAAGTTCTATACATCTCCGGATCTGAAGAACTGGACGTGGACTAGTGACTTCGGACCGGCGGGCGATAGTGAGAAATCCTGGGAATGCCCCGATCTATTCCAACTGCCTGTTGATGGAAATCCCGATGTAAAGAGATGGGTGATGGTGGTATCGGTCAATTGGGCGCAAGAACAATATTTTATTGGAGACTTTGACGGGACTTCTTTTAAATTGGTGGAGAATCATCCAACAGAACCTCTGTATGTTGATAAAGGATTAGACTTTTATGCATCCCGTACTTTCCGTGATTTTGATCATACGCTTGCGTCTACCGTTTCTATGGGATGGGTGGCAACGTGGGATTATGTCCAATTTGTCCCGTCAGAGTATGGCAAAGGCTTTTGGTCTGTCCCCCGTACCTTAGAACTGAAAACATACAAAGAAGGACTCCGGTTAATCCAACAACCCGTTGAACAGTTGAAAACGCTCCGTTATCAGCCGATTGCAGTAAACCGTTTTTTATCACCCGGAGTACAAAATATTCCGGGATTCGCTCCCGGAGAGAATGTATATGAGCTCGATGCTTCTTTCTCTACGGATGTTTCTAATGTCTTTGGCTTTAATTTATGTGTAGGAGATGGACGTAAGGTTGTAGTCAGCTACGATACAGACTCACATAACTTGGTTATTGATCGTACTCATTGTGCCGCCGTCTCTATTCCTAAATTCAGTCGTATGGCATATACCCGGGTCGAACCGATAGATAATAAGATTCGTTTGCATATCTTTGTGGATAAGTCGAGTGTAGAGATTTTCGCAAATGACGGAAAAGAAGTTTTTACCCTATTGACCTATCCGGGTGAATCCCAGACTGGCATTGAGGTTTTTGCACAACGAAAGGGTACTAAAATGACATTGAATGCTTGGATGCTCAAATCTATATGGAAATGAAAAGTAAGTTGTCTATACCATTATTATTATTGTCCGTGTTTCTTGCTTCTTGTACAAAAGAAAAGATGCAAGTAACTTTAGAAGGTCTTTTAGATGAGATGATATCAGTAGAAGAGGCTGCGTGTTACCCGATAATCCCATATCGATGTTTACAAGTCAGTAGTTATGATCGTTCATCTATTGCTCCTGATTCATGTGGATGGTTTGCCAATAACGATGGCTTTGGTATTGTTCGGGTAGATACGGTTGGCGGACGACTGGAACGGGTGATGTTTGATGAACAAGGACCAGGAGCAATTACTCGCATTTGGATCACTACGGTTGATAAACGAGGTACGTGGAGATTCTATTTTGACGGTTCTGATGTTCCAGGTTGGATAATTCCGAGTTATGACTTGGTGAAGTTTGGGATACCGGAGTTGGGTCGAGGGTTGTTGCAGCCGCATACAAGTTATACTGCAGATGGAAAAGGAGGGAGTACTCTTTTTCTGCCAATTCCTTTTTTGAAAGGTTGTAAAATAACTTTTGAAGATGAAGTCGGCATTACAGCTACTCCTAAATATTATCATATTAATTATAGGAAGTATCCGGAAGGTACATCTGTAGAAACATTCTCGGAAAAATCGGTGGAACGAGCCAAATATAAGATTACTGAAGTCGATAGCTTATTGCTGCATCCATCTGTCCGGGCCGGTTTACAGAAAAGTAAGCAGCAACAACTTTTGCAGGCTGATGATTCACTGTATCTTGACTTACCACAAGGGGAGAATGCTGTTTATGAAGTGAGTTTCCGAATTAATGAGGCTGATCCTGCTATTTATGCACAACTGATGCGTAACCTGATATTCAAAGCTTCTTTTGATGGAGTATCCACAGTTTGGGTTCCTCTTTCCGATTATTCGGGCGGAGGTATGGGAGCGCCGGCAGTTGAAAGTTGGTTCTTGTCGGCTGACGGGCATGGGAAGGTTGTCAGTCGGTGGCTTATGCCTTACCAAAAAAAAGCTCGTTTATTAATACAAAATGCTTCTGAGTATTCGGTAAACCTTGAAATGGAGGTTGCAACGGCACCTTTGCAGTGGGGAGATCGTTCTTTGTATTTCCATGCTTCCTGGAAACAGCAAACACAACTTCCCGTATATGACCATCCTGATGATGACAAAAATTGCAGTGAATGGAATTTTGCTACATTGGAAGGACGTGGTGTTTATAAAGGAGATGTCTTGACTTTATATAATCATTCACGTGCCTGGTATGGAGAAGGAGATGAGAAGATATGGGTAGATGAGGATACTTTTCCATCCCATTTTGGTACCGGAACAGAAGATTACTATAATAGTTCATGGGCTCCGGTTGTGGTTTTTCAAACTCCTTTTGGGGGAGCACCGCGTGCCGATCAACAAAGCTCTCATGGCTATAATACGTTTTTTCGTACTCGGAATTTGGATGGTATACCATTCTCTTCTCTTTTACGTTTTGATATTGAATTACTGAGTTGGATAAAAGGCACTGTTGATTATGCTACTACTGTATATTGGTATGGAGATATAGATGCGGAGGCAATGGGTACTTCGGGACCAGACGAAGCTCGGAGAGAACTATTACCTATTCCTGTGGATTTATCAAAATACTATAGAGAGAATAGTATTGAGTTTGAGGATAAGATGCCTGTGACGGCTTCACCGTCTATTCGTTTTGACAAACAGAGTATGATTGCTTTTGTGGATGGGCAATGGAGTGGAGGAACTCAGTTATTGTGTCTTGGCGGTAAAACAGGAGACTATGTAGAATTTGAATTTAATCAACTGGAAAATCAGACTTATCCGATAGTCGTTTATGCAACAAAAGCTGCTGATTATGGGCAAATAACCTTTTCTGTAAACGGAAAAGATACTCATACTAAATTTGATGGATATAGTACAAAGGTTACTCTTTCCGAACCTATACGTTTAGGCTCTTTTGTTCCAGATAATGGAACTATAACTTTGAGAGTGTCTCTATCGGGCACGAATCCAAAATCTATAGGAGAAAGATATATGTTTGGCTTGGACTGTATTCAATTTATAAAATGAATTATCTGTGATATATAGCCTTTTTAATGTCTGTGTAACATTTGTAGTATAGTTTGAAACGAAAGAGATAGGCTCTGATACTCTAACGACGTATCTTTGCAACGTTGTGAATATATAATCAATTTAAAAATCTTAATACCTAAAAAACATGAGTTATTCAGTGAATGGATGTATGATGTTTAAATTTCTATCTGTTATGCTTTTGAGTATTTGCTCTTCGATGATGTCTGCTCAGAACGCTGATACACATTTAAATATTAAGCATCTGGGAGATCGGCAGACAATTGTCCGCTCTGAAGAAAATCAGAAATATCTGTTATTGCCTATACAAGAAAAGGCACATGAGGCCCGTTTGTATATGATTGTCGATAATGACGTAGTGAAAACTATTAATGTCCGCCTGGCTGTGGATAGCATTGACTATTATGTACCTTTGGAACTGTCTGCCTATCAGGAAAAAGGCGTTGCTTTTAATATTCAGTTGGTCGATGACTCGGCAATATGCTGGCAAACGATGAAGCTTTCGGATACATTTGATACGGCTAACCGTGAGGAATTCCGTCCGCTTTACCATTTTACCCCTGCATACGGCTGGATGAACGATCCGAACGGAATGGTATATAAGGATGGGGAATACCATCTGTTTTATCAGTATAATCCTTACGGCTCGATGTGGGGAAATATGCATTGGGGGCATGCCGCCAGCAAGGACTTGTTGAAGTGGGAGCATCTGCCGGTTGCTATTGCGCCGGACGGTTTGGGTACTATCTTCAGCGGCTCTTGTGTGGTTGACAAGGATAATACTGCCGGTTTTGGTGCCGGTGCTATTGTTGCTTTCTATACCTCGGCCGGTGAACGCCAGTCGCAAAGCATGGCCTACAGTCTTGACAATGGGCATACTTTCAAGAAATATCCGCTCAATCCGATCATTACTTCTACGCTTCGCGATTTCCGTGATCCGAAAGTATTTTGGCACGAAGGTACTAAAAAGTGGGTGCTTATCCTTGCTGCCGGTCAGGAGATGCAGATATACTCTTCGTCCGATTTAAAAGAATGGACGATGGAAAGCTCTTTCGGTCAAGGACAGGGTGTGCACGACGGTGTCTGGGAATGTCCCGATTTGTTTGAACTCCCCGTAGAAGGTACGGAACTAAAGAAATGGGTATTGGTATGCAATATAAACCCCGGCGGCCCTTTCGGTGGTTCGGCCACACAGTACTTTGTCGGAACATTCGACGGAAAGAAGTTTGTAAATGAGTCTCCGGCTGCAACTAAATGGATGGATTTCGGTAAAGACCATTATGCTACTGTTACTTGGAGTAATGCCCCTGCCGGACGTTCCATTGCCTTGGCATGGATGAGCAACTGGCAATATGCCAATGATGTTCCTACGAAGCAGTATCGCAGTGCCAATTCAGTTCCGCGCGACTTGAGCCTGTATACGGCTGATGGTGAAACTTATCTGAAATGTACGCCCTCGCCCGAATTGTTGAAAATGCGTGGAAAGGCTGTGAAAAAGCATGCTTTCAAGGTAGACCGTACCTATAACTTGCAGCAATTACTGAAAGATAACACAGGAACTTATGAGATAGAGATGACCATTAAAAACAGAAATGCGCAGGAGGTCGGCTTCCAGTTGTATAATGCTGCGGGAGAAGAAGTGGACTTTACTTATGATCTTTCTACCCGTACTTTTAAGATGGATCGTACAAAGAGTGGACTGACCACTTTCAACAAGGATTTCCCTGCCGTAACGGCAGCGCCGTTCGAAGCAAAAGATGAGTTAACGCTCCGCTTATTTGTCGATAAATCGAGTATCGAAGTCTTTGGTGACGACGGCAGATGGTGTATGACGAACTTGGTATTCCCGTCGGAGCCATACAACCGCATCAGTTTTTATGCTAAAGGTGGAACTTACAGTGTGTCGTCTTTCACCGTATATAAGTTAGTCTTCAACGAATAATCTAATATTAATGATATAGTATGCAAAATTCTAAGACCTCTTCCGCTTCTCTTGCCAAGCTCCTTCCGGTGATGCTTTGTTTCTTCGCCATGGGCTTTGTAGACCTTGTAGGCATTGCCTCCAACTATGTAAAGGCCGATTTAGGCTTGACCGACTCGCAGGCGAACATCTTTCCTTCGCTCGTATTCTTCTGGTTCCTCATCTTCTCCGTACCTACGGGGATGCTGATGAACCGCATCGGGCGCAAGAAGACGGTACTCCTTAGCCTGGTCGTTACTTTTGCGTCCCTGCTTCTTCCGGTTTTCGGTGACGGATATGCGCTGATGCTGATTTCATTCTCGCTGCTGGGCATCGGCAATGCACTGATGCAGACATCGCTCAATCCGCTGCTGTCCAACATCGTGAGCGGTGAACGGTTGGCAAGCTCGCTCACCTTCGGACAGTTTGTCAAAGCGATAGCTTCGTTCCTGGCACCTTACATTGCCATGTGGGGTGCTACGCAGGCCATTCCTTCGCTGGGCATGGGCTGGCGCATATTGTTTCCTATTTATATGTTGGTGGCGGTTGTCGCCATCCTTTGGTTGAGCGGTACGTCCATCAGGGAAGAAAAGGAAGAAGGGCGTCCCTCTACCTTTGGCGAATGCCTTGCCTTGTTGGGTAAACCGTTTATCCTGCTTTGCTTCTTGGGCATCATGTGCCATGTCGGCATCGACGTAGGTACCAATACTACTGCTCCTAAGATTCTGATGGAACGGTTGGGGATGACTTTGTCCGATGCCGGTTTTGCTACCAGCCTTTACTTTATCTTCCGTACGGCGGGTTGTTTCTTGGGAGCGTTCATTTTGCAGAAGATAGCTGCGCGAACCTTCTTCGGCATCAGCGTGTTGTGTATGCTGGTGGCTATGGTGGGGTTGTTCATCTTCCAGGACAAGACGATGATTTATGTCTGCATCGCCCTTATCGGTTTTGGAAATTCGAATATCTTCCCTGTTATCTTCTCGCAGGCATTGCTGGCGATGCCGCAGAAGCAGAATGAGGTCAGTGGGCTGATGATTATGGGACTCTTCGGTGGAACGGTTTTCCCGCTCGCGATGGGATTGGCAAGTGATGCCACCGGCGGACAAAGCGGTGCCGTAGCAGTGATGACGATTGGCGTACTGTACTTATTTTTTTATATGACAAAGATCAAACGCTGACTCCGGCTGAAGTGGCCCTACAGTATACTCTGAGAGGGGGGTACCTCACTATACGACAGAGGTACCCTAAGTATACGACAGAGGGTATCTAAGTATACGACTGAGACTACCTCAAGTTACGACCGAGGTAATCATCCTCCGGAAGATAATGCAAAATAATAGAATCTATTAAAATATAATTACCATGAATCAAATTATCGTAGGTATGGGCGAAGCACTTTGGGATGTGTTGCCCGAAGGAAAGAAAATAGGTGGTGCTCCGGCAAACTTTGCCTACCACGTATCACAGTTTGGTTTCGACAGTCGCGTGGTCAGTGCCGTAGGTACCGATGCCGATGGAGACGAAATAATGGACGTGTTTGCACAGAAAGGGTTGCGCACGCAGATAGAGCGCGTGCCTTATCCTACGGGAACGGTGCAGGTGACGCTCGATGCCGTAGGCGTGCCCTGCTATGAAATAAAGGAAGGGGTTGCTTGGGATAACATTCCTTTCACGGACGAACTGAAACGCCTGGCACTGAATACCCGTGCCGTATGCTTCGGTTCGCTGGCACAGCGTAATGAGGTGAGCCGCGTCACTATCAACCGTTTTCTCGATACAATGCCCGATACGGGGGACGAACTGAAGATTTTCGACATCAACCTCCGTCAGGGATTCTATACACAAGAGATTCTCTGCGATTCGATGCATCGTTGCAATATTCTTAAGATAAACGATGAAGAGCTTGTTACTATCAGCCGCATCTTTGGCTATCCGGGCATTGACCTGCAAGACAAGTGTTGGATTCTCCTTGCCAAGTATAACCTGAAGATGTTGATCCTGACGTGCGGAACGAATGGCAGTTATGTCTTTACGCCGGGAGTAGTCTCCTTTCAGGAAACTCCGAAGGTGCCCGTTGCCGATACGGTGGGGGCAGGCGATTCTTTCACTGCAGCTTTCACTGCCGCCATCCTTAGCGGGAAGCAGGTGCCGGAAGCGCATAAACTTGCCGTAGAAGTTTCTGCTTATGTATGTACACAGAGTGGGGCTATGCCTGAATTACCGGAAGGCTTGAAGGACAGGCTGAAATAAATGGTTAAGCGGATTACACGGAGGAATACTATTTTCTTCTCCGCGTAATCCGCATAATTCTTGCCTAAAGTTATTATTCGCTTTTAATATTGGCTGGCAGCTTTTATGACGATTTTCTCCAAAAGCTCTTGCATCTTGCCTATCACCGGGTTGCTCTCCATGCCATAGTTGGCGGCCATTCGTTTCATTTGCGGGAAAGAAGCCCATACACTGCCATCCTTATCCTCCCATACCGAAATCTTCAGAGGCAGTTCGATTGAAATGCTTGGATTCTCCTGCATCAAAGCTGTGCCTACTTTGGGCGAACCGAATACAATGACTTGGTTAGGGCGAAGTTCCAATCCTGCTTCTTCGGCATTCTTGCCGTGATCGAACTTGGCAAATACCGGAATCTCCATTGTTTTGAGAATCTGTTCTATCCTGGATATTGTTTCGCTTACACTGAATTGGCTTCTGTAAGTGTACAGTTGCTCATTATTGGTGCTGGTGGCCTTTGGGGCATTCATATCTACGTTCCCTCCGTTTTGTGCTGATGCCATTCCTGAAATCAGCAATGCTATTATGATTAACAAATTTCTCTTCATGATGTTTACTTTCTCATTATATTCGTTTATTATAGAGGTAGCACATAGCATGCAATTCCCACTTTCTTCCAGCTTCCTTCTGTGCCGTATGTTTGTTTGTCCTCGGTAGTGTAACAATAATCGTTCTTGTTTTCTGCTTCATATAGGGGGATGGCTCCTTCTGCCGGAGAAGTGTATACATATCCCAACTCTTTTTCCAATACCCAATCGGCGTCTTCCTGCAATGCTTCTGTAGATAGACGCTGTTTCTGCTTGTTGCTGTATAAATATAAAGGTACGGTGTTCTTTCTTTGTTGTCCGTAGATGGAACAAACGGCTCCTTCATATCTATGGCTGGAACTTGCGGCACAATCCGGGTAAGATGTATGATATGTATGGGTCTTCCCGCTCCATGCCTGAAGCAATGGGAGAGTAGAGACAGCTGTTATCTTCTGGTTGGCGACATACTCATTTACGGCATTTTTCACTTGCTCTTTCTTTGCTGCATCCTTTATCATCTCATAGATGGGAAGGGCATTCCGGATGATTTCAGTCAGGGTGTAATTCTCATCATTGAAAGAACTCCACCAAGCATCCACTTCACCGGCTGACGGATGGGATGATAATAGGGAAGTATCTCCTCCAAAGAATTCGATAACCAGTTGTCCGCCCACGCTTTGAGCAATTTCATCTTCCCATCCGCCCGCACCGCTACCGGTGAAAAGGCCTTGTTCGCCAATCTTTTTCAAAGCGGTGAGATAGGTAATTCTTCCAACTTCGGAAGCTGAGGTTGCAGTAGGTACCGAGGTTCGGTACAGTCCTCTGTATCGTGCTCCTATGCCGACATCCATCAGGAGATGTGTACCGTATTTCTTTATGATGTCTCCGGCAGCAAGGCTTTTTACATCATCTTCAAACTCTTGGGTGAGAAAACTGTATTTACGGTCTCTCTCTGAAATATAAAAAGGAGTGAAATACCAGCGCTCTACCGTGAATATTTGCTCACTGGAAGCGAATGAGAATTGGGTTGAATGGTCATAATCGGACTGGAATTCCTTATGCTTCATAATTGTGCCGGTAAACAAAGGATTCTTGGCGTTTATACCATCTAACTTCATACTTTGGGTTATGTCTGCAAGAAAAGCTGTTGCATCTGCTCCGGCATAGTCCTTGGGACTGGAAGCGAGTGCCCGGATGCGGGTGATGTCAGCGTCATCACTATTGTCTATTTTATCCAAGTCGATTACGGGTGCTTTTATGGCTTCGGGGCTCAGGTAGTCGGCTGCAACATCATAGCCTGCACCAAGTATTTGCTTTGCATTTATCGGATAGGCTTTGAATGCTACTTCCTTATCCGGAATGGTATTAAGTTCATAGAAATCGGAAGAGGCGGAGCCCCCGTTATCCGGGTCTGAATCTGAAGAACATGCATGCAAGGTACATGCTGCGAGGATGAAATAGAATAATTTTCTCATTATATAAGTAGTTTTTACGTGTCGTCCAGCCTAATGCTTGTAGACATTAGTTCACAAATATAGCGGAAGTGCTTGGAAGAGCAATAGGAATGCTGTCTTTTCTTAAAAAAGAAAATGTTTCTAAGAATATTATACTATTTTTGTAATCAAAATACATTCATACTATGAAGAAATTACTCGTAACTCTCTTCGCATTGGCATCCCTCACGTATGCCAGTGCAGCGGATAACAAAATAATCCGCATTTCTACAGACAACGCAGACTTGGTACTGCAAGTAGGTGAAAACGGTCGCTTGTATCAAACTTATTTGGGTGAAAAGCTATTGCACGAACAAGACTTGCAGAACTTGGACTGGAGCATACATGCCGGATCGGATGGTAGTGTAACCAAACGAGGATGGGAAGTATATAGCGGTTCGGGCAATGAAGAGTACTTTGAACCTGCTGTCGGTATCACTCACAATGATGGCAATCCTTCTACGATTCTGTATTATGTATCTTCGTCAGCCAAAGCCGTTGAGGGCGGTATGGAAACAACGATTAATCTGCGCGATGACAAGTATCCGGTGGATGTAACTCTGCATTACGTGGCATATCCGAAAGAAAATGTAATTAAGACCTGGAGCGAGATAAAGCATCAGGAGAAGAAGCCGATTGTTCTTTCTACCTATGCTTCTACGATGCTCTATTTCAATAATTCCAGTTATTATCTGACCGAGTTCAGCAGCGATTGGGCCAAAGAAGCGCAAATGAGCAGTCAGCAGTTGCAGTTTGGCAAGAAGGTGATTGACACCAAGTTGGGCAGCCGTGCTGCCATGCATACGCATCCTTTCTTTGAAGTAGGATTGGGCCAGCCGGTGAGCGAACATCAGGGGGACGTGTTGATGGGTACTTTAGGCTGGACCGGCAACTTCCGTTTCACTTTTGAGGTGGATAATGTGGGCAACCTCCGTGTGATTCCTGCTATCAACCCCTATGCTTCTATATATGAACTGAAACCCAATGAAGTGTTCACGACTCCTGAATTCATATTCACTTTGAGTTCCAACGGTGCTTCGCAAGGTAGCCGTAACCTCCAGGAATGGGCACGAAATCATGGTCTGAAAGACGGTAAAGGCAGCCGCTTGACTTTGTTGAATAACTGGGAGAATACCGGTTTCAATTTCAATCAGGAGATACTTGCCGAACTGATGAAGGAAGCCAAGCATTTGGGAGTAGATATGTTTCTGCTGGATGACGGTTGGTTTGGTAATAAATATCCGCGTAAGGACGATCATGCCGGCCTCGGCGACTGGGAGGTAACTCACGATAAGTTGCCCGGAGGTATTCCTGCATTGGTCGATGCCGCCAACGAAGCCGGTGTGAAGTTCGGCATTTGGATTGAGCCGGAAATGGTGAACCCTAAGAGCGAGCTGTATGAAAAACATCCTGACTGGGCCATTGAATTGCCTAACCGTGATACCTATTATTATCGCAACCAACTGGTACTGGATCTCAGCAACCCCAAAGTGCAGGACTACGTCTACGGTGTTGTAGAAAATATTATGAAGGAAAATCCTGAAGTAGCTTTCTTTAAATGGGATTGTAACAGCCCTATTACTAATATTTATTCTCCCTATCAGAAGGACAAGCAAGGACGCCTGTACATCGATCATGTGCGTGGCGTATATAATGTGATGAAGCGTGTAAAGGAGAACTATCCCAATGTACCGATGATGCTTTGTTCCGGTGGTGGTGCCCGTTGCGACTATGAGGCGCTGAAGTATTTCACGGAGTTTTGGTGTAGTGATAATACCGATCCCGTAGAGCGCATCTTTATTCAGTGGGGCTTCTCCCAGTTCTTCCCGGCAAAGGCGATGTGCGCGCACGTAACGAGTTGGAACAAGGCTGCTTCAGTGAAGTTCCGCACCGATGTAGCTTCTATGTGTAAGCTTGGTTTCGACCTCGGCTTGAAAGAACTGAGTGCCGATGAACTTACTTACTGCCAGACGGCCGTTGCCAACTGGAAGCGGTTGCAAAAAGCCGTAATGGACGGTGACCAGTATCGCCTGGTTTCGCCGTATGAAACGAATCACATGGCACTGAATTATGTAAGTAAAGATATGGATAAAGCAGTATTGTTTGCTTATGATATCTATCCCCGTTTCGAGGAAAAACTGCTGCCGGTGAAACTGCAGGGATTAGACCCGAACAAGCAATATAAGGTAGAGGAAATCAATCTGATGCCTTCTGCAAAATCCAAGTTAAGTGCTGATGGCAAAGTTTATTCCGGCGATTATCTGATGAAAGTCGGTTTGGATGTTCTTGGCTTGACTGCCACTCAAAGTCATGTTGTCGAGCTGACTGCTTTAAATTAATAGGAACAAGATGAGACTACATAGCCTTCGTATTTTATTTCTTTTGTTCATGTTTTGTGGGGTAGCCAGCTCTTGCTCCCACCGTGAAACTCATTTCCGCATTGGCATTTCTCAGTGTAGCGACGATGAGTGGCGGCATCAGATGAATAATGAAATGCTGCGCGAAGCCCTTTTCTATGATGGGGTAGAGGTGGAGATATGTACAGTCAAAGATGACAACGTACAGCAAGAAAAAGACATCCGCCGTTTCATCAAAGAAGGTGTAGACCTGCTGATTGTAGCCCCTAATGAAGCTGCACCGATAACTCCGGCTGTAGAGGAAGCGTACAAGCAGGGAATTCCGGTGATTGTGGTAGACCGTAGAATCCTTTCTGATAAATATACCGCTTATGTAGGCGCTGATAATTACGAAATAGGCAAAGCCATCGGCAAATATGTTGCCAATGTACTTCACGGCAAGGGGGCGGTAGTAGAAATAGCAGGTTTGGCGGGCTCCACACCTGCTATGGATAGGCATCAAGGTTTTATGAGCGTCATATCCGACTATCCCGATATCCGTCTGCTGGCAAAAGAAGATGGTGCCTGGCTGCGCTCCCAGGCAGAGGGAAAGATGGATACACTGCTCAATCTTTTTCCACAGATAGACATTGTCTATGCCCAAAACGACCGCATGGCAGCCGGTGCCTATGCCGCTGCCGCCCGCAAGCATAGGGAGAAAGAGATGCGCTTCATCGGCATCGATGCCCTGCCCGGTGAAGGCTATGGAGTGGAGCAAGTGCTTGCAGGTGAGCTGGATGCAACTTTCATTTATCCTACAGGGGGCGACCGTGTGATGCAGATTGCTATGGATATTCTCAATAACCGTGACTTCCCTCGCGAAACTCTTCTGAACACTTCTGTCGTTGACCGTGACAATGCACTCATCATGAAGATGCAGACAGCCCATATTAGCACCCTTGACGAGAAAATAGAAACATTGAACGGGAAGATCAATCAATACCTGGCACGTTACGCCACGCAGCAAGGCATCTTATCGGTCAGCCTGGTGGTTCTCTTGCTGGTGATAGGTTTGCTAGTGGCCGTATATCTTTCCTTGCGTGCAAAGAACCGTTTGAACCGTGAACTTTCCCTGCAAAAGAAGAAGTTGGAAGAGCAGAAAACGCAGTTGATACATCAAACGGAACTGTTGGAACAGCAAAAGTCGCAATTAGAACAACTTTCCCGTGAACTGGAAGCGGCAACCCATGCCAAACTTGTTTTCTTCACTAATATTTCCCATGACTTCCGTACTCCGTTGACTTTGATTGCCGACCCCATAGAGCAGCTTCTTGCAGATGGCTCTATCAGTGCGCAATCCCATCAACTACTGGAATTGATGAAAAAGAATGCGCATATTCTCCTTCGTTTGGTTAATCAGATTCTTGATTTCCGCAAAGTAGAGAATGGGCGTATGGAGCTTCGCCTTGAGCCTTTCGATCTGCTCGACAGCTTCCGTGGGTGGAACGACTCTTTCCGCATGGCTCTGTTGAAAAAGCATATCTCTTTTAGCTTCGAGGCTACTCCCGATGCAGATTTCCGAATGATGGCGGATGCAGAAAAGATGGAGCGCATCTACTTCAACCTCTTTTCTAATGCTGTAAAGTACACACCGGAGAATGGAAAAATAATCATACGTCTGGAAACGGCAGAGCAGAACTTCCGCCTGGAGGTATTCAACTCCGGCAGTTATATTTCATCGACCGATGTGGAGGCTATCTTCGAACGTTTCTATCAAGTCGACGGTCATCAGGCAGGTACGGGCATCGGTCTTGCTTTGGTGCGTGCTTTTGTTGAGATGCACGGTGGAAACATCACTGCGCATAGCGATGAGAAAGGTACGATTTTCACCGTAACCTTCCCCAAACAGGATATCTCGCTATATCACCCCACAGTGGTAACGCTACCTGTCGAAGAGAAAGAGGTTTCTTCCACTTTGATCGATGCTGAAATCTCCACGGAGGAGGAGGTAGTAGAAGCTGATTGTCCCACTATACTCGTTATTGACGACAATGCCGACATCCGCAATTATGTGAAGTCACTGCTCTCGAAAGACTATCGCGTGCTGGATGCAGCAGACGGTGCGGCGGGCATCCGTCTTGCCATGAAGTATGTTCCCGATGTAATTATCTCCGACGTCATGATGCCAGGTATGGATGGAGTGGAGTGTTGCCGTCGTTTGAAGAGTGAGTTGCAGACCAGCCATATCCCGGTGATTCTGCTTACGGCTTGTTCGCTCGATGAACAGCGTATTCAAGGCTATGACGGTGGGGCAGATTCTTATATTTCCAAACCTTTCAATTCGCAACTGCTCCTGTCCCGTGTCCGTAACCTTCTCACAAACCGTCGCCAGTTGAAACAATTCTTCGGGGATAACCAGACGATTGAGAAAGAGTCTATCAGCGACCTCGACAAAAATTTTGTCTCTCGCTTCAAATCTCTTGTCGAAGAAAAGATGAAAGATCCCGACTTGAATGTCGAGGACTTGGGGCGTGATATGGGCATGAGCCGTGTGCAGCTTTATCGTAAATTGAAGTCGCTCACTAACTATTCCCCCAATGAATTGCTTCGCCAGATGAGGCTGAAACGAGCTGCCTCCCTGCTTGCCTCTTCCGAAATGACTGTATCTGAAATAGCCTATGATGTAGGCTTTTCATCCCCTTCGTATTTTACGAAATGCTATAAGGAGCAGTTTGGTGAGAGTCCGACAGACTTCTTGAAGAGAAATGCATAAAAATAATCATTGCCGGGCGTTGGGGCCCGGCAATAATTGTTTTCAAGGGATGCAGTTTTTAGTCTTCGTCATGGTCTTCTTCTGCCGTTGTACTCAACTTTATGTTGCGGGCAATATAAGTCTCGTTCTTGGCAGCATCTGTGCAATAGATCATTAAATGATAGTTTCCCGGTGTGGCATTGGCGGGAATCTTAATGTCGTGGTTGTGCACATGATGATTTTTCTTGCCGGCAGCATCGTCATACACTTTGTCGAATGCGAAGGCTACGGTTGTTTCCTCTGCTCTGGTACTCGGCGTATGCCCGTGATTGTCGAAATTGCTGTGTACATTGATTCTGTAAGACTGCAACTCTACATCGTCGGACAAGTCCATTTCAAGATGCACGCCGTTCTCGCTACCTATCAGGAGTTCGTCTCCTTCTTCGGGCTCTATCAGGTTGATTGTCGGGGGAGTTACATCTCCTTTGTCGTCGTCGCAAGAAGAGAAAGAAAATATGCTGGTTAATAAACACAATGCAGGGATCAAAATTCTTGTTTTCATTTTAGTAATCGTTTAAGTGGTATTTTAATAAATAATTGAAGGTTACGTCCCGGTTCCGGGATTTCTACCTTTCTATAGAAACTTAGGTGATTGTAATATTTCGTATTCAATATGTTACGGGCAGTGAGGGAGAACTCTACTTCCGTTCCGGCTATCGGCAGGCGAAGGCTGCTACCCAGATGCAGCAGATTGGCTCCGGGCGTGCGGTCTTCATTCCGGGCTATACGGTTTTGCGAAGCGATACCTTGGTGTTCTATATACAGCTCATACTTCTTCCGATGCCATGTCAATGTATTGCGCAGGGAGGCAGGCGGCGAAAAGCTGAGTGCCGTATGGTCGTCGCGATTGTAAGTATAGACGTATTCACCGCTGAACCGGTAGTTCAGGCTGCGGAGGATGTCGATGCTTACACTGGTTTCACCTCCCAGGAAGACAGCCCTTGCACCGGTGTAACGGTAGACCTGCCCGGCGTGGGGCAGCACAGACCATTCACCCGTAGGTTGAAGGTAGATGTAATTATCGAACCAACTGGCAAAAGGTGACAATGAGAAATGCACACCCTTGTAAGTCAGCTCATAAGAAGCATCCAACTGCCATCCGTGCTCCGAATTCAGGGAGGCATCCCCTTGTTCGTGACGGAACGTACCATGATGCACCCCGTTGGAAGCTAACTCATTAGCTCCTGGCAAGCGGAAGCTACGGCCAACATTCACCTTCAACAGATGCGTCGGCGAAGGATTCCACACTACACCGATAGAACAGGAATAATCTCCGAAACTTCGGTTTACCGGATAACTGCGCCATTCGTTTTCGGCTATTTTGTCATCCGGATAGCCCTGCTCCCGAAGATATTCCTCCAGATACGGGTCTTGATAAGGCGTAATGTCTATCTTCCCGTAGTCGTATCGCACCCCTCCACTGATGGAAAGCCGGTTGCTGGGGTGCCAGGTTGAGAGCCAGAAACCGCCGGTAGTAAACCGCTTGTATTCGGGCAGCAAGAACGAATATCCCGCAATGGTATTTTTCTGCCCCTGCATATCCCAACCCAGTGTGTGCTCCCATGAAGAAGAGCGAACGATGCGCAGTTTCAGCGAAGTACTGAGCGTGTGCAGCATGAAGGCCAGCTCCTTATCCGGATCTTTCTCCGGCACAGGTTGCGTGCCGTAGTGGGTATGGAACGAACTCCATTCCTCCCGGTGGTTATACTGGTAGCCCAAGTCACCGGAAAGGATCAGCCCATCCCATGCATACTGCTGGTGTGTACTTGCTTTGAAGTGATTCACCCAACTGTTGGGCAGGTCTATGTTTCGGCTATTGCCATCGTCTTGCAGACGGGAAATATCCGGAATGCCATGTGCTCCCGGAAAGAATCCCATCTTCTGGTAGGCATTGCTGACAGAATAGTCCGAACGGTATCGCTTCCTGGCATCGTAGGATGCAAAGAAGTTGGCATTACGCTCATAACCGGCGGTATTCTTCAGCCGCCTTCCATATACAGGCATTAGCTGAGTCAGGTAGACAACGGTATCTGTGGGTACGCGATAGTCACCGAAATGCTGTTCCGAAAATCGTCCCCGTAGCAACCACGGGCCTTTTTTCAGGCCCAACATCAGCGAACCGCCGAAGCCATCGTTCACGGACTTGTATAGAAAGGAAGCCTCCCCAAATACCTGGTCTTCCGTCGGCATCGAAGTCGGAAGTATCTCAATGACACCTCCCATGGCATCGCTGCCATAAAGCAACGAAGACGGCCCTTTCAGTATTTGTACTCCTTCTACATTGAAGGCATCGATTTCCAATCCATGGTCGGCACCCCATTGCTGACCCTCTTGTTTAATTCCATTCTCGGATACGGCGATGCGGTTGAATCCCAATCCTCTTATCATAGGTTTGGAAAACCCTGCACCGATATCCATTGACTGTACACCGGGAACATTCTCTATAGCTTGTATTAGATTACCGGTGAAGTGCTTGCTCAGGAAGTCTTCCTGGAGCACGTCGACCGTAAGCGCAGTCTTCTTGTTCTGGGCGTGGCGGTACGATTCCGTCACAACCACTTCGGACAAAGACACACTTCTGACGGAGTCAGTAATCTGTGAATAAACTGTTGAGGTGATACAAATTCCCAGCGTACTCAAAATATATCTGATACGCATAGATTCCAATCATTCTAAATTTGTCGATAGAGAGCTATAATATGTATGATTGGGTGGGAGGGGCACGCAGATGATAAGGATAAAGCATCGTGATGCAAACCTTATCTGCATATTGGGCCGGTTCGAAATCAAAGACAGAAACAAATACATGAATTTGAAAAGACTCGGCTTGGGTAAAAGGGGAGAGGGTAAATTGGCAGATGAGACATTGGTCGCCGGGGCTATGAGTGTGCCCTTTTATCGGCTGGCAGGCAGACGTCTTGCTATTTTCGTGGAAGTGGGTAGCCTTTACCACAAAAAGCGGCATGAGTGTTACGAGTAACACCCATGCGATGACTATTCTGCTTTTAGCCTTTCTCTTCATCTGCATAACTTGTTAAGTCGGCGACTAAGATAAAGACTTTTATTAGAAATGAAGCAATGATTTATGTTATTTCTTGTTTCATCTCTTGCTCAGAAGGCATAAAGCTTACTTCAGCATTTGCTCCAAATTGTCTCTTCCCCAAAAATAGTAGAAGATTAATCCTATCCAACTGGTGAACACGACAAGGATGGCAACGAGCAATTTCTTTACTCCGTCCACATTCCATTTCATAATCTCAATTGCAGCTTTTACTGCCAGTACTACACCGATAATCCAAACAATAAGTCCAATCATAATATTATAATTTTATGGTTATTAACAAATAAAGGCTGCATTCGGTTTTCCGAAGCAGCCTTTATTCTCTATTTTAAATTCCTGGAATTATTCAGCAACTTCAGCGCCCCAGTTTTCTTTGGACAGACGCTTGTAGCTGTTGTAACGCCATTTAGCATTCTCTTCTGCTGCTTTGAACAGTTCGTCAGCTTCTTGCGGATATTGTTTCATTACGGAAGCGTAACGAACTTCACCCTTCAGGAAGTCTTGGAATCCGCTCCAATCCGGTTCTTTGCTATCCAGCGTGAACGGGTTCTTGCCTTCAGCTTCCAAAGCCGGGTTGTAACGCCACAAGTGCCAGTAACCACACTTCACAGCCTTTTCCTCTTCAGCCTGGCTCTTACCCATACCCTGCTTCAAACCGTGGTTGATACACGGAGCGTAAGCGATGATGAGTGACGGACCGGGATATGCTTCTGCTTCGCGGATAGCTTTCAGAGTCTGAGCCTGGTCGGCACCCATAGCGATTTGAGCAACATATACATAACCGTAAGTAGTAGCCATCAGACCGAGGTCTTTCTTGCGTACACGCTTACCGGCTGCAGCAAACTTAGCGATTGCACCTACCGGAGTAGCCTTGGAAGACTGACCGCCCGTGTTGGAGTAAACCTCCGTGTCGAGTACCAGAATGTTAACGTCCTTACCGCTGGCAATTACATGGTCGAGACCACCGTAACCGATATCGTAAGAAGCGCCGTCACCACCGATAATCCACTGGCTGCGTTTAACCAGGTATTGAGTCAAGCCTTTCAGTTCCTTGCTTGTCGGGCAACCAGCTGCTACACCTTGTTCGATGATAGCTTCGATTTGCGGAGCAAGTTCTTTCGTCTTGTCTGCATCGTACATGTTTTCAATCCATGCTTTCAATACTTCCTTAGCTTCGTCAGGAGCGTTGTCTTTAGACAGGATCTCGTTGAACAACTTCACGATACGTGCACGCATCTTCTCGTTGGCGAGTTCCATACCCAAACCGAATTCGCAGAAGTCCTCGAACAATGAGTTAGCCCAAGCAGGACCGTGACCCTGTTCGTTCTTAGTATAGGGAGTAGAAGGAACTGAACCGGAATAGATAGAAGAACACCCCGTAGCGTTAGCAACCATTTCGCGGTCACCGAACAACTGAGTAATCAACTTCACATACGGAGTTTCACCACAACCGGAGCAAGCGCCGGAGAACTCGAACAACGGAGTTGCGAACTGAGAGTTCTTCACGTTGGCCTTGATGTCAACCAAGTGTTGTTTGCTCTTTACGTTTTCTGAACAGTAAGTCCAGTTGGCAGCTTCAGGAAGCTGACTTTCAAGATGCTTCATAGTCAATGCCTTGCCACCCTTCTTCGGGTTGCCCGGGCAGATGTCGGCACAGTTGCCACAACCCAGACAGTCGAGAACGTCTACCTGAATACGGAATGTCATGCCGTCGAATGCTTTACCCACTGCTTTCAGTTGAGCGAAGTCAGCACCCTTCTGCTCTTCAGCATCGAGTACGAACGGACGGATAGAAGCGTGAGGACAAACGTAAGCACACTTGTTACACTGGATACAGTTTTCAGGATTCCATTCGGGAACGAAAGCTGCTACGCCACGTTTCTCGTATTGAGAAGTACCTTGTTCCCAAGTACCGTCTTCAATACCCTTGAATGCAGATACCGGCAACAAGTCACCGTCTTGTGCATTGATAGGACGAACTACTTCGTTGATGAATGCCGGATCGTTGTTTTCAACCTTTGCATCGTCAGCCAGGTTAACCCAAGCCGGATCAACGGTCAGTTGTTTGTATTCACCGCCACGGTCTACGGCAGCGTAGTTCTTATTTACGATATCTTCACCCTTCTTGCCGTAAGACTTAACAATGAATTTCTTCATCTGTTCTACAGCCAGTTCAACAGGAATTACGCCTGTGATGCGGAAGAATGCAGATTGCAGAATCGTGTTGGTACGATTGCCCAAACCGATTTCCTGTGCAATCTGAGTTGCGTTGATATAGTAAACGGTGATATTATTCTTTGCGAAGTATTTCTTTACCTTGTTAGGCAGGTTCTTAGCCAGTTCGTCGCCTTCCCAGATGGTGTTCAGCAAGAATGAACCATTCTTACGCAGACCGCGGGTAACGTCGTACATCTGCAAGTAAGCCTGAACGTGGCAAGCCACAAAGTTCGGCGTATTTACCAGATATGTAGAACGAATCGGGGTATCACCGAAACGCAAGTGAGAACAAGTGAAACCACCTGACTTCTTGGAGTCGTAAGAGAAGTAAGCCTGGCAGTGTTTGTCGGTATTGTCACCGATAATCTTTACAGAGTTCTTGTTGGCACCTACCGTACCGTCAGCACCCAAACCGTAGAACTTGGCTTCGAACATACCTGCGCCGCCCAATGCAATTTCTTCTTCCTGGGGAAGTGAAGTGAAGGTAACGTCGTCTACGATACCGATTGTGAAGTGGTTCTTCGGCATCGGCATAGCCAGGTTCTTGAATACGGCGATGATTTGAGCAGGAGTAGTGTCCTTGGAGCCCAAACCGTAGCGACCGCCCACGATAACCGGAGCATCGGCTGCACCGTAGAAGCAGTCTTTCACGTCGAGGTACATCGGTTCGCCGTTAGCGCCCGGTTCCTTCGTACGGTCAAGTACGGCAATCTTCTTAGCTGTCTTAGGTACAGCAGCGAGGAAGTGCTTGGCAGAGAACGGACGATACAAGTGTACGGCAACCATACCCACTTTTTCACCGTTGGCTACGAGGTAGTCGATAGCTTCGCGGGCAGCTTCCGTTACAGAACCCATTGCGATAATCACGCGTTCTGCATCTTCGGCACCGTAGTAATCGAACAAACCGTATTTGCGGCCTGTAATTTTGGACAGTTCGTTCATATATTCTTCTACGATAGCAGGAACTGCTTCATAGTAGTTGTTGCATGATTCGCGGTGTTGGAAGAAGTGGTCGGGATTTTCAGCCATACCACGAGCTACCGGATTTCTCGGATTCAATGCGCGGGCACGGAATTCGGCCAGAGCTTCCTGGTCGATGAGCGGAGCGAGGTCTTCGTTCTCCAACATCTCGATTTTCTGTATTTCGTGAGAAGTACGGAAGCCGTCGAAGAAGTTAACGAACGGAACGCGGCTCTTGATGGTAGCCAGATGGGCTACACTTGCCAAGTCCATAACCTCTTGCACGGAACCTTCGGCCAACATAGCGAAACCAGTCTGGCGGGTAGCCATCACGTCCTGGTGGTCACCGAAGATACACAATGCGTGGCTTGCCAACGTACGGGCCGATACATGGAACACACAAGGCAGGAATTCACCGGCAATCTTGTACATGTTCGGAATCATCAGCAACAGACCCTGCGAAGCAGTGTAAGTAGTCGTCAGCGCACCGGCCTGCAAAGAACCGTGAACGGCACCGGCAGCGCCGCCTTCCGATTGCATTTCCTGTACCAATACTGTTTCGCCGAAGATGTTCTTGCGACCTGCAGCAGCCCATTCGTCTACGTATTCAGCCATCGTAGAAGAGGGAGTGATGGGGTAGATAGCCGCTACTTCAGAGAACATATACGAGATATGTGCTGCAGCCTGGTTACCATCACAAGTGATGAATTTCTTCTGTTTAGTCATAACTAAATTGAATTTATTAAATTAAAAATTATCTCTTTTGTTAATACAAAAAGCCAAACAACCATAAGGGAATCTGATTGCCGCGGCCTATCTCGGCCTTATGCAGCGCATAGGTCACCCCCGGATTGTTCTTTATCTTCATACCTTCCGGACATATCTTGAAAGGCATCACTTCGTCTACCATAAACGAGATGTTCTTGTCTCCCTTGTTCACCTTGTGGTCTTTCCACATGGCGTTCACAAAGAAAGTGTCCAGTACATCCTGTTCATCCACCTTTACGGGATAGATGGAATACATCAGATTTGAATTGTGCATCATTATCTTCGACGGTTTCTTGGGGAATTCTTCTCCCTTGGGATATACCATATTAATAAGGCGCGCATCGGCCAGATATTTGATGTAATTCATTACGGTGGCGCGGGAGGTCTGTATGTCGTTTGCCAGTTGGCTGACATTCGGAGCTTTCGGCCCGTCCACGGCCAGCAAATATAATAATTTTTTTATCTTCGAGAGATACTTTAGTTCGATTTGTTTGATTAATAATATATCTACCTCCACCATCATGTTCATTGTCTTGAGCAGATTCTCCGAGAAGTTGCGCTTTTCGAGGAAGAAGGGGTAGAAGCCGTGGTGCATGTAGTCCTGCATATAGTCCAGCGGGCGTACCTTGGAGAGGATGCCTTTGGCTATCTGTTCGTGGTTGCTGAGAATCTCTTCCAGCGAGTAGGCGCGGAATTTCATATCCGTTTGCAGGTTCAGGTATTCACGGAAGGAGAAACCACGGAGATTGTAACTTTTCACGATGTCGCGCAGTTCCAGGTTCTCCTCTTTCAGACGCATCACGGACGAACCGGTGAACACGATTTTCAGATTAGGGAAGCGGTCGTAGCACATGCGCAGTTCTTTGCTCCAATCAGGATGTTTGAATACCTGGTCTATCAGCAATACCTTTCCTCCACGACGCTGGAACTCGGCGGCAAACTCTACGATTCCATGTCCGGAGAAGTAGAAGTTGTTCATGTTGATGAAAAGACAGGAGCGGTCGGTACCAAACTTTTCCTTGGCATATTGCAGCAAGAAGGTGGTCTTTCCCACACCTCTTGTTCCTTTAATGCCAATAAGGCGGTCGTTCCAGTTAATCTCATCCATGAGGTCGCGGCGTACGGGGGCATTGGTGTGCTCTACGAGATAGGCGTGTGTACGGTAAAATGCTTCCATGCTAGTATGTTCGGTTTATCGGGGGGCAAATATACTGCTTTTTTATTGATTTGCAAAGTAGACATAGCAGATTATCTCCCCGATAGTTAACTTTTATATATTTGTAGGATGTTCTTTTTCTCTGTAAGTTTGCAGTCTCAAATAATATGGAATTGTTAATCAGATGGAACTTTATACTTTTAATCCCGACGCCGACTTGGCACTCGCTGATAATGAGGAACATTACATGGCTCCGGCTTCTGCCCGCAGCATGGCGCAGGATTTGGCGTTGCTTCCCGTTTGGTATGCCCGTCCCGGAAGTGCGGTGCTGGCACCTTCGGCTTATAATGCCGATTTCTTGAAACACGTGCAGCAGATTTTCCCTTTACAGGTGCAATTGGTCACGGAGCCGGAACTGCCCGATTATGCTGAAGCGCAGGTCATTCCCTGGGGCTGGAACCCTTCTTTCCGCAAGCGTATGCTGAAGGGAGGAATTGCCGAACACAGCCTGCCGTCGCCGTCTGCTCTACAAATTTATCGTGAACTTTCTTCGCGCAAGAAGGCGATGGAGATACTGGATACGTTTGCGGGCATGGAGGCTTGTTGTGGCAAGAGCGATTGTTTATTAGATTTGAATGCATGCAAGAAGCAGGTGGAGCAGGAGGGGGATTACGTATTCAAAGCCCCTTGGTCGGGCAGTGGCAAGGGGCTGTTATGGTGTTATGGCCATTTCCCCGAATCTGCCGCCAACTGGTGCGGCCATGTTTTGAAGGAGCAGGGCTATCTGATCGGTTCTGCTATATATAATAAGGTAAAGGATTTCGCCATGGAATTCTATTCCGACGGGCAGGGTGCGGTGCGTTTTGCCGGTTATTCCCTGTTTACTACCAATGCAAAAGGTGCTTATCTGGGTAATGAGTTGTTGTCTTCTGATGCAATAGAGACGAAATTGGCGGAATACGTTCCTTTGTCTGCCTTAATCAGTATACGGGAACATCTGCAAAACCGGTTGACGGCAATATATGGCAGCTTCTATACCGGTTATCTGGGTGTGGACATGATGGTTTGCCGGAGTTCCGAAGGCACAGCATACGCCGTCCATCCTTGCGTGGAGATTAACCTGCGAATGAATATGGGTGTCGTTGCCCGCTTGTTCTGCGACCGCTTCCTGGCAGCCGGAAGCACCGGGCATTTCCGCATCGAGTACTACCCCTCTAATGAAGAACTGCAAACGAAGCACGCGCAAGATTCCATGGATCCTCTTGTTGTAGAGGGCAACAGGCTTGTGTCGGGCTATCTTCCCTTAGTGCCCGTGACCAAAAGAAGCCTTTATCGCGCCTATATCCGGGCTTCTTCTGAGCATAACTCTTAATCTTAAGCTGCACAAGATGGCATCTTATGTTGCTCAAGATGGCATCTTATGCTACACAAGATGGCATCTTGTGCATCAAAGGCAAGGGTGTTCTTGCTCTAAACAAAGAATGTTCTTGTTCAAAGTAAAGGGAGTTTCAGATATTGGCAAATATTATTCGGCACTAAAGGCAGCCTCACTTTCGTTGCCGCATCGGTCTGTGGCGGTGACGGCGAAGTACTTCCGTGCCATCCACGGGCGGATGGGAGCGTAGATATACTCCGTGCCCTGTACACGCTGTGCCAGTATATTCTCCGGGTTGGATGTGTCTACGGGGTAGGTGTCCGAACCGTAAACTACGTAAGTCGGCGCATTCCGTTTGTCATTGTCCGTGGCGGGCTGCCAGCGCAGCAGGGTATAGCCGTCCGCCTGCTTCTCTACACTCAGGTTGCGGGGAGCGGTGGGGGCAATGCTGTCTATCCACGGCATGGCGGGTTGCAGGGCAGGGGCGGTGTAATAGCTTTCTTCCAGGATGTCATAGAGATCCTGCGTATTGTCCATCAGATACTTCACACGGTAATGCGCTTCGCCTGCCAGTCCCCGGGTGCGGATGAAGTTTATCTGTCGCTCCACTTCGTCCATCGTCCAGTTGCCTTCGCTCGGGTCGAGGAAGTAGATGCCCAGTCCGGGGACGATGTGCCGTCCGTTGCTCTGCTCCTGCCAGTCGAGGGCGAAGGGATAGAAACCGTTGCCGCGGAAGTACATCATGGGATAAATCTGGTCTTGTATGCCTTCGCCCAACCAGCCTTGCACATCCTGATAAACGGTGTTGAAGGCATTCCATCCACGGGAAGAGTAGCGGGAGGTATCGCGGTACTTGCCTACGGGGCAGGTGCTGACCTTCACCCACGGCTTCAAGGCTTTTACACCTTTATATATATAGCGGACGATTTCCGTCAGGTTATCCCGCCGCCATTGGGCGAGGCTGCGTCCTTTGCCGTATTTACGGAAGTCGTAGCTGTCGGGGAAGCGCAGGGCGTGCTCGGGGTAGCGCAGGTAGTCGAAGTGTACGCCGTCCACATCATAGCGTTCCACCACTTCACGGACGAGGCTCATCAGGTATTCTTTGGTTTGCGGATGGCCGGGGTTGAGGAAATATTCCCGTTTGTAGGGCACGCAGATGGCGGGCTTCCGCTTGGTGACCGATTCTTTGCCGAGGGCGGCAACGTGCTTACGGTTACCCAATGGAATGGTTACCATCCATGCGTGGCATTCCATGCCGCGTTTGTGGCATTCTTCTACCGCAAAGGCAAGTGGATCGTAGCCGGGATTGCCGCCGGTCTTCCCTGTCAGGATGGAGTTGAACGGTTCTATATCCGAGCGGTAAAGCACGTCTCCGCGGGTACGCGTCTGAAACAGCACGGTGTTGAAGTTGGCAGCTTTCAGTTTGTCCAGTATCTCGATGAGTTCGGCTTTCTGCCGGCGGATGCCTTCGGGCGAGGTGGCACGGGTGCGGGGCCAGTCCAGGCCATATACGGCGGTAATCCACGCGGCGCGTACTTCCTGTTTGGGCGCTTGGGCGGCAAGGGGCAGGAGGAGGATTATATATAATAAGGTAAGAAGTATCCGTTTCATATTATCTGTTGGGAGCTAAATCCCCATTTATTGTTCTATTTTGCGGCGAAGATAATCAAAACACGTGATAATTTTATGCTGTTTACATAGAAACTGTTACATTTGCATGCATTAAAGCAATAACACGCCATGATTACATTTACGCTTTGCCTGTTGGCATTGATAGTCGGCTATTTCCTCTACGGACGTTTTATCGAACGCGTCTTCGGTCCTGACGACCGTAAGACACCCGCCCTTACCAAAGCCGACGGTGTAGACTACATCCCCCTGCCCACCTGGAAGATATTCATGATACAGTTCCTCAACATTGCCGGACTGGGCCCTATCTTCGGTGCTATTATGGGTGCCAAGTTCGGCACGGCATCCTATCTGTGGATTGTGCTTGGCAGCATCTTTGCCGGTGCTGTGCACGACTACCTTGCCGGTATGCTTTCCTTGCGCCACGGTGGAGAGAGCCTTCCCGAAATCATCGGGCGCTACCTCGGCCTGACTACCAAGCAGGTGATGCGCGGTTTCACCGTCATCCTGATGATACTGGTCGGTTCCGTCTTTGTGGCGGGTCCTGCCGGACTGCTTGCCAACCTGACGCCCGCGAGCATGGACGCTACCTTTTGGATAATCGTGGTTTTTGCTTACTATGTGCTTGCCACTCTGCTACCGGTCGATAAGATTATCGGCAAGGTATATCCGCTTTTCGCCGTAGCCCTGTTGTTTATGGCAGTCGGCATCCTGGTGATGCTCTATGTCCATCATCCTGCCTTGCCCGAATTTTGGGACGGATTGCACAATACGCATCCCAATGCCGCGGCGTTGCCCATCTTCCCTATTATGTTTGTCAGCATAGCCTGTGGCGCCATCAGTGGCTTCCATGCTACGCAGAGCCCGTTGATGGCACGCTGCATGACGAGCGAACGCCACGGGCGCCCTGTTTTTTACGGTGCCATGATTACCGAAGGCATCGTTGCACTGATTTGGGCGGCTGCCGCTACCTATTTCTTCCACGAGAACGGGATGGGCGAGAACAACGCTGCCGTGGTGGTAGATGCCATCACGAGAAACTGGCTGGGTACTGTGGGCGGTGTGCTTGCTATCCTCGGTGTGATTGCTGCTCCTATCACCAGCGGCGACACCGCTTTCCGGTCGGCACGCCTTATCGTGGCCGATTTCCTCGGCATGGAACAAAAGACCATGCGCCGCCGTTTATACATCTGCATACCGATGTTCCTGGTGGCTATCGGACTGCTGCTGTATAGCCTGCGCGACAAGAACGGCTTCGATATGATCTGGCGTTACTTTGCCTGGGCCAATCAGACGCTGGCGGTATTTACCCTGTGGGCCATCACCGTCTACCTGGTGCGCGAGAAGAAAAGGCATGTCTTTTATATCACCTATCTCCCCGCATTGTTTATGACGGCTGTATGTACCACTTATATTTGCATAGCCCCCGAAGGGCTGGGACTGGATGCGCACTACGCACCTACCATCGCCATCCTGGCTGCGGTGATAGCTGCCTTCTGGTTCAATATCTGGTACTTCAAGACAACTAAAAAACTTTGGTAATGAAGAAGAAAATAAAGAAATCTACCGGGCTGACCATCGCCCTGCTTATTTATGTATCCGCAACCGCGGCTTACTTTCTGCCCCGTAACACGGAAATCAGTGATACGGAGAAGTATGTAACTGTGGCCGTTTCGTATGTCATTGTGCTGGTGTTGTGGCTGGTGCTCCGCAAAAAGGAGCAGTTGCAGCAGAAGCGCCGGGAAGAAGATAATAAACTACATTAATCACTCACTCAAAAACTAAGAAAAGATGAAAAAACTTGCATTACTCGTTTGTCTGCTTGTTGCCACAGTGGCAGCTCAGGCTCAGTTTGAAAAAGGAAAATGGATTCTGAATCCGTCTATCACCGGTCTGGACCTGTCTCATGACACGGGAACGGACAAGACGAGCTTCGGCTTCCAAGCCAAAGGCGGTGCTTTCCTGATAGATAATGTGGCATTGTTGGTGAATGCCGGTGCTTCCTGGAATTACAGCGGTTCTGATGTTGACCTCTATACGGTAGGTGTAGGTGGCCGCTATTATTTCGATAAGATAGGTGTATACCTGGGCGCTGATGTCAACCTGGACCGTTGGGACTGGGGAGGCGATGACGACACTAAGTTCTCTTTCGGCCTGGAAGCCGGTTATGCTTTCTTCCTTAGCCGCACGGTGGCTATCGAGCCTGCCGCTTATTGGAATATAAATGATGATCGTTCCAAGTTCGGAGTGAAGGTAGGCTTCGGCTTCTATTTCTAATTCTAATTCCTTTAGTTGATAAAGAATAGGTGATAGTTAGGCTGCGTAGCCCGACTATCACCTATTTTGTTATTACCTAATTGTTCCCCGGTGCCGCTCGATGCGTTCCCCGGTGTCGAAGGGTGCGTTCCCCGGTGCCGAAGGACGTGTTCCCCGGTGCCGAAGAAACAGGCCCTCTAAGTGAACTATCTCAACTTCTCCTGTAAGAACTGTCCCGTATAGCTTGCCGCGCACTGCGCCACCTCTTCCGGTGTGCCTGCGGCTACGATGTTGCCGCCTTTGTCTCCGCCTTCGGGGCCGAGGTCTATTACATAGTCGGCACACTTCACTACATCCAGGTTGTGTTCTATGATGACGATGGAGTGTCCGCGGCGTATCAGGGCATCGAAGGCTTCGAGTAGCTTCTTGATGTCGTGGAAGTGCAATCCGGTGGTAGGCTCATCAAAGATAAACAGCGTAGGGTCGGCCTTTTCCTGGCTGAGATAGTAAGCCAGCTTCACGCGCTGGTTCTCACCACCGGAGAGGGTGGAGGAGGACTGCCCCAGCTTGATATATCCCAAACCTACTTCTTGCAGTGGAGCCAGTTTCTTCACAATCTTTTTCTGTCCATGTTCGGTGAAGAACTCTACAGCTTGGTTCACGGTCATTTCCAATACATCGTAGATATTCATATCGTGGAACTTCACTTCCAGCGTATCGGCTTTGAAGCGCTTGCCGTGGCACGATTCGCATTCCAGCACGAGGTCTGCCATGAACTGCATCTCTACGGTGATAGTTCCGTCGCCCTTGCATTCTTCGCAACGGCCGCCTTCGCTGTTGAAGCTGAAGTAGCCGGCGGTGTAACCCATCTGTTTGGCAAGCGGCTGGTCGGCCCATAGTTTGCGTATTTCGTCGTAGGCTTTGAGGTAGGTCACGGGGTTGCTTCGCGAAGACTTGCCGATGGGGTTCTGGTCTACGAACTCTACATTGCGCAGGTTCTGCAAGTCACCGCCGATGGAGACGAACTCGCCCGGACGCTCGCTGCACTCGTCCAACTCACGCTTCAGGGCGCGGTAGAATACATCGCGCACCAGCGTACTCTTGCCCGAACCGCTGACGCCGGTTACCACAGTCATCACGTTGAGGGGGAAACGTACGTCTACACCTTTCAGGTTGTTTTCGCGCGCGCCTTTTATCTCTATGTAGTTGTTCCACGGACGGCGGTGTTCCGGTATCGGGATGATTTCTTCGCCCAGCAGGTAGCGGACGGTATAGCTGTTGCTGTTCTTCTGCAAGTCGTTCATGTCGCCCTGGTAGACTACTTCACCACCCAGGCGTCCGGCTTTGGGACCGATGTCGATGATGTAGTCGGCGGCACGGATAATTTCTTCGTCATGTTCTACAACGACTACCGTATTGCCCAACTGTTGCAGTTGGCGGAGCACGTATATCAGTTTGTCCGTATCACGGCTATGCAAGCCGATACTCGGTTCGTCCAGTATATAGAGGCTGCCCACCAGGCTGCTGCCCAGTGAAGTGGCAAGGTTGATGCGCTGGCTTTCACCGCCGGAGAGCGAATTGCTCAGACGGTTCAGGGTGAGATAGCCCAAACCTACGTCCAGCAGGAACCGGATACGGCTGTTTATTTCCGTCAGAATGCGGCGTGCCACGTCGGCGTCGTGTTGTTCCAGTTTCAGGTTGTCGAAGAAGGATTTCAGTTCTGTAATCGGCAAGTCCACCAACTCGGAGATGCTGTGTCCGCCTACCCGTACATAGCCTGCCTCCGGTTTCAGACGGGTGCCGTGGCATTTGGGGCAGAGCGTCTTGCCGCGATAGCGTGCCAGCATCACGCGGTATTGTATCTTGTACTGATTCTCCTGCACCATCTTGAAGAAGGCGTTGATTCCCTCGAAATAGGGAGTGCCTTCCCAGAGCATCCGGCGCTGTTTGTCTGTTAGTTCGTAGTAGGGGGTGAAGATGGGGAAGCCGGCTTTCTCGGCTCCATGTATCACCATATCCCTCCATTCGCCCATCTTTTCGCCTCGCCAGCACACCACGGCACCGTCGTAGACAGACAAAGAACGGTTGGGAATCACCAGATGTTCGTCAATGCCGATCACCTTTCCGAAGCCTTCGCACTCGGGACAGGCGCCGATGGGGGAGTTGAAAGAGAACATCTGGTCGTTCGGTTCTTCAAAAGTAATGCCGTCCGCTTCGAACTTGGTGCTGAAACGATACAGGCTCGTCGTTCCGTCGGGTTGGTAGAAGCGCAGGAGGCAAGCGCCGTCACCTTCATACATCGCTGTCTCTGCCGAATCGACCAACCGGCTGATGGAGTCCTTCTCGGAAGAAACCGACATGCGGTCTATCAACAGGAAAACAGTGTCTTTCGCCTTCGGTTTGTATTCGTCGATGCGTATCATTTCTCCGTTCACCTCCAGGCGGTTGAAGCCTTGTTTCATATCCACTTCGAGCTGTTGCTGCATGGTGCGGTCTTCGCGTAGCAGTATCGGAGCCAGTACGGTATATTTTGTTCCTTCGGGATGTTCCAACATACAGTTCACGATGTCTTCCGTAGAATGCTTTCTTACCTCTTGTCCGCTGACGGGGCTGAACGTCTTGCCTACACGGGCGTATAGCAACCGTAGGTACTCGTATATTTCGGTTGAAGTGCCCACCGTAGATCTCGGGTTGCGGCTGCTGACTTTCTGCTCGATGGCAATGGCGGGCGGAATGCCCTTGATAAAGTCGCACTCCGGTTTGCTCATGCGTCCCAGGAATTGGCGGGCATAGCTGCTGAGGCTTTCCACATAGCGGCGTTGGCCCTCGGCATAGAGCGTATCGAAAGCAAGTGAGGATTTGCCGGAACCGGACAGTCCGGTGATGACGACCAATTTATTACGGGGAATCTCTACGCTAATGTTCTTCAGATTATTAACGCGCGCTCCTTTTATGATAATAGATGTATTTTCTGCCATATCATGGTCACTTAAGTGATTTCAATTTGCAAAGATAATGTAAACCGGGAGTAGAATAAAACTAACTCGTGCCTTTTTTATGCCGAAGTGCGGCTTATCTTTGCATTTCCGGCAAAGATAACTACAACAGGAAGAAATATCATATAGATATGCAAGGTTAAGATTTGTTATACTTTATGGGAAGTGTAAATTTACTTTAAATAAAAGCATTAAATTCGCTCCCAACTATAATCAATTATCCTAACATGGTGATGCGTAATGTGAAATGGTATCTTACTGTGCTGATATTGGGTATGTGCCCTTTAGTCCTGTACGCTGCTGACCTTCATCAAGAAATGAAAGCTTTGGCCGATAGTGCTAAAAAAATATCAGGGAAAAAAGAGTTGCCTGCCATCAATGCACGCTGGATGAGTCTGGCCCGACAACTGAATGACACGACAGAGATAAAGGATGCCTATGATAATCTGAACTCACATTATTATTTGTTGGGGGAGATCGACAGCCTGAAAAAATATACTTACGAATATATGGACTGGTGTGCACGTCACAACCAACCCAATACGCGGTATGTGAGTTGGCGGGAATACATCCAGCGTGTGACTGAGAAGAATATGCAGGAAGAGGCCATGGCTGAAACTGCCAAACTGCATCAGGATGCCGAAAAGGTTAAAAGCAAATATGGGTTGGCATGTGGTGAAATGTGCATTGGATATAATCATCGGGTATTTGGCAGTAACGTGAAACTTTGCATTGAAAGTTATAATAATGCTTTAAAGCTTTTTGAGGAGGGAGATTATTATCGAGATGCTAATGTAGTGTTACTCAATATTATTCAAACTTATCTTTCGCGTAGCGAATATACTGAAGCCGAAGAATATTTGAACAGACTGGAACAATTGGAAGGGAAAATGAGAAAGAAGAAAGTAGAAGTATCTCCTTCTTTGCATTTGCGCTTTTGTGAGTTTCGTGTAATCAGTCTGCTGGCAAATAAAGGGAAACAGGTTGCCGAATCTTATATTGCGGATACAGACCGCTTCTATCGGCAAAACCCGGGAAGCTCGACACCCGAGGCTTGGTTTGCCTATAAGATAATGTGTTGCCGCATCCAGGGTGACTTGAAAGGCAATATTGCTTATATGGATTCCTTGATGGAGTATCAGAATGCATTAGGCACTTGCTATCCTTACAATTATTATACGAAAGCCCTGTTGCAAAAGGAACTGGGCGACTATCATGCTGCTTGCGAAAATTATGAAAGGTACATTACAGTGAACGATTCTGTACGCAAAGCCGAAATGGATGATAATTTGAGCAAATACACAGCTC
>JAUUPT010000141.1 GCA_030843315.1 Bacteroidaceae bacterium | reverse complement strand
AAGTCCGGGCTTTGTGCATAAAAAAAGGTTGTGCCAGCATTTTGACACAACCTCCTTCTTTATTGTATGGATTTTATTTGGTCTTTCTCAATACAACTGCAGTACGTGCAGGGATATAGAGTTTCAACCATTCTTTCTTCTCATTCTTATACAGCGGATCGGGGATAGTAAGATGCTCGATAGTGTCATCCGTAAGCCCGTTGCCACCGTATGCGGGATCGTCCGTATTCAAGATTGCCTCGTAGGAACCTGCGGGAACCAGGAATCCGTAGTCCGTAAACGAATGCTTGGGATTGAAGTTGAACACGAATACCAAGTCCTTGCGCATATATGCCAATATCTGGTCGCCGTCGTTGTGCCATATCTCCTGAACGGGAGTAGCCTGGAAGTCCTTTATACTCTTCACCACTTTCAGCATGGCAGCGTCGAAGTCGCCCATATAGTGATATGACAGATTCTTATTGTCTACCAAGTCCCATTGGCGGCGAGCATACTTGCACGACCAACCGTTTCCTTCGCGGGGAAAGTCTATCCATTCCGGATGTCCGAACTCATTGCCCATGAAGTTCAGGTAACCACCGTTGATGGTAGTTGCCGTCAGCAGGCGTATCATCTTGTGGAGGGCGATGCCGCGGTGCACGGTATAGTTCTCGTCTCCCTTCTGCATGTGCCAGTACATATCGGCATCAATCAAGCGGAAGATGATGGTTTTGTCACCTACCAAAGCCTGGTCGTGGCTTTCGGCATAGGAGATGGTCTTTTCGTCTTTGCGGCGGTTGGTCACTTCCCAGAACATGCTGGACGGTTTCCAATCTTCGTCTATCTTTTCCTTAATAGTCTTAATCCAATAGTCGGGGATGTTCATCGCCATGCGGTAGTCGAATCCATAGCCGCCGTCTTCGTATTTGGCTGCCAGTCCGGGCATTCCCGATACCTCTTCGGCAATGGTGATGGCCTTCGGATTTACCTGATGGATAACGCGGTTGGCAAGCGTCAGGTAACAGATGGCGTTGTCGTCCTGATGGCCGTTGAAGTAGTCGCCGTAGTTGCAGAATGCTTCGCCCAGGCCATGACTGTAATACAACATCGAAGTAACGCCGTCGAAACGGAATCCGTCGAAGTGGTATTCTTCCAGCCAGAACTTGCAGTTGGACAGCAGGAAGTGGATTACTTCGCCCTTTCCATAGTCGAAACAGAGCGAATCCCAAGCCGGATGTTCACGACGTCCGCCGGGATAGAAGTACTGGTTGGGGTCGCCGGCAAAGTTGCCCAAGCCCTCTACTTCGTTCTTCACGGCATGGGAGTGAACGATGTCCATAATGACGGAAATGCCCATGCTATGGGCGGTGTCAATCAGTTCTTTCAGTTCGTCCGGTGTGCCGAAGCGGGAAGAAGCGGCAAAGAAACTGGATACATGATACCCGAAGCTGCCATAGTAGGGATGCTCCTGGATAGCCATAATCTGTATGCAGTTGTAGCCTTCCTTAGCGATGCGGGGAAGAATCTTCTCCTGGAATTCGCGGTAGCTGCCCACTTTCTCTTCCTGCTGCGCCATGCCGATGTGGCATTCGTAAATCAGCAGAGGATCGGTGGCGGGCTTGAATGCTTTTTCCTTCATCTTGTACGGCTTCTCCGGTGCCCATACCTGCGCACTGAATATCTTGGTCTGCTCGTCTTGCACAACGCGCGTGGCCCATGCCGGGATGCGTTCGCCTTGACCGCCTTCCCAGTGCACCATCAGTTTGTACAAGTCTCCATGCTTCACGGCATCGGCAGGAAGTTTTATCTCCCAGTTGCCGTTTGCTATGCGTTCCAAACTGTATTTCTTTTCTTCTTTCCAATCATTGAAAGTGCCCACCAGAAAAATTTGGGTGGCATTGGGTGCCCATTCGCGGAATGTCCAACCGTCGTCGGTACGATGCATGCCGAAGTAAAGGTATCCGGATGCGAAGTCTGCCAACGTCATTTTTCCTTTGTTGGTCAGTTCGGCTTCTTTCTCTAAGGCATGTTGATGACGCCCTTTGATGGCATCAGCAAACGGCTCCAGCCATGGGTCGTTTTTAATCAAATTCAATGTTTCCATGTAGGATGATTTTTGAGTAACTTGATATATTTATGCTTTCACTTTTACAATCACTTTTTTCACACCGTCGGGGTTGATACCGGGGGCGTGTCCGTCTTGCGGGAAGAAGATGACGAACATGCCGGGTTTCACTTCGACGTAGCTTTCTGCCGGTTCTTCAAAGAAGACGATGTCTTTCTCTGCACAGTAGGGGGCATCGGCGGGGGTGCAATCTTGGGTAGGGGTGTATCCCATTATTTCGGTGCCAGAGAGCGGGAGTTGGATGTCGATATACGTCCTGTGGGCTTCCAGCTTGGCTTCTTCTTTTGTCTTGGGGGATGTCTGCTCTACGATAATCCGTAAATCATCGCCTTTCAGCTCCGTTTTACCGATCTCCAAAGCATTGAGATTGTGTGATTTCAGGAAATCTACGGCCTCGGCAAACAAAGGGTTCAGCGAAGTGTATTTCCCGATATTTTCAATCTTGTCTACAATCATAATTCAGATATTATAGTTGGTCATAATAAGATAAAATCATTCAAAGTCGTCTATCGTGTAGTTCACGAAGTCGGAGAAACGTTTCATTTGCCTAAAGATATCGTCCGTGCGGTCCAGGAAGTCGGGAGCGAGGAAGAAGTCGTCCGGCTGATAGCAGGTGACGGTATATTCCTTGCATTGCAGGTATTTCAGGTAAGGGTAATCTTTGGGGAAACCTTTGGGTGCGGTCTTCAAAAAGTTTTCTCCTACGGTCGGAAAATATTGTTTGAAAGCCGGATCTTCGACAATGCCTCTGAATTCATCCATATTATCATACACTGCCTGTCGCAGAGCTCTCAATAGGGGTGAAGGAGGACAGTAGCTGCCTCCTGCCAGCAGGCAGTTGCCCGGTTGCAGGTGAACGTAGTAACCACAGTAGTCCGATTTTTTCCCTTTGGCATTGATGTAGCCGCCAAAATGGTTTTTATAGGGAGTCTTATCTTCAGAGAATCGTGTGTCCCGGTAGATGCGATATGTGCAGTCTTTCGCCTCTATCCCGCGAATGCTCTCATCGAACAGTGAAATGCGGGAAATGATAACTGTGAGCAAGCTCTCAAACTCGTTACGGGCTATTTCATATTGATCGCGGTGTGCGTTGAACCATTCGCGATTATTATTTGCGGACAGCTCTTTTAAAAATTGAAATATAACAGAAATATTCATATCACATTCTTTCCTTATTATCTGCCAAAATTACGATAATTTTTCTAACATACTACAAAGTAGGGGTAAAAAAAAGCATCGGCTCTGGTAAACCGATGCTCCTTACACATTTATCAATCAAACAGACGCTTCTGTTTTTTGATGCACTTACTTTCACAAGCGAGTACGTCTCTTTAATTAATCTTATATCTAATACTATGAAAAACACAACTATATAACGTAGGCATTCATCTTTTGTTCATGCAGGCATGGATAACTTTAGCAATTGTTATATCTTTGCAAGAAAATATGTGAAATATGGCTGAGTACAAATATGATGAAGAGAGCGTTAAAGAGCTGATAGAGTGGGCGAAAGCTGCTTCTTTTCCTGAGCAATTGGAGTTGAGTGAATCCGAATATATCGAAGATGTGAAACGGTATGTAGAAGCCGGTTTGTGCGATATAGATGCACATTATCCCGATAAATTCTATAATCCGGCGATAACGAGATTGTATAGGTTGAGGGAGAAGTTGAGTGAATAATGTAATAGGTGAGGTTGTGTCAAAATGCTGGCACAACCTTTTTTTATGCACAAAGCCCGGACTTT
>JAUUPT010000038.1 GCA_030843315.1 Bacteroidaceae bacterium | reverse complement strand
TGGTAATATATACATTTGTCTGCTATTAGTGCCACCTCTTACATAGAGAGACCACAAAATTAACACTTCCCGAAAAACTCAATTTATCAATTTATTTTCAGGCTTATATTCCGCAAATTTCGCGGAGCGCTGCTTGTCTTTTCTATAAATTCACTGTATTTGAAAATCTCTCTGTGAAATTTGCGTAATCTGTGGTAGGATTTTTTGTATATCTGCCTAAAAATGCCGAATATTGTACTTGAATTCTATAAAGCTCAAATAATCATGACTCGAATACCTGTCGCAGGCATCGCACTTTTGTGTATTTTATGTATAACATCTTGTAAATCAAAGTCAAAACAAAATTCAGGTGAATCAGCTTCAGCAACAGAGTATGTTGCTTCGGGGGCAGATACGGCGACCGCAGTTGTGCCCGTTTATGCCAAGGGATATTCGGTGAAATATCTTCCCGGGAACGTGCGTCTGGTAGATTTGCGCGACCCTCAGAAGGAGAGCAGTAATACTTTTCATTATGCTTTGGTGCCGAAGGGTACAAAGGCTGAAGGTATTCCCGCCGACTATACGGTGATAGAAACTCCGGTGAAGCATGTCATCTGCATGACGTCCCTGCAACTTTCTAACTTTATCCGGCTGGACGCCTGCGACTATGTGGTGGGCATTACCAGCACGCGCCACCTCTTTAATAAAGAGATGAACGAACGGTTGAAGTCCGGCAAGACCGCCAAGATAGGCATTGAGGGCAACTTCGATAATGAAGTAATAATGAGCGTGAACCCCGATGTGATTTTTATCTCACCCTTCAAGCGCGGAGGATATGACGCCATGCGCGAGATAGGCATTCCGCTGGTGCCGCATCTGGGGTATAAAGAAATGACTCCGCTGGGACAGGCGGAATGGATAAAATTCATCGGCATGTTCATCGGACAGGAAGCGGAAGCCAATGCACGCTTTGCCGCCATAGAAAAGAGGTATAATGAACTGAAGGAGCTGGCGGCGAATGTGAAGAAGCGTCCGGTGGTGTTCAGCGGTGAGATACGTGGCGGCAACTGGTATGCAGTGGGCGGGAAGAGTTTCCTTGCCGAACTGTTCCGCGATGCGGGCGCCGACTACTTCCTGAAAGACGATCCGCGTTCGGGCGGCGTCACCTTGGACTTTGAAACCGTATACAGCCAGGCAGAGAGTGCTGACTACTGGCGAATTGTGAACAGCTACGACGGTAGCTTCTCGTACGATGCCCTGAAACAGCTCGATCCACGTTATGCCGACTTCCGTGCCTTCCGCGATAAAGGCGTTATCTACTGCAACATGCGCGAGCAGCCTTTCTACGAAAGTATGCCGATGGAGCCGGAAATCGTACTGGAAGACCTGATTCATGCCTTCCATCCTGCACTGTTACCCGATTATACTCCCAAATATTACGCCCGCCTGAAATGATGAAAAGACCTACGCTGTTGTTGATGTTGCTGTTGTTGGCATCCATCTTTCTGCTTTTCCTGCTGAACCTGTTGCTGGGTTCGGTGCACGTTCCGTTCCGTTCGGTGTGGAATATCTTGTGGGGGAATACGGATGAATCGGTGATTTGGCAGAACATCATCTGGAAGTCGCGCGTGCCGCAGGCACTGACGGCATTGGTGGCGGGAGCAGGGCTCTCGGTGAGCGGACTGCAAATGCAGACCGTGTTCCGCAATCCGCTGGCAGGGCCTTCGGTACTGGGTATCAGTTCGGGCGCCAGCCTGGGTGTGGCGTGCGTGGTATTGCTTTCGGGCGCTATGGGCGGCGTGGCATTGAGCCGCCTGGGATATATGGGAGAGGTGGCTTTGTCCATCGCTGCCATTATCGGGGCATTGGCTGTGATGGCGCTCATCGTCTATGTATCCCAAAAGGTGAAAGGAAATGTGACGCTGCTGATTATCGGTGTGATGATAGGCTACGTGGCAAGTGCCGTGATCGGGGTGTTGAAATACTTCAGTGTGGAAGAGGATATCCGTGCGTATGTGATATGGGGATTGGGCAGCTTTGCCCGTGTCTCCGGCGACCAGATGATACTGTTTGTGTGCATCATGGCAACGCTGCTGCCACTGTCGTTCCTGCTGATAAAGACGATGAACCTGCTGCTGCTGGGCGATGGCTATGCACGCAACCTGGGACTGAACATCAAGCGGGCACGCCTGCTGGTGATCTCCTGTTCGGGCGTGCTGGTGGCCATTGTGACGGCATATTGCGGCCCGATTATGTTCATCGGACTGGCGGTGCCCCACCTCTGCCGCGCCATCTTCCATACTTCGGATCACCGGGTGTTGATGCCCGGCACTCTGCTGGTGGGGGCTGCACTGGCATTGGTCTGCAACCTGATAGCGCGTATGCCGGGCTTCGAGGGAGCTTTGCCCGTTAACTCCGTGACGGCACTGGTGGGTGCGCCGGTGGTGGCTTCCGTACTGTTTAACAAGAGAAAAGGTGAGATTAATGAATAAAGAAACCATACATATAGAGAATCTTTCCATCGGCTATCCCGGCAAAGGGGATGTGAAGGTGGTGGCAGAGGGCATCTGTGCCGGAATCAATAGTGGAGAACTGACGTGCCTGCTGGGTGCCAATGGAGTGGGGAAGTCCACTTTGCTCCGCACACTGTCCGCCTTCCAGCCGAAGCTGGGCGGGGAAATACGCATCCAGGGGAAAGAAATAGGGGAGTATACCGACAAGCAACTTTCGCGCGTCATCAGCGTGGTGCTGACGGAGAAGTGTGATATCCGCAATATGTCCGTAACAGAACTGATCGGCTTGGGACGCAGCCCCTACACCGGTTTCTGGGGGACGCTCTCCAAAGAAGACAAAGCGGTTGTGGATCATGCCATCTCCCTGGTAGGCATTCCCCACCTGACGCATCGCATGGTGCATACGCTAAGCGATGGTGAGCGGCAGAAGGTGATGATAGCCAAAGCCCTCGCCCAGGAAACTCCCGTTATCTACCTCGACGAGCCCACGGCTTTCCTCGACTTCCCCAGCAAAGTGGAAATGATGCAACTGCTGCACCACCTTAGCCGGCAGACGGACAAGACCATCTTCCTCTCTACCCACGACCTGGAACTTGCCTTGCAGATAGCCGACAAAATATGGCTGATGGACAAGGCAAACGGCGTGACGATCGGTACTCCCGAAGACCTTTCACTGAACGGCAGCCTGAGCAACTTCTTTGCCCGCAAAGGCATTGTTTTCGATCTGGAGACGGGATTGTTCAGGGTGGACAACGAATATACTTCGCAGATACGCCTGGTGGGGCACGGACAGAAGTATGCCATGGTGCGCAAGGCGTTGCAGCGGAACGGCATCCTGGCAAACCGCAACATTGAATCGGACATTTATATAGAAACCGGGGACTTGAAAGGAGGAGAAAACTTTGTGATTCATCTGCCGGGTAAGGAGCCGGTAGAAGTGCTGTGTATTGACGAACTTCTGGAAATTGTCCGGTCGGCAAACAAAGATTAGATGCGTTTGTGATTCATTGATTCTCCGTTAGGCATCGCGGTTAAATATCATTAAATACAAGGGCCTTTGCTTTCCTGCTTGTAAATAACTTCTATATTTGTAATAATTTCAACTTTAAAGGCAATAGTATGGACAAGCAGAAGAAACTAACAACAGAAGTCGGTGCTCCCGTATCGGATAACCGTAACTCCCAGACCGCAGGTTCCCGCGGTCCTATCATGATGCAAGACACCTGGCTGATGGAGAAATTGGCCCATTTCGATCGCGAAGTTATCCCCGAACGGCGTATGCACGCCAAGGGTAGCGGTGCTTTCGGAACTTTTACAACCACGCATGATGTAACCCGCTATACATGTGCAAAACTTTTTTCGGAAATCGGTAAAAAAACAGATCTGTTTGTCCGCTTCTCTACAGTGGCAGGCGAACGCGGCGCTGCCGATGCAGAACGCGATATCCGCGGCTTTGCCATCAAATTCTATACGGAGGAAGGCAACTGGGATCTGGTAGGAAACAACACCCCTGTATTCTTTATCCGCGACCCGATGCAGTTCCCCGATTTGAACCATGCCGTGAAGCGTGACCCCAAGACCAACCTGCGCTCTCCGCAGAACAACTGGGACTATTGGACTATGCTGCCCGAGGCTCTGCATCAGGTAACAATCGTCATGTCCGACCGTGGTATTCCGGCGTCCTATCGCTACATGCACGGCTTTGGAAGCCATACCTACAGCCTGATAAACGGAGACGGCGCCCGTGTATGGGTAAAATTCCATCTGCGCACGCAGCAGGGCATCAAGAACCTGACCAATGAAGAGGCCGCAGATATTATAGCAAAAGACCGTGAGAGCCACCAACGCGATTTGTTTGAAGCCATCGAACGCAAGGACTTCCCGAAATGGACGCTGTACTTCCAGATTATGACGGAAGAGCAGGCGCTGAATTATAAAGAGAATCCGTTCGACATCACCAAGACGTGGAGCCATAAAGACTTTCCGCTGATAGAGGTGGGTGTGATGGAACTGAACCGCAATCCTGAGAATTACTTTGCCGATGTGGAGCAGGCTGCTTTTGCACCGACTCACCTGGTGCCGGGTATCGGCTTCTCACCGGACAAGTTGCTGCAAGGACGCCTCTTCTCTTATGGAGATGCGCAGCGCTACCGCTTGGGAGTGAACCACGACCAGATCCCCGTGAACCAGGCACGCTGCCCGGTGCATAGTTATCATCGTGACGGCATGATGCGGGTGGATGGCAATTACGGCGCTACCAAAGGCTATGCCCCCAATGGCTTCGGCGAATGGGAAGAACAGCCCGAATACCGCCATCCGGCTCTGCCCGTAGATGGTGCCGTAGATCATTACAGCCCTTACGAGGACCGGACGGACGATTGTTTCTACCAGCCGGGCGACCTTTACCGCCTGATGACGGAGGATAAGAAACAGGCGCTCATCAGCAATACCATAGCCGATATCATGCCTGTGACGGACAACGTAAAATACCGTCATGCCGCGCATTGCTATCTGGCGGATAAGGATTACGGCACGCGTCTTGCCGAAGGGCTTCACCTGGAACTGAAACGGGTGGAAGAGCTTGCCGCCATGAGCGAGAAAGACCGCTTATGGGCTACGCGGGATATGTAATCAGCCATCTTTCTTCGGACTGCAAGGATAAGCAAACGGGATTTTCCCTATCTTTGCAGTCTGAAAAAAGGAGTCCTTATGATGCATCATTCTGCAAAAGACAACTACGTCCATCTGACTACGACACCGGTTCCGCGGTTAATCATATCATTGGCCATACCGACGATTATCAGCATGCTGGTGACCTCGTTCTACAATATGGCAGATACCTACTTTGTAGGTAAAATAGATACTCAGTCTACGGCTGCGGTGGGGATTGTGTTTTCGGTGATGTCCATCATTCAGGCGGTGGGATTCTTCTTCGGGCATGGCTCGGGAAACTATATCTCCCGCAAACTGGGAGCACAGGAGACGGAGAATGCCGAGAAGATGGCGGCTACCGGATTCTTCTATGCGCTGTTTATCGGGGCGTTTCTGGCAGTGCTGGGATTGCTCTTTCTTACCCCTCTATCCCTGGCGCTGGGCTCTACACCGACTATCCTTCCTTATACCGAGCGTTATTTAGGCATTATCCTGCTGGGGGCACCATTTATGGCGGCATCTTTGGTACTGAATAACCAGATACGTTTTCAGGGAAATGCGGCTTATGCCATGGTGGGGATTGTGACGGGGGCAGTTATCAATGTGGTGCTGGACCCGATACTGATCTTTGTCTGCGACATGGGCATATCCGGCGCGGCACTGGCTACGGTTATCAGCCAGTTTTGCAGTTTCTCCCTGTTGCTGTTTATGGGGCGCAGGGGTGGAAATATCCGAATCCGTTATAAGAACTTCACGCCGACGCTGGCTTTTATAAAAGAGATTATCGGCGGCGGTACGCCTTCCCTTGCACGCCAGGGATTGGCAAGCGTGGCAACCATCCTCTTGAATGTGGCGGCAGGCGCCTATGGTGATGCGGCTATTGCGGGGATGTCCATCGTGACGCGCATCGGCATGTTTATCAATTCTTTCCTGATAGGTTTCGGACAAGGTTTTCAGCCCGTATGCGGTTTCAATTACGGGGCGGGATTGTATGCTCGCGTGCGCCAGGGCTTCTGGTTCTGCGTGAAGGTGGGTTTCTTCTTCCTGGTGATTTGCGCGGTGGCGGGTATGGGCTATGCCGAGGAGATTGTTGCTGTGTTCCGTAGGGGCGACCCGGCGGTAATAGCGACCGGGGCGGCTGCCCTGCGCTGGCAATTCATTACTTATCCGCTGGGGGCATGGATTGTGGTCAGCAACATGATGCTGCAAACGATCCGCAAACCGGTGCGGGCTACAATCCTGTCGTCCGCCCGGCAGGGCTTGTTCTTCATTCCGTTGATATTTATCCTTCCTTACTTCCTGGGATTGAAAGGTGTGGAGATGTGCCAGGCAGTTGCCGATATGCTCACCTTCTTCCTCGCCATTCCGCTGACGTGCGGGGTGCTGGCGGAGATGAAGAGGAAGGAACAGCCCAAGCAGGGAGTATCTTCCTGACACAGGCGCTACCAGAAGCGATAGCCCAGCGTAAAGAATGAGGCGAAGTTCTTGGGGAGGAATCTTTCATCCGTTCCATAGTCTCCGTAGTCATTTCCTAGTATCTGGTCCAGATGTTCGTTGACCTTGATGAATCCTACCTGTGCCTCGGCGCCGAAGATGAACCGGCGGTATTCGAGCGTGAGCCCTATGTTGATACCTGCATCGAAGCGGTTGTTTCCCATCTTTCCGTCTATGGTACTGCCGAAGGTGCCTACCTTGAAGCGATAGCCGGCATCGTGGCTGCTACTGGCGTAGTCGTATATCTTGCCGGAGGTCATGCCGCCTACGCCCACGGCTACGTAAGGGCCGACGCTCAGCGAGGCATGATAATCCTTGCCCAGATTGAGGCGGGCGGCTATCATGAGGGGGATTTGCAGGTATAGTTCGTTCATGTCGGCTTTGGCAAGGTATTCTATATCTTTCTTGCCGCCGATGGATACGAATTCCAGTGCCGATTGCAGCACCCAGGTTTTGTTGAGCGCATATTCTGCACCTATTCCCGCTTTGTAGGCAATTTTGGTATCACTGCTTGAGTGCTTTCCGTGGAAGTAGGATGTGCCGATACCGGCTTTGGCGTGGAAGGACAACGGGTTTTGTGCCATTCCTGCCAATGCGGGCAGTATCAGGCAAAGGGTAATAATAGTCTTCTTCATGAGTGTATTTCTCCGTTTTCAGTTATTAATAATATGGTTAGTTCGCCGTCCGGCAGCAGGGGGGCGCAATGCCGGTGGCAGAGTTCTATCAGCAGTTTGCAGAAACGTTCCAGACAGGCGGGCGGAATGATGTTCCAGAGCTCGCGGGCCAGGTTCATACCGTTGATGGCGGTGAGCGTTTCTTCCGGGCAACCCGCCCGGCGGGCTATATCTTGGATAAATTCCTTGTTCATGGTCACCTTCTTGCTGTGCGTGTCCAGGTAGCCTTCGGCCAGTTTCACGGCTTTGCCTATCATTACGCCGAGGGTGAGGCGGGGCAGGCTGAGCTCGGCAGCCAGTTTAATGGTTTCGCCGATGAAGTTGCCGTAGTGCACAAAGGCTTGTGCGGGCACGTCGGGATAATAGGCTTTGATATACCGTTCGCTCTTGGCGCCGGAGCTGATGACGACACGCGGGCTGCCGGTGGCGCGGGCCACTTCCATGGACTTGCGGATGGAGTTGACGAAGGCTTCGGACGAGAAGGGCTTCACGATGCCCGAGGTGCCGATGATGGAGATGCCGCCTTCGATGCCCAGTCGGGGGTTGAAGGTGCGCCGGGCTATCTCTTCTCCGCCGGCAACGGAGATGGTGATGACGACCGGCTGCCCTACTTTGGGGCGGATGCCGAGTTGCCGGAGGCAGGATTTTACATTGTTCTCAATCATCCGGCGGGGAGTGGCATTGATGGCGGATTCGCCCAAAGGCAGTCCCAGGCCGGGCATGGTGATGATGCCTACGCCTTCGCCGCCACAGATGATTAATTCGTAGTCGTCCTGGTCTATTTCCTGGTTGTCCATGCGGAAGGGGACGGCAACGTTGGCGGTGATTGCCATTCCGTTGGTGATGTCGGGGTCGTCGCCGGCGTCTTTGATGACGGTGGCATTGGCTTCCATCATCCAGTCGCCGTTCGCCGTGAAGTCGGAGTGGGGCGGACGTTGGCGCGGCTGCGCGGCGACGTAGATTGTTTCGCCATCGGGCAGAACGACGGGAAATTCCTCGGGGCGGAGCTTGAGGTCGATATTGAAGAGGTCCCACGCGGCGGCGACGGCAGCTGCTGCGGCGCAAGTGCCGGTGGTCAGTCCGCTGTGCAGGGGATAGAAGTCGGGCAGGAACTTCTCTACCATCCGGCGCAAACCATGAGGTCCGTCTACGCAGAGGAAACCTCCGGGCGTCTTGGGACGGCGGATGGCGAAGATGCGGATGCCCAGTTCGCGGGCGGCTTCCACTTTCTGAATGAATCCGCCGGAGACGCCGCTCTCTTTGATGAGAATGGCTTCGGGGTGGAGCTGTTGCATCAGGAGGCGTTCGTCTTCTCCGGCATGGTAGTAGCAGAGGTGCTGTTCGGAGAAACCTTCGGCACGTGCCAGGCGGCGGGAACTTTCGCGGTCGAGGATGCGGAAGTGACAGCAACAGGAAGCGTCGTCTCCATTCCATAGGGGTTTCAGCCGGGCGATGCTTTGCACGCCGGTGAGGGCGAGCAGGGTGAAGATTTCGTTTTCTTTTATCTGACGGATGGCGTCGGCGTAGTCATTGCACCAGGTGATGTTCTTGTCTTCGCCACACTGGGGATAGATGCGTTCGTAGCGGATGGCGGGGATATCTGTATTCTTTGCTACCCGGGCTACGGTTTGATGCAGTTGTTCGGCAAAGGGGTGGGCGGCGTCCACCAGCAGGCGGATGTCGTGGCGACGGCAACAGGCTTCGAGGTCGATGTCGTCCAGGGCGCCTTGCAGGCGGATGCCGTTGTGCAGCAGTACCTCCTGCTCGTCGCCTTTGGTAGAGTAGTAGAAGGGCTTTCCGGCTTCTTCCAGGGTTTGGGCGGCGATGCGGCCTTCGGTAGTACCGCCTAAGATTAGGATCATAATCAGTGTTTAGTTGTTATTTTCGGAATAAATGTTTGAACTCGTGTGCATACAGGCGTGACAGCCCTTCGCGGTTGCCGATGGCTTCGCCTACGACAATCATAGTGGTCAGCGTCAGTTTATTTTCTTCCACTATCCCGGCAAGGTCTTTCAGTTCACCGCGGAAGATGCGTTCGTCTTTCCATGTCAGGTGGTGGCAGACGGCAACGGGGGTTGTCTCCGGGTATTCCTGCAAGAGTTCTTCCTGCACTTGCTTGGCAATGCCGGCGCTGAGGAAGATGCACATGGTGCTCTGCGAACGTGCCAGCAGGTGCAGCTTTTCGCGATCGGGCATAGGTGTGCGGCCTTCGCCACGCGTCAGGATGATGCTTTGTACCTTCTCCGGGATGGTGAACTGTGACCGCAGGGCAGCAGCGGCAGCCTGGAAGGAGGAAATGCCCGGGGTGATGTGATAACTCATTCCGTATTGGTCGAAGTAATTCATCTGCTCCTGGATGGCGCCGTAAATGCACGGGTCACCCGTGTGCAGGCGTACTACGAATTTACCTCGGTCGTAGAACTCTTTCATCAAGGCGAATTGTTCTTCCAGGTCCATAGATGCCGAACTGCGCACGGTGGCTCCCGGCTTGGCGCAAAGCGTCAGTTCGCGGGGAACAAGGCTGCCGGCATAGAGAATGAGGTCGGCCTTTTCCAGCATCTGCCGTCCGCGTACGGATATCAGATCCGGGTCGCCCGGTCCGGCACCCACTATCTCGATGTGTCCGCGGCGCACTACACTGATGTCCAGTGCGGCGGCCACGGTATAGTTCTCGCCCTTCTTCTTGGGCATCAGCAGTTCGGAATTTCCTGCCGTCAGTAGCGCTGCCGCCTCGCTGACGCTGGGTGTACCCATGTGTTTCAGTACCGTTTTGCTGGGATGGGGCACGTCTACCGACGCCAGTTCTTGGGCAGTGTAGAAGTGGACGGGGTATTGTTTCTTGAGTGATTTCACTACCGGCTCACCGCTCTTTGCATCGATGGTAGAGATGGAGGCGATGGCAGGCAGCATGATGCCCTGCTCTTTTAGTGTTTCCATGATTTCCTCTTGCACCTTCCGCGTAGGGCCAGCCTGGCGTGCCAGACCGATGCCGAGGTGGACGGCTTGCGGCATATAGCATATCATGGATTTATCGCTGAAGTTGGGCATCCGGGCTGATACGCAGAGTATCAGGTCAAAGCGGTCGGGCTTGATGTCTTTTTCGCGGTAGAACACTTGGACGTGGGGCGGCAGATGTGCTTCCAGCCAGTCGGTGCCTTCGTCGCGGATGGTGAGCAGCAGGGCGGTGGGCTTGCCGGCTACGAAGTGGCTGATATGTTCGTTCATGCAGGCGCGCATCTTTTCTTCGGGAGTCTCTGCCAATTCTGCCATCAGCAGGGTGGCAGCTTCGGCGTTGATGACGGGGAACCAGCCGAAACGCTTCGGGAAGGTGTCGAGTCCCCACAATCCGGTGCGGTCGCTCTGGGTGGTCACTACCGGTTCGGCGCCCAGTATGCCGGCCACTTGGTCGGTCAGTTCGTTGGCTCCGCCGATGTGGCCGGAGAGAACGGAGATGACGTAGCGGCCGGTGGTATCTACGCAAACTACGGCAGGGTCGGTATATTTGTTCTTTACGCACGGCGCAATGGCGCGGACGCAGATGCCCATGGCACCGATAAAGATGAAGGCATCATAGCGGTTGAAGTTCTCGGAAGTGAACTTGCCGGTCGATTCGATATGTGTACACCCGTCCTCGTGTCTGGGGGTGAAGATCTCAGATTCGGTGAGTTCGCCCAGCAGCGATTGCGCAATGCTCAGGCCGGCTTCGGAAATCAGGATAATAGCTGTTTTCATAATGATATATATTTAAGAAAGCGTGGCTTCCCAAGGGCTACTTTCGGAAAGCGTGGCTTTCATTATCTCAATGGGGTTATAATCGTTCAGGGCGATGTGCGTGGAAGGATGCAGCATCATTCCGGCATCTTCCGCTCCGCGGGTGAAGGCGGCCCGGCTTTCTTCCGATACGGAGTTGAAGACGATGCAGCTTCCGGGGCGGAGCACAGACTTAATCTTTTCAAGCATCTCTCCCAGGTGTCCGCCGTGTCCGCCTATAAAGACGGCGTCGGGGCAGGGCAGGGTGCTGATGTCTGCCGACAGGAAGTCTCCGGTAAGGGCTGTGATGCCCGGTGCACCGAAACGGCGGCTGTTGACGTTCATCAGTTCTTCACCTTCGGGGCGTATCTCGAAAGAGATTACCGTGAGGTGGGGGAACTGCAACCGGGCTTCGATGGAAACGGAACCGGTGCAGAAACCTACATCCCAGAACACGCGGCGGCGGTTCAGCTCCAGCGCTTGCAGGGTGAGCAGGCGGATGGGGGCTTTGGTTATCATGCGGGTGCGTCCGTCGAGGTGGGCGAATTGTCCGTCGGGGATGCCGAAGGGGCGGAAGGGCACGGTCTCGGCACAGAGCAGCAGGTTGTTGGGATGCTCAAATGTAGCTTGTGCGGCCTCTTGAAGCGTCATGCGGCGGATACGTTCTTTCGTGGGATGGCCGAGGTGCTCGCCTACGTACATTATATAATAGGTATAGCCGTATTCCAGCATACGGGCGGCAATGGTGGCGGGGGTATGCTCGCGGTCGGTCAGTACGCCCAGCTTCGGGGCACGCTCTATCAAGGCACGGTCGAACTCCTGCCAGGGGCGGCCGGTGAGGGAGACGGTGCGCATATCATCGTAAGGCATCACCAGCCGGTGTGCCAGTGTCTGCAATGAGTTGAAGGCGGGGTAGAGGCGGATGTCTGCATCCGGCAACTTCCGCCTGACGGTATTGGCGAAGCCGAAGAACAACGGGTCGCCGGAGGCAAAGACGATGATAGTTTCGTTTTCTTCGTCGGAAAGTTCTTTGCGTTGGGCAAAGATTTCTTCGTAGCGTGCGAATACATTGTCCAGCGGCACGGTGATGGAAATCCATTCGGCCTGCGCGGGCAGTAGGGACGCCACGATTTCCCGGTGTCGCACACCGCCCGAGAATATCTTCCCTTGCCGTATGTGCGCCAATGCTTCCGGCGGGAAGAAAGGTTCCCGGCTGTCGTCCATTCCTATGATGATGAAGTTTGGCCTCATTTATACATCCCTTCCCGGGCGCAACTGTTCCGCGTCATTATAGCACAACACAGCGTTCACCAGCGTTGCCGCCAGGTTGCTGCCGCCTTTGCGTCCTTCTACAATTATCTTTGGTATCTCTGTAAACGGCTTCACCATGTGCTTGGACTCCTGCACATGTACAAATCCCACCGGGGCGGCAACGATGCCTGCCGGCTTTGCCTTGCCCTTGCGTATCAGGTCGCAAAGCTCCATCAGCGCCGTCGGTGCATTGCCGAATACGAATAGCGCGTCGGGATGTTCCTCTACTGCCAGGCGAATGCCTGCCTGGGTGCGGGTGATACCCTTCCCGGCTGCCATTTCTGCTGTGCGCGCATCGCCCAGGTAGCACTTTACTTCTACGCCGAGGCGCTGCAAAGCTCCCTTGCGTATGCCGCTGGCAGCCATCGTCACGTCGGTAATGATGGTTTTTATCTTTCCGGTTTCTACGGCTTGGTATAGCGATGCTACGGCACCTTCGTCCGTCGTCAGCAAGTTCTCCATGTCGAAGTCTGCCGTGGTATGTATGGCGTGCAGCAATGCCCATTTATGGTCGAGGGGGATATTCCGGTTCTTCAGTTCCTGTTCGATGGTGCGGAAGCTGCGTATCATGATATCTTGCCCGATGCCTTTGGCTTCCGTATTCGTTTCGCGGTAGTAGCCGCGGGGGGTGATGAACGCGCCGTTCCATTCGTAAGACTGTGAATTGCCTATCAGTACGACGGTGAACATATCCACTTCTTCGGGGTTGAAGTCCTTCAATGTTGTGATGTGTACTTCCTGTTCCGGCCGTCCCGCCTGGCGTACATAGCCTACGGGGGTTTCCGGCGCGCGTCCTTCCTGCAGGAAGAGTTCCTTCAGCCGATAGAGCTGCCAGTAGCGTCCCTCGCTCTTCGGATTGTAAACGGCGGTTACAAAGTCGGCGGAGGCAGCGGCAATGATGCGCTTCTCAATGCGTTCCCAAGGCGTCATCAAGTCGGAGAGGGAGATAACGCAGAAGTCATGCCCTACGGGTGCGCCGAGCAGCGACGCTGCTTTCTGGAAAGCACTGATACCCGGCAGGGAGACGATTTCTACATCGCTCTGCCGCTCGCGCTTCATTTCATAGATAAGAGGCGTCATGCCGTAGATGCCTGCATCGCCGGAACTGATGACACAAACCGTGTTGCCCTGTTCCGCCAGTTCGAAGGCTTGCTCGGCACGGGCGCGTTCGCGCTTCATGCCGGTATCTATGCATTCCGTTTCGGGGCGGAGGTGGGGAGTTACAAACCGGAAATAATACTTATATCCTACTACCACATCCGACTCTTGCAAAGCGGCAATTACGGCGGGGGTGATGTCCTGCTCGTTGCCCGGCCCGATGCCGGCGACTATTATCTTGGGCTGCTTCATATCCATCTACTACTTTATTGGCGTACAAAGATAGGACATATATCTGAATGTATACGAGAAAATCACTATTATTCCGGTTCTTTCCCGGCGGCGTAGGCAGCTTTCTTTGTCATGATATCCAGCATGCGGTGCTTCAGTCCGAAGCGGATGTGCTCGATGAATATTTCCTGTATCTCGGGCACTTGCCCCAGACCTTCGAGACGGGCGCTGACGGTGAAGCCTTCCTTTTTGAGCGCTTCCTTCCAGTCGCCGGCAATGTCGTTCTTGGCATGGTCTCCGGCAACGAACATAAAGGGGATAAGTGTCACGCTCCTGGCGTTCGTCGCCTTCAGTTGTGCCAGCATGGTTTCAAAGGTGGGATAACCCTCAATGGTGCCTACGTGGAAGTTTTTCAGTCCTTTGGCTTTCAGCATATAGTCCATCTGGCTGTAGATGGCGGTGCTGGGGGTATATGTGCCATGCCCCACGAGGACAAAGCTCTCTTTCGCCGCTTTCTTGCCCCCTTGTGCGGTGGCGTTGTAGCGGTTACCCAGAATCTCCACCACCTTCTCCGCATCTTCCGTAGAGTAGAGCAGGGGAGTGCCTACGCGGATTTCCTTGAAGAAGGGCAATACGCTCTCCACATCGCGGCGCAGGGACTCCATCTCTACGCCCTCGATAATATTGGTGCTCTGCACGATGACGTGCGTATAGCCTTCGCTGCGCAAGCGCAGCAGAGCTTCCAGCGGGGTGGCTTTCTCGATGCCGCGTTGTTTCAGCCGGCGGATAATGATGCGCGAGGTATATGCTTCCCGGAACTTAAGTTCCGGGAAGGCGGCTTGTGCCTTTGCGTTGATGGCGTCGATGGTCAGTGCGCGGGTGTCGTCGTGCGTTGTGCCGAAGTGCACCATAAGCAGGGCGGCACGGTCGCCGGGCTTCATACTTGCCAGCATATCGCTGGTTTTATAGTTGCCTCCCTCGTGCGCGTGGCAGAGGAGGGAGATTGTCAACAGGATAATGAGAGGAAGGAATTTCTTCATGGATTGAAATATATAAACTTAATATGACTGCAAAGATATGAAAAAGTCAACTACTTCTTAAACCGTATCGACAGACTGGCATACACCGAGCGTCCCGGGTTCAGCGTCGAGAAGTTATTGTTCCAGGGGCGGTCGTCTATCTTGTCGAAGAGGTTTTCGATACCTACGCCCGGCTCCAGAATGATGGATTTCAGGTTGAAGGTATGACGGGTGTTCAGGTCCCATTGCTGGTACTTGGGCGCATAACCGTAGCTTTGCGAGTAGCGCCTGCCCTGCAAGTGCCCGTGCAGGTTCACGTTCAGGCGATAGAATCCCCAGCTATGCTCCCATTGCCCGTTGACGTTGCCCATGTGGCGGATACTCTTGTCGATGGGCGACTCCTTGTAGGTGCCGTCATCTTTCAGTTGTTTGGCTTTGGTGTCGAGATAAGTATATCCGCCGCTCAGTCGGAATCCGGCGCCGAGGCTGGCGGTGGCGTTAAAGCTGAGGCCCCGGGTCTTTGCCTTGTCTATGTTGTCGCGCTGGCGTATCTGGTCAAATTGGGCATGCTTGTCGCTCAGTCCCATAGAGGCGATTTCTTCTTCGGTGAGGTCGCGGTAGTTTATCATGTCGCGGACGTCGTTGATGAAGCCGGTCACCGATACGGACAGCCATCGGTAGTTGTATTCGGCATTCAGCGAGTAGAAGTTGTTCTTCTCCGGTTTCAGGTTCGGATTGCCCACCGTGTAGCGGCTGGCGGTCTTCGACTCGTCCGTGGCATAGAGCTGCGAAAGGGTGGGCGTGCGGAATCCGGCGGCGTAGGCGGCACGCAGGTTCAGTCCGCCCAGTTTGTACATCAGGGCTACGTTGGGCGTGGCGTGGTTCTTGAAGTTCTCGTTGTAGATGTAGCGCAAGCCCAGCACGGCCTGGAAGTTCTTCATCAGCTTTATTTCGTCTTGCGCATAGAGGGCCATCGTGTACATATTCTTGAAGGAGATGTTGTCCGACTCACTGTTCAAGTGCTCGTTGACGTACTCCATGCCGACCGAAACACGGTTGCGGCTGCCTACTCTGAAGATACCCTTCACGTTGCCGTTGTAGTAGTTCACCTTCTTGCGCGTCACGGCATCGCCGGGCATATAGTCGCCCGTCTTCTTGAAGTAAACGTAGTCCGAAGAGAAGTTGTCCGAGTAGAACTCGGCGTCGATGTAGGCGGTGCGGTTAATCATATACTTCATGCCTGCTCCGTAGGTGTAGGTTTCGTGCTTCAGGTTATAGGTATAAGCGTCCTTCTCTACGTATTTGTCCTTGCTTTTGGTGAAGTAGGTGGCGTCTTGCGGGCGGCGGGTCTTGTTATCATAATAAGTACCGCGCACGTAGAACGACAGTTTGTCCGTGGCATTGAACACGAAACGCTGGTTCACCGAGTTCGAGTAGAAGCCTACGGAAGTGGGCTTGCCGGTCTCGTTGCCGTTCTCGTCTATGTGGTTGTGCTGCCAGCTCCCTGCCTGAAGGCGTTGGTAGGAGGTATAGGAAGACAGTTTGCCCGCGTTGACGTCCGCGTTCAGTGCTTCCGTCCAGCGTCCTTCGCTGGAGTAGTGGGTGTAGCTGGACACGTTGATGGTGTTCTTGGCATCGTCCGTGATGATGTTGATGACGCCGCCTATGGCGTCGCTGCCGTAGAGGGCGGATGCCGCTCCGTTCAATACCTCGATGCGCTTGATGTTGGCAACGTTGATGCGGGTATAGCGGTCTTCGCCCGCCAGGCGCTTGCCGTTCTCCAAGATCAGCACATAGTCCTCGTTGATGCCGTTCAGGCTCATGGTGGTGCCCATGCCGTTGGTGTAGGACGAAATGTTGGGACTGAGTTTCACCAAGGCGTCTTCCAGGGTGGAGACGTTGGCGTTGCTTATCTCTTTGGCTGTAATTACGGAGACGGGCACCGGACTGTCCGTCATGCGGCGGTGCGTACCGGTACCGGTCACTACCACTTGTCCGATGTTGTTGTAACTCTGCTCCATGGCGATGCGGATATTCTTCTCGCTGCCCTGGGCGGTGTAGTGCAGAGGAGTGAAACCTACGTAAGTGAAACTCAATACATGTTTGCCTTCGGGAAGGTTGCTGATGCTGAATTCCCCTTTACCGTTAGTCGTGCTTCCTGCCAGGCTGTTGTCCACACGGATGTTGACGCCCACCAGTGGCTCGCCGTATTCTTTGTCTGTTACTTTTCCGCTCAGCGTTACCTGCGCACAAAGATTCCCCACCAGACAGCAGATTGCGGCTGCCAATAAAAACTTTTTCTTCATTGATTGATAAAATATGATTAATACTAAAGTCTCCTGCCCCCGGGAGTCTTTTCGTCTTATAATAACTTGGGCAGGTTCCTGACTCAGCCTGGAGAAAGATAGGCTTTACAGTAGCGGGCACTGCTCCGGCTTTTCACCGGATTCCCTTTTAATGCGACAGACAGAATAGCGGCCGCATCACCTAAGCGGGCACAAAGATAGTACTTTCTTCATAAATAACGGCACATTCTCGAAGCTATCGAAAGATGTGCCGTTATTATGTTATGAAGAGAAATTAATGCTGATTATTCTTCTTCTGCATCCGGATCATACATCGGGTCGTTCTGCAAAGCAGTTTGCATATGGCTCATCCATACGTTTACGATCTCGTTGTAATCTCCCAATCCCTTGATGTCGCAGTTGCTGAGCGGACAGTTATATCCGGCCTTGCCCAGTTCGTAACGCCAGCTTCCTTCTTCGGGATCGGTTTCGCTTACGCCGCCTTTCATGTCATTATTGGCATGGTCACCGGCAATGGACATCAACGGATGACAGATGACGTCGCCGTCAGTCTTGCCGGCAGCCTGCATACGTTCAATCATGTTGTCTACATAGTTGTCTTCCATATCTACTGTAGCAACGTAATAGTTCGGATTAAGTTTCTGAAGTTCTTCTTCCAACATGGTGTAGCGTGAGTTTCCGTTACCGTAGTTCCAGCCTTCGGGGTTACCGTGTCCCATGAAAGTAACCAGTTTGCCTTCGGCTACCTTATCTTTATAAGAATTGTTCAAGATGCGTGCAACCTCTTTTACGTCTGCCGCTTCTTCCAGCAACGGACCGGCAAGGTAAACCTTTACATCACCGAATTCGGGATGGTCTCCACTGTTGTGGAAGTCCTTCACTACGCTTTGTACGCGCAGGAACTCTTCGCCCGGTATCACGTGCAGTGACTGTACGCAAACTGTTTTGTATCCGGCAAGGCCGATAGCTTCCAGATAGAATGAAGGAGCATAATAGTTCCAACCTTTGGCAGCGCAACGTGTCATACAGATTTCAGAAGTAAAGGAGAAATATACATCCATGTTGCTGAACTTGTCAGCGAACTGCTTCTTCATTCCTTTGAACGTTTCTTGCGGTGCATCCCAGGTACTGCCGAAAGTTACGAGCAACAAAGCCGTGTCATGCCTCTTACCTGCTTTTACCTCGGCGCTGACAGCTTCCATCTTCTTGTCATGGTTGGACTGTGCCACATCATCGTCATCCGAGCAAGAGATTGCCGAGAAAGACATCAAGACAGCCAGGGCTGCCATCATCATAAATTTGAATTGTTTCATGTCGTTAATTCTTTTAAAATGGTTAATATAAATATGTTAGCTTCTTCTCTTCTTCTGGCCGAATTGCAGTGTCAACGAAGCGTAGAAGGTACGCCCCGCTGTAGTTGTTCCGTAGTGCAGCCCATGATAGGTGGTCTCATAATAGTTGAACAGATTGTCTATACCGGCGTTCACTTCGGCATTCCAACGCTTGTTCAGGTTGAATTGATGCCGGGTGTTCAGTCTCCAGAGTTGGTAGCCTTTGCCGTCTCCGTCGTCCTGATAGTAGCGCTTGCTTTGTATGCGCCCGTAGATGCCGAGACCGAGGCGATAGTTAGCACGCTTCCAGGCATGAGTCCAGGTGGCGCTTACGGTAGCGCGATGGTGTGCCATGCCGTCTATCACAACGTGCTTCATCACTTCATCGTCCGTATCATATTGGTTTGCCTTAGTGTCCAGGTAGCTGTATCCACCGGCAAGAGTCAGTGACTGGATGGGAGTCCAGCGGGCATTGACATCGACGCCGCAGGTGCGGGCATCGTCCATATTCCGGTATTGGCGGACGCGGGCAGGGTCGTAGGTGATAACGAGGTCGCCCGGTGCCTGGGATGTGGGGATGGTGACAAGGGTAATCATATTGTCCAGCCAGTTGCAGTAGCCCGTAGCGTTGATGCTGAAGTGCTCGCCGTTGTATTCCACACCACCGGAAACGTAACGGCTGGTTTGAGGCTCCAGGTCTTTGTTTCCCAGGTTCAGTATAACGAGGGACATCTGGCGGATGTAGCGGTAATGGAGCTCTTTCAAGGTCGGCGTTTTGAAACCTTCTGAGTAAGTGGCACGCAGGTTGAAGCGTCCCAACTTGTAGAGAGCGGATATTTTAGGGGTAACCCGTACGCCGAAGTTCTGGTTTAGAGTCAGTCGTGCGCCTGCGGTTATGTTCAGTTGGCTGGTGGGCGACCATTCGTCTTGGGCATAGAACGAAGTAGTGTAATCGGATACATCGTCCTCATCCAGCCGCCGCGGAGCATCCAGCCAGTTTATTTCCGTATCGGTTCCCACGCTCAGGCGGTTGAAGTAGGGAAGGTTGAAAATTCCTTTTAATTGAATGAGCAGACGTTTTTGGTCACTCTGCAAGCCCTTATCACCGGGATAGTATGGGAAACTGATTTCCTTGCCGTTATCGTCGTGTTCCTTATCCCAGGTTTCGCGTGTATAGGCGTAATAGTAGGCATGGCTGTCATAGTTAACATCCATTGTGACGTTATTGCTGTTCGGCAGTTTCAGCTTTCCGCCTGCCGAGACAGAGGTATTGCGGTAAAGGAAATCGTATGTCTTGTAATCGGGTTCTCCGCATTCGCGATAGATGCGCTTGCGATAGAAACTGCCGTCGGCATACAGGCTGAGATCCTTGGTGGCTTGATAGTCGAAACGCTGGGCTATCTGCCAGTCTGTATATCGGTTTACCGTTTTGTTGATGGAGTTTGTTACAGGCTTTTCATAACGGTTGGGGTCTTCGTAAGTGGTGTTTTGCCATCCGTCGGAGTGCTTCAACTGGAAGTTGGTAGCGGAAGTCCACTTGCCTGATTTGATTTGTATCGTATTCGATTGGCGGACTTCACCGTAAGAGCCGCCACGGGTGGTGTTCTCTACCAATATGTCTTCCTTGTGCTTTTTGGTGATGATATTCACTACGCCTGCCATGGCGTCACTGCCATATAGGGCGGATGAGGCGCCCTTTACGATTTCAATGCGCTCGATGCGGGCAGGATCTATCAGTCCCAGGTTGTTTTGTCCGCCTACATCACCGTGTATCTTCTTACCGTCTATGAGCAGCAGTACATATCCGTTGCCCAATCCGCCCAATTGCATATTCGAGCCCATATCGCTCTGGTTGAAATCGAATGACGGACACAGTCCGGTCAGAATCTCTTCCAGAGAAGCGCCGCCGTAGCTGTCCAGTGCCTTGCGGTTAATGACTTCCGTCTGTACGGGAGCATCTTTTAAATAATGTTCCGTACCCGTGCCGGTCACTACTACTTCCTGTAGCATGAGTGATAATTCTTTCTCGCTTTTGTTCTCAATGATACTTTGTGCCGCAGCATTCTGCGCTGCACACAGCAACACTACCCCAAGCCAATACTTGTGTTTCATCCTTTGCCGATTTTCTTTGAATAAATAAAACGGCACGTTGCTTCTATATCCGAATGGTAATGGCCCGAAAGAATAAAATAGGATACCTATTATATAGTATAGGGGACATCGCTTCTAACCCTGGAAGCTACGTACTCAAGTTGTGGAAGTTGGTAGGTATTCTGGCTCTCCTCAGTCTTGTACTGCCTTCCCATTGCGTCGTCGCAACAGTGGCTTTTGTAGTTACAGACTTTTTTCTGTGAGGATTACAGCTGCAGGTACAGCTCCGGTTTTGCACCGGATTCCCTTGCATCGGCGGGCAGGTATGCCCCTCGATTGCCAATTCCGGGTGTAAAGATAAGGACTTTTATATATAATTTCATGTTTTTCGGCAAAAAGTGTGAAGCAATGTAGATTAATTGACATATAAGTTCTTTATCCTCTTGATGATTGTATAATAAGTAGTATCTTTGCTGAAAATAGAATCGGTATGGCTAAGAAGTATGAACAAATAGAGTCTAAGACAATGGTTGCTAAGGAGCCAATGGTCGCTTATTCAAGTAAGAAAGCGGATTCTTGTGCTACCATAGGCGAACGTGATGACATAAAACAAGCCATTTCGGGAGAAGAACTTTTGAACAGACTTCGTCCCCGTATAAAAGCCTTGTTCGAATGACAGTTCTGTTTGCTCCTGAAGTAGAGGATGATTTATACGAACTTATCGAGATACTTATTGAAAAGGAATATTTAGGGACTTATCCTTTTGCTATTTCTTATGTAGAAGAGTTAATAGCTTATATTCAGCAAAACATTCATTCTAAATTAAAGAAGAAGGCTCCTGCCTTTTTTGAACGATACGGTAAGGATATGCAGTATATCACTTATCAACGCAATCCTAATACAACGTGGTATATATTTTTCTCTATTGTCGAAGATACCTATCTTATTAAGTATATCACTAATAACCACGTTTCAGCTCAGTACATATTATAGATTGTTTCTCTAATGCTCTTTCGTAGAGCTGGCTATTATGGAAGCAACTGCCGCATCTCCTGTCACGTTTACCGAAGTGCGGAGCATATCCAGCGGGCGGTCGATGCCTAAAATAAGTGCCAGACCTTCTGCCGGGATGCCTACGGAAGTGAGTACCATGGCAAGTATTACGTAGCTTCCGCCCGGAATGCCCGGCGTGCCGATAGAAGAAAGTACGGTCATGGCAACAATGATGCAGAGCTGCGAGAAACTCAAGTCAATGCCCAATACCTGGGCGATGAACAAGATGGCAATAGTCTGATAGCAAGAGGTACCATCCATATTGATGGTTACTCCAACGGGAAGGACAAAGGAACTGATATCTTCGGATACTCCCAAGTCCTTCTCCACTGTTTTTATGGTAACGGGAAGTGTGGCGGCACTGCTGCTTGTGGTAAAGGCAAACAACTGCACAGGATACATGGAACGGATAAACTTCTTCGGACTGATCCGGGTAAACAAGTGCATCAACAGCGGATAGAACACAAGCAACAAGAGGAACAAGGCTGCAACCACCGTCAGTGCATAGACAGCCAGAGCGCTGAATATACTGGCATCCCCTTGGAAATCCGCAATCAATCCCGCCATCAGGGCGGCAACACCCCAGGGGGCAAACAGGATGATGTAATCCACCATCTTCAGGATGATATCGTTCAGACTATCAAACAGTGCAATCACCGGCTGTACTTTCTTAGCCGGCAGCGCCAGTGTAGCCAGCCCGAAGAACACGGCAAAGAATATAATTTGCAGCATCTTGCCGTTGTCCGATGAGGCTTTGATGATATTATTGGGCACTATGTCGTTCAAAAAAGCCAGCGGGCCTTGCTCACGGGTATGTTCGGCAGCAAGTTTCTTCTCTTCGGCAGCGTTGTGGTACTGCTCTTGCAGGTGGGCTATCTGATCCTGTTTCACCAGTTTGCCGGGCTGTACAAGCAACCCCATAGACAAGCCGATAAGTATGGCAACCACCGTCGTACAGATATAAATGCCGATTGTCTTTCCACCGATGCGGGAGAACTTGCTGATGTCCTTCAGTCCCGTCATACCTTTTATCAGCGAGATAAATACAAGCGGAATAGCTATGAGTTGAAGTAATCGGATGAAAACCTGCCCCCACGGTTGAATCCAGTTACGGATGAACGGCACGCCGTCTACTCGCAGGGCAACAAGTCCGATGATAATACCGGCAACCATCCCGATCAGGATTTGCAGGTAGAGGGGAATATTAGATAATCTCTTTCTTGTAGTCATGGTTGTTGAAGACATTTTAGTGACTAAAACAATCGAATCGTAAATATGTTCCTACTCGGGGTAGGGCCGATAATAGGCTTCCGCTTTCGCCAGCGTTTCCGTCTTGCCCACATCGAACCAGTTCTCGCTATCTACCGGATATCCTCGGATAACGGCCTCTTTGCAGATATCGACATAGAATGGGATAATAGAGAATTTGCCCGTCCATCGCTCGCTCTCCATATATCGGAAGATAGAGGGAGAGAGGACATGTACGCACCCGAAAGCCTGCAACTGATACTTATCAGAAGGATAGTCCAGTTCCGGCGGCAGTACCTCGCCCGTAGAGAGGTTAGTCCAGCCGCAAAGGCGGTTCCCGCCGTCCATGAGCAGATAGCGGGCTGTCTTGCGGTGGTTGGTGAGGAGCGTGGCATCGGCGTCGCTCTCCAGATGATGGCGATAGAAGGCGGCGAGGTCCAAGTCCGTCAGGATATCGGCGTTGTGGATAAGGAAAGGCTCGCCAGTTTCCAGCAGGGGACGTGCTTTCCTGATGCCCCCGCCGGTGTCGAGCAGCATGTCTCGCTCGTCGCTGATGCGGATGCAGGCGCCGAAGTTGTTGTTGGCACGCAGGAAGTCGAGAATCTGTTCACCGAAGTGATGTATATTAATGGTGATATCGTTGAATCCGGCTTCCGTCAGCCGCAGTATCACCCGTTCCAGCATCGGCTTTCCGGCTACCGGGACGAGTGCTTTGGGCATATTGTCCGTCAGCGGACGAAGGCGGGTGCCGAGTCCGGCGGCAAATATCATTGCTTTCATTTAGTTCTTTGCTTTGAAGGTCTGTTCGATGTTCTGTTCACGGTGCATCAGGTTTACCTGTACGCCAAACTTCTGGTTGAGATGTTCCGCCAGGTGCTGTGCCGAATATACGGAGCGGTGCTGCCCGCCGGTGCAGCCGAAGCAGATGGAAAGGTTCGTAAAACCACGCTCCATATAGCGCTTCACCGAGGCATCCACCAGGGCGTATGCATGTTCCAGGAAGACGGCTATTTCGCCATCTTCTTCCAGAAAGCGGATGACGGGCTCGTCCAGTCCGGTGAAGGGCTTGTAGCGTTCGTACTTGCCGGGGTTGTTCACGGCACGGCAGTCAAAGACGAAGCCGCCGCCATTGCCCGACGTATCTTCGGGTATACCTTTCTTATATGCAAAACTGGTGACCTTCACCACGAGGCGGCGCTTCTGCATGTCGTCGGTGAATTGCTTCAACTCGGTGAGCTCGCGCAGTATCTTGCAGAGGTAGGGATATTCGGGATAAGGCTCTTGCAGCAACTGGCGCAGGTTGGCGATGGCAAAGGGGACGCTCTGAATGAAATGCGGCTTCTTCTCAAAGTATCCGCGGAAACCGTAAGCACCCAGCACCTGCATGGTGCGGAAGAGTACGAAGTGGCGCAACTGGGCATAGAAGTAGGCTTCGTCCACCGGCTGGTACTTGCGCAGGGCGTCGATGTATTCTACCAGCAACTCCTTGCGCAGGCTGTCGGGATAGTTGGCCTTGGCTTGCCAAAGGAAAGAGGCTACGTCGTAGTACACCGGGCCTTTGCGTCCGCCCTGAAAGTCGATGAGCCAGGGCTCGCCATCCTTCACCATCACGTTGCGGCTCTGGAAGTCGCGATACATGAACGTGGCCGAACTGCTGCGCAGCAACACGTCAGCCATCTTCTGGAAATCATCTTCCAGGCGGTCTTCCTGAAACTCCATGCCGGTGGCTTTGAGGAAACAGTACTTAAAGTAGTTCAAGTCCCACAGGATGGACCGGCTGTTGAACTCCGCCTGCGGATAGCAGTATGAGAAGTCCATGCCGTCGGCGCCTGCAAACTGCACCGCGGGCAGCAGGCGGATGGTCTTGCGCAGCAACTGCTTCTCGTCTTCGCCGAATACGCTGGTCTTGCGTCCTTTCTCTATGGCGTTGAAGAGGAGTGCGTCGCCCAGGTCTTCCTGCAGATAATATATGTCATCTTCGGAGCGGATAAATACTTGCGGCACAGGCAGTCCTTTCTGGCGGAAATGGTCTGCCATATAAAGAAATGCGCGGTTTTCTTCTACGGATTCTCCGCTGACGCCAATCAGCGTAGGACGTCCGGTGAGGCGGAAATACCGGCGGTTGGAGCCGGAAGAGGGGAGTTCATCAATCAGTTCCGGTTCGTGTCCGGTATGTGCGATGTAGAGTTTTTTTAGTTCTTCGGTTATCATATCAAATGTTTTATTTTGGCAGCTAAGATAAGAGTTTTGCCGGAGATATGCTTATCTTTGGCGGGAAAATGATGATTTATGAAACGTATGGAACGATGAAGAATATCCCTCAATTCCTGATTGCCGCCCCCACCTCGGGCAGTGGCAAGACTACTGTCAGCCGGGGCTTGATGGCACTGCTCACCAAGAAAGGCCTGGCGGTGCAGCCCTTTAAGTGTGGGCCGGACTATATCGACACTAAGTATCATACGGCAGTTTGCGGGCGCCCTTCCGTCAATCTGGATACTTTTATGGCATCCGATGAACACGTCCGGCAGCTCTATGCTCACTATGCTGCCGATGCCGATGTCGCTATTGCGGAAGGCATGATGGGGATGTTCGACGGTTACGCCCGCGACCGCGGTTCATCTGCCGGGATTGCACAACTGCTGGATATTCCGGTAGTGCTGGTGGTCGATGCCAAGTCGGCTGCCTATTCCGTGGCGCCCCTGCTCTCAGGTTTCATCCACTTTCGTCCGGAGATAAAGGTAGTGGGAGTCATTTTCAACCGTGTGGGCTCACCGCGCCACTACGAGATGCTGCAAGAAGTCTGTACCGACCTCGGCATCACTTGTTTTGGTTACCTGCCGAAGCAGAAAACATTGGAGCAGGAGTCGCGCCACCTGGGCCTCGACTTTAACCGTTCCGGGGTTACGGATGCATTGGACTCGCTCACTGATTTGCTGGAACAGCATGTCGACTGGAAATTATTGCTTCGGCAGACCACCTGCCCCTTGCCGCCTGCCGGCTCACCCGAAGTTCCCGCCCATCATCCGGGCACGCTGCACATCACAGTGGCACGCAGTGAGGAAGCTTTCTCCTTTCTCTATGCCGAACATCTGGATATTCTGTACCGTCTGGGCACAGTCACCTTCTTTAATCCTGAGGACGACCGTCCCATTCCTGCCGATACCGATTTGCTCTATCTGCCGGGCGGCTATCCTGAGCATCGCTCTGCCGAACTGGCAGGCGCGCTGCATACCAGGGAATCTATTCGCGAATATATAGAACGTGGCGGCAAAGCCCTTGCCGAGTGCGGCGGAATGATCTACCTCTCGCAAGCCATCCTTCACGATGCCACGGTGGTACTGCCTGCCCGGGCTGATAGCATGACGGGAGTTTTCCCTTTCTCTATCTCTAACGAAAAAGAACGGCGTAAGCTGACGTTGGGATACCGGCAGTTCACGTATAACGGGCAGCATCTCCGGGGACACGAATTCCACTATACGCAGTTTGCCGAAAGCAACCTTACCCTGTCCTCTGTGGCGCAGGTCTGCAACGCGATGGGGCATCCGGTAGCTACTCCGGTTTTCCGCTATAAGAACGCTATCGCCAGCTATACGCACCTGTATTGGGGCGAGATTGATTTAATGTCTCTCTTTTAAGGAATAATCATGAAGAAAGTCTACACTAAAACAGGAGATAAGGGGACGACAGGCATCCACGGTGGTGCCCGCGTCCCGAAGGACGATCCTCGCATCGAAGCCAATGGCTGCCTCGACGAGTTGAACGCCCAAATCGGTATCATCCGCTCCCTGCTTCCGGCAGAAGATGCGTGGCAGGAGTTACTGCATACCGTGCAGCGGGAGTTGATGGTGGTAATGAGTCATGTTGCCACCCCCTCGGGAGTAGTAAATCCCAATCCACTGTCTGCTGCCGCCCTTACTCTGCGCTGCGAACAGGAGATGGACGGCATGACTGTGGAATTGACCGATCACGGCTACTTCCTTTTGCCCGGCGGTACTCCCGTCTCTGCCCAGTTACAGTTTGCCCGCACCGTGGCCCGTCGTGCCGAGCGCCGTTTGTGGACACTCCATCGCCTCGATCCGGTGGACGAATCCATCCTGATGCTCATCAACCGCCTGTCCGATCTCTTCTTCGTCATGGCTCGCATGGAGATGCAGCGGCAGGACTGGCCGGAAGAGAAGTGGCAGGCTTTTGCTTATAAGAGGAAAGGTGCCGCTGGGTCCCGATAGCCAGCACTCCATACACCACTACCTGCACCCACATTATTATTATCTGCGGTTGTATGTCTGCCAGGCTTGCCCCCATCGAGTTCAGCTTGACAAAGGCAAGCACCGCCGGCGCCACCGGGAAGATGTAGTGTGCCGCCTGCCAGTACCACGGCATCAACTCCAGCGGATAAGATACCCCGGAGAGGAAGATGAATCCGACAGAGAAGAATGCTATCATCAGTAACGGAGCATCGGAGTCCGTAAACCAGCGGGAGACAGCAAGCCCAAAGAAAGCACTGCCTATAAGATAAGGTATCATCATCACCACAATATCCATCCCGCTACCGATATGGGGAATACTGAAAATGCGCGGCAGCAGTCCCAACAGGAACAGAGAGAAGATAGCATAGAGCGCAACGTATACAAAACTTCTGCCCGTTACCCTGCGCACCGCGTTTTTCCAAGTAGGTAACGGATATCTTTTCCTTTCCGCTTCCCCCCCTGTCAGCATCCCTATCACCATCAGCATCGTCTGAAAGATAATAATAATCATCACCGCCGGTATCAGATAAGACCCATATCCTTCAGTATAATTATAGAGCGCCGTCCCCGATACATTCACCGGCGCCGATGTCGCCACCGCCACCAATCCCTGCGGCGGTAGGAACACAGTCCCTTCCATGCGATGCGCATCATTCACCGCCAGCATCACCCGCGAACTGGATTCCTGCAACCCCTTGAAGTTGAGAAAGGCATCCGTAGACGCATAGAGGCTGAATACCGATGTCTCCCCCTGCGCCACCCGTGTCTCAAAATCAGCAGGCAAGTAGACTATGCCCGCCACTTCACCCTGTTCCATCCAACGGCGCGCTTCCACGATGTCGGGCGTCCGGGCATAAACCGAAGCCTGCGGCGTGGCATTGAGTAGACGGGTATATTCGCGACTGAGGGCAGAGTGGGAGAGGTCGACCACGGCAACGGGCGCTTTGCGCACCACGTTGGGGGCATACATATAGTTATAAAGTAAACCGTAGAGAAAGATACCGCCTGCCAGGACCAACAAGATTGCCGGGTTCGTGGCTATGGCGCGCCACTCGTGGCGGATGATGGCAGGGATAGAACCTCGCTCCACATCATTACCTGCTTCCGCCTCTCGGCTGTCTCCCGGCTTCCCCATCCACCACCTCAACACCGGCAGCATCAGCAATGCCCCCAGCGGAAAGATGAACAGCACCGCCACCGATTGCCAGTATGTCTCGAACCCTGCTCCGAAGTAAATCATTGCCTGCCCTGCCTCTACAAAATGCCGTATCGGGAAAAGATAAGAAGCCGCCCGCACCGGTGCATACATCGCCGCCACCGGGAACGTAACTCCCGATAGTGTTGCCCCCAGCGAACCCACCATCGACACTACACTAATCACGTACGCCATCTTTGGGAAAGCCGAGAAAATGAATACCGCCAATGCCTGTGTAGCCACGACGAACAGCACCGTCAGGGCATTCATCATCGCCAGGCTGCCTTCCAGCGGGATGTGCATGGGTCCGAACAGCACCCCGTTGGCAGCTATACCTATAACAGAGAAGATGACCGTATAGGGCAGCAGTTTTCCCATTACTGCCGTCAGTATATTGTCCCCTGCCGTTTTCATCCATTCCCCTGCCGTGCCGAATTTCAGTTCGCTGCCCATCGAGTAGATGGTGACCAACAGAATGAGTATCTGGAACAGTATGAAGAAGAACGGCTGGCTGAGGTACACCGAGTAGTCCATATCCGGGTTGTAGAGCGGATGGGTATTGGCTTCTACGGGCAACAGAAAGGTTTGTATCTGTTCCTCGCCCGCACCCAGCGCCTCGGCTTGCATCATGATGGGCGAGAGGGCTACAGGGGCAAGGGCACTTTCAAAGGCTGCCATCAGTTCGCTGCCTACGGAGAGCAGGGCGTAGTGGTAGTAGTAACTCAGTGTGGCGTCCATCCCCGTTACAGAGCGTTGCTCAAAGCCGGGCGGGATGGAGAGGTAACCATAGATTTCCTTGCGCTGTACGGCCTGGCGGGCGGCGGCTTCGTCGGTGAAGTGCTCCGTCACGCTGAAAGTAGGCACGGCAGAGATGCGCCGGGCAATGCTGCGCGAGGTGGCGGTATTGTCCTGGTCTACGATGCCGATGGGGATTTTTTCCATCTGCCCGTTGCCGAAGATAGTAGCCATGAAGAAGAGGCAGAACAGCGGCAGTATGAGGCACGCACCCAGGTAGAGGCGGCGGGCGGTCATGCGGCGCAGTTCGCGGCTCACCACGGAGTAACACGGAGTTTCACGAAGTTGCTTCATCATTCGTTCATTGTTAATAGTACCGACATTCCCGGTCGCAGTCCTTCCACCGCTTCTGTCGGTCGTGCATGAATTTCAAAGGTCTGCATATCATAGCTGCCCGTCTGTTTCGTCGACTTCCAGGTGGCAAAACTGCCCAGCGGACTGATATAGTAAATGCGGAACTCGATATTCTTCTTGCCGATGGCAGGCACGTCCGCCCGGAAAGTGCCGCCCATCGTGAACTGCGGCATCAGGTCTTCGCGTACGTTGAGCACCACGTGTGCATCGCTCATTACCACCAGATTCATAATCGGCGTTCCCGGCGCCACCAGTTCGCCACGTCGGGGAAAGATGGTGGCTATCTGTCCGTCTTCGGGTGCCGTGAGGCGTGAGTCTACGAGGAGTGCGGATACTTCGTCCACCCCGCTGCGGGCGGCCTCTACCAAGCTGCGGGCGGCGGCACGGTCTTCACTCCGAGCACCGTCCACAGCCATTTGATACTGTTCGTAAGCGGCACGTTCAGCCGCTTGGGCGGCGCGATACATGGCCTCTACCTCGTCTTTACGCTGGGAAGTGACTACACTGTCTTTGTACAAGGTCATGATACGCCCGTAGGTGGTCTTTGCCAGGGTAAGGTCACTCTGTGCCTTGTTCCATAGCTGCCGGGCGGTGGCGATGATTTGCCGGCGGGTGCCGGCATCTATCTTCTTGTTCTGTTCCTGTGCCACTTGCTCCATGGCATTTGCCTGCCGGTAGCGGGCTTCTACCAGGGGACTGTTGATGACGACAAGCGTATCTCCCGCCTTCACCCAGTCTCCCTCACTGACGAGGAACGAGTCTACACGTCCCGGCAGTTTGCCGCTGATGCGGATTTCTGTAGCTTCTACCTGTCCTTGCAGCACAAGGGGTTGCCGGCGTGTGAGTAGCATCCCTGCTACGGACACGATGACCGTGATTGCCAGGATAATGACGAATGCAATGCTGATGCTTCTGTTAGTTATCTTCATATAGGTTCGGTTTTTTATTATTTACTGAAATATCTTGCGTAATGTTCCGGTGTGCCGCACAGTGCCAGCAGATTCATTAACGCCACATCATACTCGTAGTATGCTGCCAACCGCGCCACTCGCACCGTTGCCAGCATCGTTTCCGCATCCACCACTTCGGTACTGGTTGCCATGCCTTCGGCGAAGGACTTCTTGCGGATGCGTACCAGTTCTTCGCTTAACTCGATGGTCGTATTCAGGGCACGCACATTGTCCTGTGCCTTTTGCAGTTGGGTGTATAGCTTGTCAATGCCCACGCTCAAGTCTTCTTCCGCCTTTTCCTTTCCCAAAGCAAGGGTTTGCCGGGCAATCTTCGACTGGCGGATTCGCTTCTCCCGGGCCAGCCCGTCGAACAGATTCCAAGTGAATCCCACGCCTATCATGGTGCGGGGCACAAGGTTGCTCTGGATGCCGTGTGCATAGAGCGTCTGCTTGCCGAAGAGGGCGATGTCCGGCAAATATCCGCTTTGGTCGATGTGGAGTTGCTGACGGGCGATGTTCTGCTGCAAGGATAGCTGGTTTACCGTATAGTTCTCTGTCTGCATGGTTTGCAGGAATTCTTCTTTGGCAGGTAGCTGGTCGTTGATGAAGAGTGACGAGGTAGGGCGGATGTTGCATGTATCTTCTATATTGAGCAGGGTGCGCAGGGCACTTTGCACTACGCTGACGTCCTTCCGGGCTGCTTCAAGTGCCCGTTCCGCTTCGTCCATATTTACCTGGGCAAAGAGCCGGCTGGCTTTGTCTATCATCCCCGCAGCTTCCAGCTTCAGGGCGTTTTCGTAATGCAGTTTCAGGTTGTTGTAAGTTTCCTGCCTTACTTGGAGCACTTCCTGTGCCAATCGCAATCCGAAGTAGCTTTCGGCAAGTAAGGTACGCTGTGTGGCATCTGTCTGCTGGCGGTTCTCGCGGGCGAGGTCTATCATTGTATTGCCTATCCGGGAAGCGCGGATGCGCTTGCCGCCGGAGAATACCACCCACTCGGCAGTCAGCCCTACGGTAGTCAGGTTTCGGGGGGCAAGTGGGAAGGCGAGGGTGTGCGCACCTATCTGGTCCAGTATGCCGCTGATAAACTGATCGTCGGGAATTATTCCGTGTACGAAGTCTTTGGCAGGGTTGGTGAATTGGGAGAGGGGTTGCTTTACCTCTATCTTCTCGGAGAGATGAACGTACGTCCCTGCGCCTTGCAGTGAGGGGTACCAAAGTGCATTCAGCTTGTCACGCTCCGCACGTGCTGCTTCTATGCCTTTGTCGGCTATCTTCAAACTACGGTTGCCGCTGTGCAGCTTTTGCAGGGCTTCGTCGAAGCTGAGGGAGAGGGAAGAAGGCGGCGCAGATTCCGTTTGTGCCATTGCCCTGCCGTTGGCAAGCGTTGCCACGAAGGCAGCCGCCAGAAGCAGACTCCGGCATAAAAGATTATTCATAAGTTCGTTCGGTTTAGGGGTTATTGCTCCTTGTAACAAGGGAAAGGAAGAATTGTTCGGCATCCTACAGACAGAAACCGCCCCTGCAAAACGGAGCTTATCCGCATTACAGGGGGGATACTTTATTTAACTGCTTTTCCTCGGCTTTAGCCGTTTTACTCTACTACCAACCATCGCTCTATGCCATGTGTCTCCTTCGAGAAATTAATTCCGGCTTTGAATAGTTTCCGTTGCGTGTCGGCAGCAAAAGGAGCGGCATAATGCTTTTCTTCTATCTGCTGAAGTGCCTCTTCTGCTGTGCCATCCAGTTTAAATTCCATTACATAAGTGAAGTGGTCTGTTTGCATTACAAGGTCTACTCGGCCTTCACTGGTATGGTACTCTACTTTTGTGTAGAATCCCAATAAACGAAAGATGATGAAGAGCACGTTTTGATAATGTCGTTCCAGACTGAATCCTGCTGCCATATCATAAGGAATGTCGGAGAAGAAAGCTGCAAGACGTCGAAAAAACGACTCGTAGTTGCCGCTACGTACTTCACGGATGAATTTTTGTATGTCAAATTCCGATTTACTCTCTGTTTTGCCCGTATAGAATGGCAATAGATAGTCAATGAAGCTTCTTTCTACTTCGCTGTTTGGAAATCCCAGACGATAGGTGTCAAACTCTTGGTCATATCCTTTAATAGTAAGATATCCGCTTTGATAAATCACCGGTATCGGGTTAGCATCCATAGAATCAATGCTGTCCAGTAGTTTGGCACTTGTTTCCTCATGTGTCAGACGGTAGAGGTCATAGTCATGTTTTTGCAGTAGTTCTACAAGATAAGAAGGCGTGCCGGTCTGGAACCAGTAGTTACTAAATTCCATTTTGGCAAAGGTATTCAGAAGGCTGAAAGGGTTGTAAATGCCTATGGAATTATATGTAAAGTGATAACCGTCGTAGTTTTCCTTTAGTTTCAGGCAAGTTTCTTCAAAGCTCATGCCTTGCACTTCAGCCAGTGTATGGATATCTTCGTCAAAGTCCCGGTGCAGTTCCTCTTCGGTGATTCCGCATAGAGTAAGGTATCTGCGGTCCATAGAGATGTCAATCAGGTTATTTAAATCGCTGAATACACTGACTTTGCTGAACTTGGTGACGCCCGTCAGGAAACCAATTTGGATGTCTCCATCCATTGTCTTCAATACTCCATAGAATGGTTTCAGCGTATCGCGGTAATAACGCTGTAGTTCTTCGTTACCAATGGCTTGCAGCATGGGTTTGTCGTATTCGTCTACAAGAATGGCAACGCGTTGCCCCGTTTGCTGGTAGGCACGGCGGATAATGCCCGCAAAACGAAGAGCAGGAGTAGCTTCGGCCTTACCGGTACCATATATATCTTCCCAACGTGAAAGGGTTTCGTCCAATATATGGTCCAGACTTTCCGGAGTGTCGTATTTTCCGATGTTGAGGTCCATGTGCAATACGGGATGCTTCGTCCAGTCTTGTTCCAATTGCTCAATGGCGAGTCCTTCGAAAAGTTCGCGCTTACCATCAAAGTAAGCATGCAGAGTAGAGAGGAGAAGGCTTTTACCGAAACGGCGCGGTCGGCTGAGAAAATAATAGCTACCGGTCTTTACCAACCGATGAATAACGGCTGTTTTATCAACGTAGACATATCCGTCTTTGCGGATTTTCTCGAAATTTTGTATCCCGATGGGATAGATTCTCTTGTACATGGTTTCTTGCTTTTTGAATACAACATTACAAATATACAGATTCTTTGGTTCACGGAGCATACAGAACACACAGAAAAACACGGAAAGAGAAGAAAATGTGATAGGGCGATAAAGTAACAGGCTCTTATTTGGTTCACAATTTTACCGCATAGTCGCATCCATTTAACTATTATTTTTTATTTTGCAAAAATTAACGCGTACGCGTTGCCCCCGGGCTGTTGAAAAGTTTTTATGATTTTTTTTGGACTGCATTCTCCTTACTCCCTAACTTCGCGCTCATTCTCGGGGCAAACGGCTCCGATCTTTATAATTAAAAATCATCTTAATGGATGAAAATCAAACAAAGGTTTCGCGTTTCTACGATATGTGGGATGTGGAACCGAAAGAATCCTCAGTAGAGGAATTCAGAAATAACGTGAGTGGCGCAAAGCTAAAAGCAAAGACTGAACAGTATCGCTCTTTGTTGGAACAAAACCGATTGGAAGAAGCTGCGAAGCTGAAAAAGAAGTTTCCGGGGGTCACGATGGCAGGAGTCTGCGAAGGCAAGCGCTCGGATGGGAATCTGAAAACGTTGAGCAGGAGAGCAATGTTCGACTTCGACCATACGGACGGACGCACGGCGGAGGTGAAAGCGCTGCTGTGCCGGTTGGGGTATGTGGAACTGGTGTGGACGAGTATTTCCGGCAAGGGGCTGAAAGCGACGGTGCCGGTGGACGTGAACGATGCGGCGGAATATGCCGCCGCCTACGCCATCGTAGCACGCGAACTGTCGCAGCTTGCGGGGCATCCTTGTGACGGGGCTTGCGAGAACCTGTCGCGCCTGTGTTCCGAGGTTTACGACCCGGAAATCTTCTACAATCCGGCGGCAGCGTATTTTCCGTGGCGCGAACTTTGGGAAAAGGAGAGGCCCGAAGTAGTCTTGCGGGATGAGCCGAAGCCGGAAGGTGCGTCCCAAGGTGAAGGAACCGGCTTGCTGGCGGGTTTTCTCAAGCAATTCTTGGAGAAACGCCCGTTTGTGTCGGGCACGAGGCATGAGTCAATGCTACAACTGGGACACGCGGCGCGGAGTAAAAATTTATCGCCAAAAGAACTTGCCGAATTGGTGCAGGTAACTGCCTCGAAACTGGCAACGGCGGATTTTACGGCTTCCGAAATCGAAAGTTGCATCCGTGCTGGTTATCAGTATCTTAGCGGAAAACCGGCGTTGCAAAAAAGTGCGGTTTACGGTCAAAAAGTTCAAAGTTTGCCTATGAACCCCAGTTTCCGCTCCACCAGCCAGGATGAACAGGAAGAATTGTCCGAAAAAAGTAACGAACTTCGGGCGTCTATGCCTTACTTTCCAAAGGAAGTCTACGAATGCTTGCCGGACTTGCTGAAGCGGGGCATCGCCCTGGCTCGCGGCGACCGTGAGCGGGATATGCTGCTGATGGGGATGCTGGCACACCTCAGCGCCTGCCTGCCCGATGTGTTTTTCAACTACGACCAAATGGAGTATTCCCCGCATTTTTATTCTGTAGCGGTGGCGCATGCCGGTACGGGAAAGGGAGTGGTGACGCTTGCCGCCGCCTTTTCGCAAGAGGTTCACGATTACTATGCACGCCAGGGAGAAACCGAAATGAAAGCCTACGAAGAACGCCTCCGGGTGTGGGAAGAATCCCATGCCGAGGATAAGCGGAAGCATAAGAAAATGTCGGCAGAACCCCGCCCCGAAGAGCCGCATTTGGCCAGCTTCATGATTCCCGCAAATTCATCCAAAGCCAAAGTTTACGGGCATCTGCGCGACAACGGTGCGCTGGGCGGCATTATCCATGCGTCCGAAATCAACACCTTAGCTTCTGCTATGGGGCAAGACTACGGCAAGCAGGACGACTTGCTTTGCGCTGCTTATCACCACGAGGAGATTTCTTCTTCGTTCAAGGTGGACGGCGCATTGATTGTAGTTCGTTCGCCACGGCTGGCAATGTGCCTGACGGGTACGCCCGATCAGTTGGTGGCACTGGTTCGTTCGCAGGAGAACGGATTGTTCAGCCGCCTCACGGTGCTTACTGCCGAAACGCAGTGGGTGTGGCGTTCTGCCGCTCCGCGACACGATGGGGTGGAGTTCCGCTCTTATTTTCGGGAACTTGGCAAGGAGGTGCTACACATGCACCAGATGATGCAGGGCAAACGTACTTGGGTGACGTTTACGGATGCCCAATGGAAAGCACATACGGACTTCTTCGGGCAGCGGCTTCAAGGCGTAGTAGTAGAGGGAGACGATTCGCCAGGTGCTATGGTACTACGCCACGGCTTGCTGGCGATGCGTATTGCAGCGATACTCACGGCGCTACGAAAGTGTGAGGATGCGCTTTGGGCAGCGGGGGAGCGCATCTGTACCGACGAGGATTTCCATATAGCGATGCAACTAACGGAAGTGCTGTTGGAGCATGGCTTGCTGCTGAGTTCGTCGTTGCCGGAACTGGCGTTGAAAGCGTTACCTCTAAGAGAGTTTCACCGCTTTCTGCCGGTGCTGGAGAAGATGCCGGAAGAGTTTTCTTTCACCGACTTTGTGAATGAGGCTGCCAAGCAGAACTTGTCTGTCTCTACCGGAAAGCGGATGTTGAAGAAAGCGGAAAAGGCTTCGTTTGTGAAGCACGAGGGGGTGAAGTACCGGAAACTTCCCGATGTCGGCGGAAAGTTAGGTTTATAAGCGAACTTTGAACTTTGTGAACCCTAAATAAAAAAAGCCCTTGCAATAATCAAATATTGCAAGGGCTTATTATTTTATGCCAAGAGCAGAATTTCTCGAAGGGAGTGGGAAAGATTAAGGCTCTCCGATGCCTTCGACAATGAGCCGCACCTGTGCGGGAGTGTAGCATTTGGCAGAGGGGATGAGTCCGCTTTCGGTGAGTAACCGGCGTAGTCCGGGTTTGTGGTCAATCCAGCGGTTAAGTTTGTCGACGGCGGTTTTGGGAGTGGTGAACGGGCTGTATAGTTGGGCAAGTTCGCTCTTGCTATAACTGCGGCATTTGAATTCGGTTTCTTCTTCTTTTTCGTCTTTTGTTTTCATTGTTCTACTGTTTTTTTAGGGTTTATATATCTGATTTTCATGATGTAAAGGTAGTGAAAATTAATGTCTTATGGAAATGATATGGTGTCTTATTGTCTTGAAAAATAGCGCAAAGTGTGGGATGCGTCTTGGGCTTGTAGCGGCTGCCGTATCTTTGTCGCAGTGATAATTGCAATGAATCATTGAGTATGAATTTATTTACGAAGGTTACTTGTGAGCCTTTAGTTATTAACCCTTTAAAAACTAAAAGATTATGGGAGTATTTTTCAAGAAGGAAAAGTTTGCCGACCCCACCCGCAAGGATGCGGCGAAGATGTTTTACCCTCGCCTGGTGACGTTGGGGCAGACGGTGGGAATAGACGAAGTGGCGTACCGTATGCAGAAGGCGAGTTCGCTGTCGGCGGGTGATATCCACAGTGTGATCATCAACTTTGTGGACGTGATGCGTGAGAGCCTGTACGGCGGCAAGTCGGTGAATATCGAGAACTTCGGCGTATTCTCGCTGAGCTGCGAGGGCGAAGGCTCTGCGGTGGCAAAGGACTGCACGGCGGACAAGATTCAGAAGGTGCGCATCAACTTCCGTCCTTCTTCTTCGGTGAAGGTGGATTTGGTGACGACGCGTGCCGGAGAGAAAATAGAGTTTATCGACCTGCAAGCCTACTTGGAGTCGCAAGGCGCATCCGGCGGCAGCGGTGAAGGGGACGGTTCCGGTAGCGGTGGCGACGGGGATTTGGACGAGAACCCGATGGGATAAATAATATGCTTGGCATATTGACACATTTTATAAATTTAATTTTAAAGTAGCATGAAAACAAAATCATCAACCTGGGGTATTATTTTTAAAGTCATTATTGCAGTAGCTTCCGCTTTGGCGGGAGTACTTGGAGCGCAGGCAATGCCTGTTGTGGGGTAAACAAATTGCCCTAAAATGTAAAGGATGCCTTTCCCTGCCAAATGAAGTTTTGACATGGGGAAGGCATCCTTCTTATGTTATACAGGAAGTAAACAAATTCGGAATACTTTAACCGGGTATCTTGTCTACTTTAGTAACCTTTGCTTCGTTGCGGATGTCAAGACCGGTTCCGACATCCTTGAATGAATCACTGTCATAGGTGAAGGTGACGCCTTGCGTATCTTCATTTTCCGCATCAATGTAGATAGCGGGATAAGTTGAAGTGTCTTCAGTGCCATTTATTTTTACACTAAAGGTACAATTATTTTTCAACTCGAAAGAAGCCTTACGCTTATAAGCATTTCCATCCGTTTTGTTGCCTGCGGTAATGGCTGCCGAAGGAACTTTGTTTCCGTTACCCCAAACTGTAGCGCCTGCCTTCACTTTATTTTCTTCATATTTGCTGTTGACATCCAGGTTAAAGCCGCAAGCATCGAATGTCGATTCGCCGGCACGCAGGAAAGCGGCTTGCCAGCCGCCTGTGAAGGCACAACCCGTAGCCGTAAGCGCAGTAGGAGTGTTTACCATAAGAGCTGTTTCATTGGCAATGAAAGTAGAGTTCTCCAGTGTAATTTTGTTACTGTTACCAACTGTTTCATTGGCATTCGTGGCTACACAAAAGTATTTACCCGCCATGTCAGAGTTCTTAATATCGATAGTTGCATAGCTGACATGTTCGTCCATGAAAATGCCGTATCCATTTTTATTCGTAGTTGTATATTTTACATTTGTCATGGTGAATTTAGCATCATTTCCATACAAAGATATTCCTTTGGCGGCATCCTCTACCTTTCCTTTGTTGCCGGCATCGCCTGTCAATTTAAGGCTACCATTCTCCAAGATACGAGTATAGTCTCTGCTCAACGTCAACTGATACGTGCCTAAGATTACTTCCATTGATTTATTGGCCGGTATGGTCAATGCCTTGTTGATAGTCACATCAGCTTCCAGCGTAAGTTTATTGACTACACCGCCTTCTTCAATTTCGATGTTACCTTTCTCTACGGTCAAATCTTCTATCACAGCGCCGGCTTTCACAACAAAAGTGTTATCGCCCGTGCTGGCAGTTATCTTCTTCCAAGTGCCACTAACTTCTACGTGTTCAATCTCCTTCACGGTCAACTCCTCGACTCCGGTACCGGCTGTTACCACCAAGGGATCGCTAACCGTGCTGGAAGTTTGACCCCAGCCACCGATAATCTCTACGCTTTTTATGTTCTCAACGGTCATTGTTCCCTTGGAACCTTCCGGCAGATTAATCTTTACTGCTGCTGTGCCACCACTGGCTCCTTTTACAGTGAAGTTGTCGGTAGTTGCTGTGCTGACATTGATTGTAACAGGGTCGTCTGCTGAGCTGTTGGTCGGAATCTCAAGCGCGTCACCTGAACCCATTGCAGCAACCGTGACGTTCTTTGCACCTGCTGTCAGTTCCTTGTTAGCATCTTCCGAGCTTGCCACGTTTTTAGTGAACGAGATAGTGTTACCTTTAATTTCAGAAATGGTGAGCTCGGTCATCTCCTTGATTTCACCGTCTGTTATCTCAAAACCGTCCTCTGTCTTAAACGCTTCAACCTCAGCTTCACCAATTGCCAGCGTAGCGGTGAGGTCGTTACCATAAGTGCCGGCGGGCAAAGGAATATCCAGCAACAGCGAGCCTGTAGTACCTTCGTTCTTGAAAGTCAGTGTTATCGTTTTACCTTTATTCGACAAACCGGAAAGCGTTGCTTTATCATTAGCTATTGTCAGCACAGCCGAACCGGTGATGTCTGTACTACTACTGGTCAGTGTCAGTGAGCCTTCCGCATTCTCTTCCAAACCGTTCAGTTTGACACGCATCATGCCGCAAAGCAGTTGGTCGAATACCACCTTACCTGCACTGGGTGTCACTTTGCCGA
>JAUUPT010000140.1 GCA_030843315.1 Bacteroidaceae bacterium | reverse complement strand
GTCCTATCACTCACCAGCTCTATGGTGGCGACTGGGAAAACCGTCTGAAGCAGGAGATTCTGCTCGGTATCGGTGGTATCCTGACGCTGAAGAAACTGGGCATCAAGAAAGATATTTATCACTGCAACGAAGGACACGCAGCTTTGATCAACGTACAACGCATCTGCGACTATGTGGCCGAAGGCTTTACTTACGACCAGGCTATCGAGCTGGTACGTGCTTCTTCTCTGTATACTGTACACACTCCGGTTCCTGCCGGTCACGACTACTTCGACGAAGGTCTCTTCGGCAAGTATATGGGTGGTTATCCTACCCGCATGGGTATCACTTGGGACGACCTTATGGACCTCGGCCGTAACAATCCGGGCGACAAGGGCGAACGCTTCTGTATGTCCGTATTTGCTTGCAACACTTCTCAGGAAGTGAACGGTGTGAGCTGGTTGCACGGCAAGGTGTCTCAGGAAATGTTCTCTTCCATCTGGAAGGGTTACTTCCCCGAAGAAAACCACGTAGGTTATGTGACCAACGGTGTACACTTCCCTACCTGGAGCGCTACGGAGTGGAAACAGCTTTATGCTGCACACTTCGACGAGAACTTCTTGTACGACCAATCCAATCCTAAGATTTGGGAAGCTATCTATAATGTATCCGACGAAGAAATCTGGAAGACGCGTATGGCGATGAAGAACAAGTTGATAGACTATGTTCGCAAGCAATACCGCGAGACTTGGTTGAAGAACCAGGGCGATCCTTCACGCATTGTTTCTCTGCTGGATAAAATTAATCCTAACGCACTGCTGATCGGTTTCGGACGTCGTTTCGCTACTTACAAGCGTGCACACTTGCTGTTCACCGACCTGGACCGTCTGGCTAAGATCGTGAACAACCCCGATTATCCGGTACAGTTCCTGTTCACCGGTAAGGCTCACCCGCACGATGGTGCAGGCCAGGGTCTGATTAAGAGAATTATCGAAATCTCCCGTCGTCCCGAGTTCCTCGGCAAGATTATCTTCTTGGAAAACTATGATATGCAGTTGGCACGTCGCCTTGTTTCCGGTGTGGATATTTGGCTGAACACTCCGACTCGTCCGCTCGAAGCATCCGGTACATCGGGTGAGAAGGCGTTGATGAACGGTGTTGTAAACTTCTCCGTGCTTGATGGCTGGTGGCTCGAAGGCTACCGCGAAGGTGCAGGTTGGGCGCTGACAGAAAAGCGTACTTATCAGAACCAGGATCACCAAGACCAGTTGGATGCTGCTACTATCTACAGCATTCTCGAACAAGAAATCCTTCCGTTGTACTATGCACGCAACAAGAAGGGTTATTCCGAAGGTTGGGTGAAGACGATCAAGAACTCTATCGCACAGATTGCTCCGCACTATACGATGAAGCGTCAGCTCGACGACTACTACAATAAATTCTACATCAAGGAAGCTAAACGCTTCAAGATGCTTGCAGCCAACGACTATGCCAAGGCTAAGGAAATAGCAGCCTGGAAGGAAGAAGTGGTTGAGAAGTGGGATAGCATCGAAGTGGTATCTTGCGAAAAGACTGAAGACTTGCTCACCGGTTCTCTCGAAAGCGGTAAGGAATACATCATTACTTACGTGATTGACGAGAAGGGCTTGAACGATGCAATCGGTCTGGAACTTGTAACTACTTATACGGCTCACGACGGCAAGCAGCACATCTACTCCGTAGAACCGTTCGAGGTAGTGAAGAAAGAAGGTAACCTTTATACCTTCCAGACTAAGCATAAGCTGGAAAATGCAGGTAGCTTCAAGGTGTCATACCGTATGTTCCCGAAGAATGCAGATCTGCCTCACCGTCAGGACTTCTGCTACGTTCGTTGGTTCAACTAAGATGATATAAAAACAGATGATGTGTTTGCATGAAACGCATCATCTGTTAAGGTCAAACGCATGGTCTGTTTGGACCAAACGCACCATCTGTTTCAAGTAAACAGATGGTGCGTTTTTTTTGTGTGAACAAGAGAAGGGGAGTAAGTGTTTCTAATGGAAACAGAAAGGAGATTGACCGAATATGAAAAAGATTGTTTTACTTCGCCACGGCGAGAGTGCATGGAATAAGGAAAACCGTTTCACAGGTTGGACGGATGTTGATTTGACGGAGAAGGGTGTGGCTGAAGCTGTAAAGGCTGGCGAGTTGCTGAGAGAAAAAGGTTTTCGTTTTGAGAAGGCTTATACTTCTTATTTGAAGCGTGCTGTGAAGACGTTGAATTGTGTGCTGGACCGTCTCGATCAGGATTGGATTCCGGTAGAGAAGTCTTGGAGACTGAACGAAAAGCATTACGGACAGTTGCAAGGACTGAACAAGGCGGAGACGGCTGCCAAGTATGGCGATGAGCAAGTACAGGTGTGGCGTCGCAGTTTCGACGTTGCCCCGCATGCGTTGGCCGAAGATGACCCGCGCAACCCTCGCTTTGAAGACCGTTATCGGGAAGTGCCCGATGCGGAACTTCCCCGCACGGAGTCGTTGAAAGATACGATTGACCGCATCATGCCATACTGGAAATGTGTAATTTTTCCGAATCTGAAGACAGCTGACGAATTGTTGGTAGTGGCTCATGGTAACAGTTTGCGCGGTATCATCAAGCATCTGAAACATATCTCGGATGAGGACATCGTGCATCTGAACCTGCCTACTGCCGTGCCCTACGTTTTCGAGTTTGACGATGAACTGAACCTGACGAATGATTATTTCCTGGGCGATCCGGAAGAAATCAAGAAGTTGATGGAGGCGGTGGCTAATCAGGGAAAGAAAAAATAGTAAGTAGCAAGTAGTTAACTACTTGCTACTTTATTTAGTGTGCACAGCGCGCTAAATTCCTTGAAACAGCGTAATGCTGAGCAATATCCCCACTACCACGCAAATGAAGATAAGAAACCCATTCATGAGTCGCGCGCTTAGCTTGGTTTCCTTATGCAAGTTCTGGTCGAAGTAATTCTTAAAGAACAGATAGATGGCGGGCACGGTGGCACTGGCCAGCAAGAGGTCTTCCGGTATCTTGTAGATATAAACTTTGGAGAATGCGATGAGTGCCCAGTGGCATAAAAACAATATCACAATCAGGTTGACTTTGCGCGAGAAGCCAAGCAATAGCCCGATGGTGAATACGGCTACCGAACAAGGCATCACGGTAGTGGTCATCATCGGGAATCCCATGCCGCGTGCCCACGAAAGGAGCGGGTAGAGGAAAGGCATCGCATAGAGTACACCTACGAGGAATTTGTATCTGGGATTGCGTTCAAACTGTGTATAGTTGGCGTATAAGTCCCATAGCCATATCAATGCAATGACTCCCCAAAACAAAGTGAGGATATAACTGTAACTGCGTGTGTTGCAATACGTCATGTAATATACAATGGATATCCAGGCATTCAGGAATACCATATATATTTTCATGGAACGCTTCACCCAGGTGACAGGTTTCCGATAGAGCAGTATGGTTAGCGTGATGCCTACTATGGTAATAAAGAGTTGCGCCCACCAAGTTCCTTCATTGTATTGCGCGATGGTATTCCAGAATATTTCCATTGATTGAATTGCTTGTTAATAATTGGTCTTTGTCGCTTTTACGGATAACTTCTGCTGAAAAACGGGTGCAAAGGTATAGGTTTCTTGCTGAAGTATGAAATCATTTTCTACATTTTGTCTATCTTTGCACCTCCAAAAAGTAAAAACATTTTTAGAGTAAAAAGTTAATGGATAACACATCAACAGAACAGGTAAAAGTTCTTCGCAGAAAATTAGATTTATTGCTCCGCACCGGAAAACTATTGGTAGAAAGTGCTGCCGACACCAACCGCATCGTGCGGAATATGAATCGTGTCGCCGCCTATTTGGGGCTTCCGGAAGAGAAACTCCACATCGACGTAAGC